>CAYWOW010000429.1:0-2385 GCA_964459005.1 uncultured Acetobacteraceae bacterium
GCGGGCAGGGCGCCAACCCGGCGCTGGCGTTGCTGGGCGGGGTGGCGATCGGGGCCGCGGTGTATTTCGCTGTGCTGCTGGTGCTGTGGACCCTGGCTGGACGCCCGGAGGGCGCCGAAGCCGACGTTCTCACCTTGCTGGCACGCTTGTGCAAACGAATTACCGATGCATATGCACGGTTATCCTGAAATCACCTGGACCAACGGCGGCATTGCCGCCGCCCGGGCGGCCGCGCAACTCGGGCTGTTGCTGGTGGGCCGTCACCAACCCGATGCGCATGCGCCGCTCAGGGCCTGGCCAATCCCAACCCCCGCTTGATCCGCGCGATCCGGCGCTCGCCGATCAACAACGCCGCCACCTTCTTCAGAACATTGAGCGGCGTCAGGTCCGGATAGCGATAGTCCCGCCAGGCCGTCATGCGCAGGAAGCGCACGTAGTCCGCCTTGCGCGGATGGTTGCACATGAACGTCCACGGCTTCGAACCGCCGTTGAAATGAACCAGCCGGACATCCCGCCGCACCCGAGCGATCTCCTGCGCCGGCAACGCCAGGTCGGAATCGGTCTTGAAAAACGGGGTGATCGCATTCCAGATGTAGTCGAGGTGCAGGCGGTCGGCGTGAAAGCAGCCATTGAGTGCATCCTGGTCCGGATCGTTGACGCGCTCGGGATGCGCCCGCGTATAGGCGATCAGCGCACCGCGCCGGTCGCTGTCGCACCATTTCTCCAGGTTGACGATCAGCACCCCTGAATTGAAGTAGCCGTGACTCGGGTCGTAACCATGCACCGCGACCCGGGCGGATCCTGGTATGTCGACGGCGGCCAGGAGATGATCCGCAATGTCGGTCTCCAGCAATTCGCCCAGGTCGCCGGTCACTACTATGTCTGGATCGAAATAAAAGGCCTTCCCGGTAGCGGCGGGAAAGTAGTGCTCGATCCAGAGCCGGCCCCACGATTCCTTGGTCAGCCCTTCATGGATCGGCAGTTCCTCCAGCGCAGTCCCGAGAACCGGGCTGAAGCGGAGTTGCAGGCCGGCGTACCGGCGCAGAGTGCGGTCGAACCTGTCCCTCAGTTCCGGCGAGAGATCGTCGCAGGCCAGCACGACGCTGAACCGCCGCCGCGGATTGTGTTCCATCAACGAAACCAGAAACACCGCCGCGTGCTGCAGATAGTTCATGTCGCAGCACATCAGGACGTGGTTGGTATCTTCGGTGGCGGAGACGCCTGTCATGTCCTGCTCCGCCCCGGCGGTTGTCCAGGCCCGGCAGGAGGCAGTACTTCAAAACCAGCACCCGATCTCATCGTGGACAGGCCCCTCACCGGCGGCATAGTGTCATCGCTCAATTCACCGCCCCCCGCAATCACCGGCAAGCAGATGCGACATAGCGACAGGGCCGGTCCGTGGATGGCTCGCGCAGCGGCCCCGACGATCCTCGCCGCCCTCCTGCTTGCCGCCCCCGGCCAGGCGGCGACGCTCGCGGTCGGCACCGGTCTCGCTTTCGACCGCCCCAGCGCGGCCGCCCGGGTGGCCCAGGACGGCGACACCGTCGCCATCGCCCCCGGCGACTACTACGACTGCGCGATCTGGACCCACGATCACCTGACCATCGCCGGCACCGGCCCGGGCGTGGTGATCACCGATACCACCTGCCAGGGCAAGGGCCTGTTCATTGTCCAGGGCAAAGACACCACCATCCGCAATATTACCTTTGCCCGCGCCCGCGTGGCCGACAGCAACGGCGCCGGCATCCGCGCGGAGGGCCGCGACCTGACGGTGGAATCAAGCCGCTTCATCGACAACCAGATCGGCCTGCTCGATGGCGGCCGGCCCGGCTCGACGGTGCGCATCATCGACTGCGACTTCACCACCAACGGCGTGCGCGACATCGGCCCCCCATCCCCCGCGCTCTCGGTCGGTGCCGTCGCGACCCTGCATGTCGAGCGCTCGCGGTTCGCCGACAGCCACGGCGGTGCGCACATTCTCTCGGGCGCCGGGCGCACCGAGCTGATCGGCAACCGCATCGAAGACGGCGCGACCGGCGTGCGCGATGCGCTGGTCGTGCTGGCCAATGGCGGCAGCCTGGTGATGGAGGACAACCTGCTGCGCCGCGCCCCCAGCGTCGCGCGCGTCAACGCCGCGGTGCACGCCTATGCCGCCGGCCCGGCCGGCACGCTGGAATTCCGCCGCAACACCCTGGTCAACGCCAGTGGCCGCCCGGCCGCGCTGCTGCTGGACTGGTCGCACGGCACGCCCGGGTTCGCCGCCAACGTGCTCGATCGCGGCGATGTCGAACGCTCCACCGAGGGTTACTGGCGCAATCAGGCGATCCAGACCGCGCGCGACCTCTACGCCGGCGCCCGCCACCTCGCCGCCGACGAGCTGCGGGC
>CAYWOW010000430.1:0-2372 GCA_964459005.1 uncultured Acetobacteraceae bacterium
GCCGGCCTGCTGGTGACCACCGAGGCGATGATCGCCGAGCGGCCGGAGAAGAAGGCCCCGGCCGGTGGTGGACCGGGCGGCGGCATGGGCGGCATGGGCGGCATGGGCGATATGGACTTCTAAGTCCGGGCTGCCCCACGAGACTGAGGAGGGCGGAGCCAGGCGACTGGCTCCGCCCGCTTTCGTTCGAGCCTCACGGTTCCGGAAACCCCGACCTGCGCGCTTCATCCTGGTCCGGGCCCGGGGCAGGCCTTAGATGGTATCGGTCACCCTCCTGAAACCACCGCGACCATTGACTCCGCTGCCTTTTTCGGGTCATGCTGGGTATGCAATCGCATTTTGGCTAGGCTTGCTGCGCCTCCGACCCATCGGGTGCCTCCAAGACGTCCAAAAAGCCCGGTTGTCCGTGCCGCGCGCTGTTGCGCGGCGCTTGCAGCGGAGTGAGACGCAGCTATGGCTATCGGCACTGTCAAGTGGTTCAACACCACCAAGGGCTACGGCTTCATCATGCCCCAGGACGGCGGCAAGGACGTGTTCGTGCATATCACGGCGGTCCAGGCAGCCGGCCTCCGTGGCCTCAACGAGGGCCAGAAAGTCAGCTACGACGTCGCCATGGAGCGCGGCAAGGCTGCGGCAACCAACCTCAAGCTCGCCTGATACCCGCGGAAGGGTCGAAAACTCCGGGAGCCACTTGGTGGTCCCCGGAGCGTTCAGGTCGACAGAATACTTTCGTTATCGAGATCGGCGCTTGATCGGTGTTGCCGTCGCTGCCGAGCCGTCGCAGCAGCCTCATTTCACATTTTCGAGGCCCCATGTTCAACCCAGTCGAGCTCGAACGCGCTGCCGCGCTGGTGCATGCCGCTTTTCCGCCGACCCCCACTCTTAGCTGGCCGCTGCTCGCCACGCGGGCCGGTGCCGACATCTGGGTCAAACACGAAAACCACACACCCTGCGGCGCCTTCAAGGTGCGCGGTGGTCTCACCTACATGGATGGGTTGCGGCGAACCCGGCCATCCGTGCGCGGCATCATTTCCGCCACGCGTGGCAACCACGGGCAGTCCCTCGCCTATGCCGGGCGGCGTGCCGGTGTCGCCGTGACCATCGTGGTGCCGCACGGAAACTCCGCCGAGAAGAACGCCGCCATGCGTGCCCTCGGTGCCGATCTGGTCGAGCACGGCACTGATTTCGACGCCGCGGCGGCCGAGGCGCACGCCATCGCCGTGCGAGACGGCCTGGAATTCGTCCCCCCCTTTCATCCCGACCTGGTCGTGGGGGTGGCAACCTGGGCGCTGGAAATGTTCCGAACCGCGCCGCCGCTTGCTTTGCTCTATGTGCCGATCGGGCTCGGTTCCGGTATCTGCGGGGCGATCCGGGTACGTGACCTGCTCGGCCTGGCCACCGAGATCGTCGGTGTGCAAAGCGAAGGCGCGCCGGCCTATGCTCTGTCCTTCACGGCGGGGCAGGTCGTCGGCACCGCGCGCGCCGAGACCAATGCCGACGGCATCGCGACCCGTATGCCGGACGCCGCGGCGCTTTCCATCATCCGTGCCGGTGCGGCGCGTATCGTCACCGTGTCCGACGACGAGATCGCCGCGGCGATCCGCGCCTACTGGACCGATACCCATAACCTGGCGGAAGGAGCCGGCGCAGCACCGCTCGCCGCGGCGTTGCAGGAGCGCGACCGCAATTCGGGCAAGCGGATCGGCCTGGTCCTCAGTGGTGGCAATATCGATCTCGATCTGTTCAGGACCTGGGTGGCGGGCTAGATCTGTTGGTGGCCTGCCCGCGCGCCGCCGTCCGGGCCGGCGCCAGTTCATACACGCCGTAGTCCGGCCCCGATGGCACCAGCCGGTCGGTGATGCCCAGCACCGTCTCCGCTCCGCCCAGGTAGAGCAGCCCGTCCGGCGCAAGCTGGCGCGCGATCCCCTCCAGCACGCGCGCCTTGGTGGCCTGATCGAAGTAGATCAGCACGTTGCGGCAGAACACCACGTCGAACTGGCCGAGCGGGCGCAAATCCGCCAGCAGGTTCCACTCGCGGAAGCCGACCATGGCGCGGATGCCGTCGGTCAGCTGCCACTGGGCGCCCTCCTTGCGGAAATACTTCACCAGCATCTGCATGGGCAGGCCGCGCTGGATCTCGAACTGCGTGTATGACCCGGCGCGTGCGCGCGCGAGCGGCTCGCGGGCGATGTCGGTGCCGAGGATTTCCACCGGGCGGTTGCCCAGTCCCATGCGATCCTCGGCCACCAGCATGGCGAGCGAATAGGCTTCCTGTCCGGTGCTCGCCGCGGCCGACCACAGGCGCAGCCGCGTCCCCGCCGGGCGGGTGGCGTGCAGTCGCGGCAGCGCCTGCCTGCGCAGGTGCGTGAATG
>CAYWOW010000431.1:0-2366 GCA_964459005.1 uncultured Acetobacteraceae bacterium
ATCGGCTTCGGCGGCGTGCTGGTCATCGTCAACCCGAGCCGCGGGATGTTCACCCCCGGCGTCAGCGTCGCGATCTGCGGGGCGATCGCCTCGGCCCTGTCGCTGATCACTATCCGCCAACTGAACAAATCCGACCCGCCGCTCACCATCGTGTTTTATTTCACCGTGTTCACGACCCTGTTCACCGCCCTGCCGCTGCCCTTCCTGTGGGTGACACCGAGCGGAGCGGACTGGGGGCTGCTGGTCCTGATGGGGCTGACCGGCGGCGTCGGGCAGTATTTCATGACCCGCGCGTACGGCCTGGCGCCCGCCGCCGTCATCAGCCCGTTCAGCTATTCCGGCCTGCTCTGGGCGACCGTGCTGGGCTGGTTGCTCTGGAACGACGCTCCCATGCCGCACGTTTTCGCGGGGGCCGCGGTTGTCATCGCCAGCGGGCTTTACATCCTCTACCGGGAAACCCGGAGGAAGGCGCGCGTCACCCCGCCGTCCAAATCGGCGTCTTGATCTTCTTCAGGAATGTCGCGTGGGCCGAAGATTCCGCCTCGGTCGGCACGATCCGGCGCGGCGTGCGGGTGCCCACGGCGGCGTAGCTCGCCACCGGCATGCTGTCCTGCCTGGCGTCCGCCAGCGACAGGCCGCCCTGCCGCCCGCCGGTAAGCTCGACATAGACCTCGGCCAGCAGCTTGCAGTCGAGCAGCGCGTTGTGCGTGGTGCGCTCGGTGAGGTCGATGCCGAAGCGCCGGCACAGCGCGTCCAGGCTGTTCGGCAGCCCCGGAAACCGCGCCTTGGCCAGCGCCAGCGTGTCGATCATCCGCCCGCCGTCCAGTGGGGGCAGGCCGAGCCGCGAGAACTCGGCGTCCAGGAAAGCGAAGTCGAACGGCGCGTTGTGCGCCACCAGCTTGCCGTCGCCCAAAAATTCCAGCAGCTCGTCGGCGATCTCGGCAAACAGCGGCTTGCCCTCGAGCTGGTCCAGGGTGATGCCGTGGATCCGTGTCACCTCCTCGGGGATGGGGCGCTGCGGGTGCACCAGGGCATGAAAATGCCGGCCGGTGGGCAGGTCGTTCACCAACTCGAGCGCCGCGACCTCGATGACGCGATCGCCGGCCATCGGGTCCAGGCCGGTGGTCTCGGTGTCGAACAGGACGGAACGGATCATGAGCACAGGTCCCGGATGAAGCGGCGAATCGTCCGCAACGCATAGTGCCGCGACAGGCCGGTGCGCACCACCAGGTCGGCGCGCCGGCGCTTTTCCGCATCCGGCATCTGGTGGGCCAGCACGAACTGGATCTGGGCCGCGTCCATGTGCTGCCGGCGGCGCACCCGTGCGATCTGCACCGGCCGCGGGGCCGAGGCCACGACCACCCGGTCCACCCGCCGGTCGCCGCCGGTTTCCAGCAGCAGCGGGATGTCGAGCACGGCGATGCGCGCCCCGGCCCGGCGGGCGCGGGCCAGGAATTTCTGTTCGTCGCGCCGCACCATCGGGTGGACGATCGCCTCCAGCCGCCTGAGCGCCAGCGGGTCGGCCAGCACGCGGCCGCGCAGCGCAGCGCGGTCCAGCACGCGGCGGCCTTTCTCGTCCCTGCCGACCGTGCCGGGGAACGCGGCCGCGATGGCGTCCAGGGCCAGACCGCCCGGCGCTTGCAGCCGGTGCACCGCGGTGTCGGCGTCGAACACCGGAATATGGGCACGGCGAAAGGCGGCGGCGGCGGTCGATTTGCCCATGCCAATTCCGCCGGTCAGCCCGATCACCTGCATTGCCATGCGTCCGGTGCCATGGGTCCGCAACAAGCACGCGAGAAGGGGCCTGGGCAAGGGCCACGAGAATCATCAAAGTGACACGCGCCAGTCGGTTCGCGTGACGGTATTGGCCAGGGGAAGATGACGAACCAAGCAAACACGGCACGCCCAGCGATCCCCAGTACGGCCGGAGCGGCCGTGCGTCTGCACGCGGTCAGCCGGCGCTTCGGTCCGGTGGCGGCGCTCGATGCGGTGTCGCTGGAGGTGGCGGCGGGCAGCTTCTGCGTGCTGCTGGGTCCGTCGGGCTGCGGCAAGACGACCTGCCTGCGCATCGTCGCCGGCCTGGAGCAGGCCAGCGACGGCACGGTGGAGATCGGCGGCCGCGACGTCACCCACCTGCCGCCCGCCCGGCGCGGGGTGGCCATGGTGTTCCAGTCCTACGCCCTGTTTCCGCACCTCGACGTTGCCGAGAACATCGCCTTCGGCCTGAAGGCGCGCGGCGTGCCGAAGCCCGAGCGGGCGCGCCGGCTGGAACGGGCGGTTTCCATTCTCGGCATCGGCCACCTGCTGGCCCGCCGCCCCGGCCAGCTCTCCGGCGGGCAGCAGCAGCGCGTCGCGCTGGGCCGCGC
>CAYWOW010000432.1:0-2359 GCA_964459005.1 uncultured Acetobacteraceae bacterium
CCCGAAGCGGGGGCGATCGCAATGGACGGCCAGCGCATCGACGCGCTGCCCGCGCATCGCCGCGACATCGGCATGGTGTTCCAGGACTATGCCATCTTTCCGCACCTGACGGTGGCCGAGAACGTCGCCTTCGGCCTGAAGGCGCGCCGCCTCGATCGCGCCGAGATCGCGCGGCGCGTGCCGGAGGCGCTGCGCACGGTGCGGCTGGAGGCGCTGGCCGACCGGATGCCGGCGGCGCTGTCCGGCGGCCAGCAGCAGCGGGTGGGGCTGGCGCGTGCCATGGTGATCCGCCCCAAGCTGCTGTTGATGGACGAGCCGCTGTCCAACCTCGATGCCAAGCTGCGCGTCGACATGCGCGACGACATCCGCGACATCCAGCGCCGGCTTGGCATCACCACGATCTACGTCACCCACGACCAGGAGGAGGCGATGGCCGTCTCCGACCGGATCTGCGTGATGAACGCCGGCCGGATCGAGCAGGTGGCGACCCCATTCGAGCTTTATCATCGGCCGGCCACCCGGTTCGTCGCCCACTTCGTGGGGACCATGAACTTCCTGCCCGGCGACGTCGCCAACGGGACGCTCACGGTCGGGCCGGCCTGTTGCCGGGTGGACAGCGCCGCCGCTGGCGCGGTGGAGCTGGCGATCCGGCCGGAGGATGTGGTGCTCGGACAATCCGCCGCACCCGGGCTGCGCCTGCCCGCCACGCTGCGCAAGGTCACCTTCCTCGGCCGCGAGATCCACTGCGTGCTGGACAGCGAGGCCGGGAGGCTGCTGCACCAGGCCCGCACTTCCTCGCCGGACCTGCTGGGCTTCGAGGGGCGCGTGGTGGAGGCGGTACTGCCGCTGCCCCATCTGACCCTGTTCGGCGCGGACGGCGGCCGGGTTGCCGCGGACTTCGCCGCATGACGCGCCGGCGTGTCGACGTCTGGACGTTCGCCCAGGTTGCCATCTGGATGGTGGTGCTGACGCTGCTGGTCTGGCCGCTCAGCAGCGCCGTGCGGGCCAGCCTGGCGGGCACCGACGGCACCGGGCTGACGTTGGCGAACTATATCGAGGTGCTGAGCCGGCCTCGCCATCTGGCGGCGATCCGCAACACCCTGATCGCCGGATTTGGCGGCATGACCGGGGCGGTGCTGCTGGGCGGCGCGGTGGCCTGGCTGACCACGCACTATCGCCTGCGCGGCGAGACGCTGCTGCGCACGCTGGCGGTGCTGGCGCTGGTGTCGCCGCCCTTCATCGGCGCCTATGCTTGGATCGTGCTGTTCGGCGCCAATGGGGTCGTGCGCCACGTGCTGGCGGATATCGGCATCGGCCTGCCGTCGCTGTACGGCGCGGGCGGCGTCATCCTGGTGTTCAGCTTCAAGTTCTTTCCCAACGTGTTCCTGTTCGTCGCGACGGCGCTGGCCCAGGTGAACCGCTCGCTGGAGGAGGCCGCCGAGGGGCTCGGGCTGTCGCCCGGCCGCCGGTTCCTGAAGATCACCGTGCCGATGGTGCTGCCGGCGTTGTCGGCCGGGGCGGCGCTTGCCTTCGTGCTGTCGATCGCCGATTTCGGCACGCCGCGGCTGATCGGGCGCAACTTCGACGTGCTGGCGACCCAGGCCTACAACCTCTACACGGCCGAGCTTGGCGACAACCCCGGCATCGCCTCGGCCCTCAGCATGGTGCTGGTGGGCATTTCGGTGCTGCTGGTGGCCATCCAGCGCCGGCTGCTGCGGGGCGACGTGTACCACGGCAGTGCGCTGCGCCGGCCGTACCGGGTGCGGCCCCGCGGCTGGCGCTCGGCGCTGGCGCATGTGGTGGCCTACGGCATCGTGTTCGTGGGCGTCCTGCCGGCCATCGTGGTGGGGATATTCTCGTTCCGCCGCACCAGCGGCCCGGTGTTCCAGACCGGCTTCGACACCCAGAGCTACCAGCGTGTGTTCCACAACGTCATGGACCCGGTGTGGAACACGCTGATTTTCTCGACCTCGTCGGTGGCGGCCATCGTGGTGGTGGGCACGATGCTCGGCTACATCCTGGTGCGCCGGCCGTCGCGATTCACCACCCTGCTGGACGGGCTGCTGATGGTGCCTTACGTGGTGCCCGGGGTGGTCATGGGCATCGCCTTCGTCACCTGTTTCAACGCCCCGCCGCTGGCGATCACCGGTACCGGCCTGGTGATCATCCTGGCGGTGTTCATCCGCCGCCTGCCCTATGCCGCGCGCAGCGCGACGGCGGCCATGCAGCAGCTTGCGCCCAACCTGGAGGACGCCGCGGTCAGCCTGGGCTACAGCCGCGGCCGCGCCTTCCTGCGCATCACCGCGCCGCTGATCCTGCCCAGCATCGTCGCCGGCGGCATCATGAGCTTCGTCACCGC
>CAYWOW010000433.1:0-2336 GCA_964459005.1 uncultured Acetobacteraceae bacterium
TGCCCTCCTGCGCGCACATCAACGCCAGCAGCACCACCAGGATCAGCGGGTACTGGGCGTAGATCCGGGCGCCGAGCACCTCGATGGCCGCATTGCCCAGCGGTCCGGAAAACCCCAGCGATTGCGGCCCCCAGATCAGCACGACGGAGTTTTCCAGCACCATGCCGAGGCCGAGGGTCGCCACGATGGCGGAAAGCTGCGACGCGTTGCGGACGGGCCGATAGACGAAGGTGGCAAAGGCCCAGCCGAAGACGGCCATGAATGCCAGCATGACCAGGAGATCGACGCCGATCGGCAGGTGCCACGTATCGACGCACCAGCCGACCGCGAAGTAGGCGCCGAGCATCACGACATCGCCCTGGGCGAAGTTGACGATGCCGACGGCATTCCAGATCAGCGTGAAGCCGAGCGCCACGAGCGCGTAGACCGCGCCCATGGCCAGTCCGGCAAGAACAAGTTGGATGAGCGTCGCCGACACGCTGTTTTATTCCTTGATGACCGCGACGACGGTCGGGGTCGTGCCCTTGGCAACGGCGATCAGGCCGGAATGCACCATGTTGCCTTCCGGGCTCCAACTGTAGGTGGTCATGATCCCCGGCCGATCCTTGATCTTCGTCAGCGCGTCGCGGATGCCCGGGCCGGTGATGGCGCTGGCCTGGCTCGCCGCGAAGGCGATCAGGTTCATCGCATCGTAGTAGGTGGTGGCGTAAAGCTCGGGGTCCTCGCCATAGACGGCGTGATAGACCGGCTTCCAGGCGGCGATCGCGGGATCGGTATTCGACTGCACGAAGTCGGTGACGGAATAGGTGCCGTCGGCGGCGTCGCCGGCGAGCGAGAGGAACGGCGGCTGGCTGAACGTGGTCGAGCCGGCGATGCCGTATTTCATGCCCAGCGTCTTCAACTGCTTGACCAGCAGCCCGCTTGGCTGGTCGTCGGTCCAGACGATGATCCCGTCCACTCCGGCCTGCTGGAAGGTCAGCAACTGGGCGGTGAAGTCCTTGGTGCTGTCCAGATGTGTCTGCGTCGCGATGGGTGTGATGCCCTGCGCGGCCAGCGCGGCCTTGACGGCATCGATGCCGCTCTGGCCGAACGCCGTGTTGACGTAGTCGATGCCGATCTTCTTCCAGCCCAGATTCTGGAGGACGTATTTCACCAGCAGGACCGCGCCGGTGGTGTCGTTCAGGCGCACGCGGAACACCCAGTCATTGTGTTGCTGCGTCACCACCGGACCGGTGGCCCCGGTGAGCGCCGGCACGCTGTGCTGCTGCAGGATCGGCTCGACCGGCAGGATGGCCGGGGTGAAGTGCGGCCCGATCATCGCGACGACCTTGGACTGGGTCAGCAACTTGATGACGGCGTTCGACGCCGCGGTCGGATTCGGCCCCTGGTCATCCTCGAAGAACAACTGAATCGGCCGGCCCTTGACGCCGCCCTTGTCGTTGATCTGCTTGGCGGCCAGGCTGACGCCGTTCTTCATCCAAGCCCCGTTCTGGGCGAACTGGGCGGTCAGGGCGGCGGAACAACCGATCGGAATCGGTTCGCCGGAGGCCTGGGCACGCACGCTGGCCGGGAGAAGCGAGGCACCCACGGCAGCAAGGCCGGTGCCGATCGCCGCACGGCGCGAAACGCGCGCTCCGCGGGCCTGCGCATCCAGATGGCGAGAGGTCATTGTCTGTTTCCTTCCCAATTTGGCCATCGCCAGCCGCGCTCCGGTTGGCGACCTGCTTGCAATGGACCATGCGGGAGGGCCAAAAACCTGTCAACAATTATTCGGAACGGTGTCCCATATTATGGGATCTCGAAAAAGGCCGGGCGTCGCCTCGACCGTGCGCCGCGTCATGGCATCCCTACGTTGCCTGGTTGAGCATCTTGCCGGGGTTCATGATGCCGAGCGGATCGAGCGCCTGCTTGATCGTGCGCATCACCGCCACGCCCGGTCCATGCTCCACGTCGAGCAGGTCGCGCCGGTGCAGACCGACGCCGTGCTCGCTCGTGCAGGTGCCGCCGAACCGGATGGCCCGCTCCGCGGTGCGCCGGGCGAGATCCTCGGCGCGACGAACCTCCTCGGGATCCTCCGGGTCGTACATGATGCCGAGATGAAAGCCGCCGTCGCCGACATGCCCGACGATGGGGGCGATCAGCCCGGTCGCTTCGATATCGGTCTCGGTCTCGAGGATGCAGTCGGCGAGCGCGGAAATCGGCACGCAGGCGTCGGTGCCCATGTTCTTCTTCCCCGGCGCATAGGCCAGGCAGGCGTAGTAGTTGTCGTGGCGGGCCTTCCACAGCCGGGTGCGGTCCTCCGGTTGGTCGGCGAAACGAAAGCCCGCCCCGCCGCC
>CAYWOW010000434.1:0-2321 GCA_964459005.1 uncultured Acetobacteraceae bacterium
ACGATGCGGCCGATGGGGTGAAGGAAGGCGGGGGCTCCGCCCCTCGACCCCGCCAAGGGCCGTGAGGCCCTTGGATCCCATTACTTAAGCGAGGTTGTTGAGAGAGAGGGGGGCGAGGTAATGCCGAAACATCTCCTTGCCCCCCTCTCTCTCAACAACTTACTTGGTATCGGGGTCCAGGGGCCTCACGGCCCCTGGCGGGTCCAGGGCAGAGCCCTGGTCTTCCTTCACCCCTTCATGCCACTCGTAGCGATGCCCTGCATGATATGGCGGCGCAGCAGGGCGAAGACGATCAGCATGGGGACGATGCTGATGACCGCTCCGGCGGCGATCGGTCCGTATTCGGTGAAGAAGGCCCGCTGATATTCGGCGAGACCGAGTTCGGTCGTGTACATGTCGCCGGAGGAGACCACGACCAGCGGCCAGATGAAGTTCGCCCAGGCTTGCGTGAAGGCGAACACGCCGATGGCCATCAGGCCGGAGTTGCTCAGATAGACGACGATCCGCAGGTAGATCCAAAGCTCGCTCGCCCCGTCGATCCGCGCCGCCTCGAGCAGGTCGTCGGGGATGGACATGATGACCTGGCGCATGAAGAAGACGCCGAACGTCATGATCATCAGTGGGAAGATCAGGGCCGCGAAGGTGTTCAGCATATGCACTTTGAACACCATGATGTAGAGCGGCACCATGTAGGCTTCCAGCGGAATGATCGCGCTGGCCAGGATCATCATGAACAGCGGGCCGCGGAGCGGAAAGCGGTACTTGGCGAAGACGAATCCGCCCAGGCTCGAGGTCAGCATGATCGATGCGGTCGAGCCGACGGCGATCAGCAGCGAATTGAAGATGTAGCGCAGGAACGGGGTTTCGTGCAGGAGTTGGTGGAAATTCTCCATCGTCGGCGCATGCGGCAGGAAGGTCGGCGGCCACATGTTGATCTCGTTCGCCGTCTTGAACGCGGTGGCGACGATCCAGACGAACGGCAGCACCGTGAACAGGGCGAGGGTGGAGCAAGCCGCCCAGGCGGCGATACGGATCGAGCGTTCTTCGAACATTGCCGCTCACTTCTCCCGGAACGCCAGGAATTGCACGGCAAGCAGCGACATCACGAACAGCAGCACCACCACGCACTGCGCGCCGGCGTAGCCCATGTGGTAGAAGACGAAGCCGTTCTGATAGATTTCGCCGACGACGACCTTGAAGTCGTAGGCGGGCGCGCCCTGCGAGGAGGCGGTCAGCACGTAGACCGGCGCGAAGACATTGAAGCAGATGATGGTGCAGGTGACGACGGTGAACAGGATGATGGGACGCATCAGCGGCAGCACGATATGGACCACCTTCTGCCACGCCGTCGCCCCGTCGAGGCTGGCCGCCTCGAGCAGCTCCTCGGGGATGCTGCGCAGCCCCACGCCGTAGATCACGATGAAATAGCCGACGAGTTTCCAGACGGAAACGAGGACGATCGCGTACAGGATCAGCGTCGGTTCCTGCAGCCAGCCGAGCCGCGCGACGCCGAAGCCCGACAGCACATAGTTCAGCGCGCCGTAGGCCGGGTCGTAGATCCATTTCCAGATGACCGCCGCCGGAACCCAGGGGATGACCACCGGAATGTAGAACAGCAGCTCGAAGGTGGCGGCGGTGTGTTCGATGCTGCGCAGCAGGATGGCGATGGTGAGGGCCAGCGCGAGCGTGACGATGACCGACAGCACCGAGAAGCCGATGGTGTTCAGCAGCGCGGTGCGGAACGGGTCGTCGTCGAACAGGCGGATGTAGTTGGAGAGGCCGACGAACGGGTTGCGGCGCTGGGTGATGTTATAGTTATAGAACGACAGCCGGATCGTCTCGAGGATCGGGTAGATCCGGATGAGCACGAACAACGCCAGGATCGGCCCGAGGGCGCAGACCACGAAGCCGATGTGGTTGCGCCGCATCTGCGCCCACGAGCGGCGCAATTGCGACCGGCGGGCGAAGGGCGCCGCAGCAAGGTGCTGCGTCGCCCCGCTCATGGCAGTACTCCGGCCGGAAGGCGCATCACGGAGCGTAGATGTCGGAGTTCTTCAGGATGTCGACGGCGACGTCCTGCGCCTTGAGAATCACCTTGCGCGCGCCGTCGGGGTTGTTCAGCAGCGAGGCGTCGCGGAACGCCGCCAGGATGACGTCTCCGGTCCGGCTCGTCGCTTCGACATAGGCGGTATCGGGCGCCTCGATCCATGGCACATAGCCTTCGATCGGCTCGAGGAATGCCTTGTACTCGGGGTTCTTGCTCAGGAAGCCCGAGAAGTCGCGATCCATGCGCAGCGGCACCCAGCCGCTCTCGGTCAGGA
>CAYWOW010000435.1:0-2317 GCA_964459005.1 uncultured Acetobacteraceae bacterium
TCGGCGCGGCCGCCCACATCGCCGCCCAGGTGGCGCGCTGGGAGGGCAGGGAGGTCTATGCCTTCACCCGCCCCGGCGATGCCGCCGCCCAAAATTTCGCCCGCCGCATCGGCGCGGTCTGGGCCGGCGGGTCGGACATCGCACCGCCCGAACCGCTCGACGCCGCGCTGATTTTCGCCCCGGTCGGCGCCCTGGTGCCGGCGGCGCTGCGGGCCGTTGCCCCTGGCGGGGTCGTGGTGTGCGGCGGCATTCACATGAGCGATATTCCGGCGTTTCCCTATTCGCTGCTGTGGATGGAGCGGCAGGTCCGCTCCGTCGCCAACCTCACCCGCCGCGACGGCGAGGAATTCTTGGCCATCGCCGCCCGCATCCCGGTGCTCACCGAGACCACGGTTTTCCCGCTCTCGCAGGCCAACGAGGCGCTGCGCGCGTTGCGCGACGGCACCCTCACCGGGGCGGCGGTGCTGGTGCCGGAGGGCATCCGGGGTTAGCCTCCCGCGGAACCAGCGGGAGAGTGGAACCATGCACTACCGTCGTCTCGGCCGCAGCGGGCTGAAGGTGTCAGAGATCTGCCTGGGCAGCATGACCTTCGGCCGCGGCGCCGACCAGGCCGAGACCACCCATATGGTCGATGCCGCGCTCGAGGCGGGCGTCAATTTCATCGACACCGCCGACGGCTATAACGGCGGGGTGGCGGAGACCATGCTCGGCCAGGCCCTGCTGGGCCGGCGGCGCCACGTCGTGCTGGCCAGCAAGGTGTTCAACCCGATGGGACCCGGCGTCAACGATTCCGGCACCTCGCGCGCCCATATCATGCTCGCCGCCGAGGACAGCCTGCGGCGGCTGCAAACCGACTGGCTCGACCTCTATTACATCCACCACGTCGACGTGCAGACGCCGCTGGACGAGACCCTGCGCGCGCTCGACGACCTCGTCCGCCAGGGCAAGGTGCGCTACACCGCGGTCAGCAACTACGAGGCCTGGCGCGTGATGGAGGCGCTGTGGATCAGCGACCGCCAGGGCTGGACCGGCTTCTCCGTCTATCAGCCGCAATACAGCCTGCTGGTGCGCGACATCGAGCAGGAGATCGTGCCGGTCTGCGACCTCAAGGGGCTGGGCGTGGCGGTGTGGTCGCCGCTCGCCGGCGGCTACCTGACCGGCAAATACCAGTCGGTCGAGGCCGCCCCCGAGGGCAGCCGCGCGGCTGGGGGCTGGAACCTCCCCAGCCGGTTTTTCCATCCCGACCACGACGCCATCCTGACCGCGCTGTTCGCCGTTGCCGCCGAGCTCGGCCGGCCGCCCGCCCAGGTGGCGCTGCGCTGGGTGCTGGAGCGGCCCTGGGTGAGCGCCGCCATCATCGGCGCCCGCACCGCCGGCCAACTCGCCGACAGCCTGGCGGCGACCGGCTTCAGCCTGCCGGCGGAGGCGCTGGACCGGCTGGACCGGGTGTCGGCCTTGCCGCCGCGCTACCCGCGATCCATGGAGGACGGCATGGCGGCGCGCCGGGACGAGGCGGTGGGGAAGGGCTGAGCGTGCGCGGGCGGACTTACTGGGGCGTCACCCTCGGCATCCTGATGCTGGAGACGCGGTTCCGCCGCTTCGCCGGCGACATCGGCAATGCCGGGACCTGGCCGTTCCCGGTCGCCTACAAGGTGGTGCGCGGCGCCACGCCGGCCAACATCATACATGCGCATGACGGCGCGCTGCTGCCGGCTTTCATCGCGGCGGCAGGGGAACTCGTCGACGAGGGGGTGGACGGCATCGCCACCACCTGCGGCTTCCTGGCCTTTTACCAGGCCGCGCTGGCGCAGGCCTGTCCGGTGCCGGTGGCCACCAGCGCGCTGCTGCAGGTGCCGATGGTGGCGCGCACCCTGCCGGGCGGGCGGCGCGTCGGCATCCTGACCTATGACGCGGCCGCCCTGACCGCGCCCTATCTCGAGGCGGTCGGCGTCGATCCGGCAACCCTGGTGGTTGGGGTGCCGGCGGCCAGCGAGTTCCGCCGCGCCATCGTGCAAGGCGACACGTCGGTGCCCTACGACGTGCAGGAGCGCGAGGTGCTCGACGCCGCCGCGGCGCTGATGGATCGGGGCGACATCGGCGCCATCGTCTGCGAATGCACCAACATGGCGCCGTTTTCTGCCGCCATGGCGGAGCGTTTCGGCGTGCCGGTGTTCGACGCGGTGAGTTTGGTGCACTGGTTCTATCAGGGCTTGCGGCCGCGGGTATTTCCGCGGCGCTGAGGGAAGGGACGGGGATGAGACACTGGACGACCGGCGCCGCCGTGGCGCTGAGCCTGCTGGCGCTGCCCGCCGGCGCG
>CAYWOW010000436.1:0-2310 GCA_964459005.1 uncultured Acetobacteraceae bacterium
CACGAATATATTCCTAGCATAAAGGCGCGCCGAGCGCAACGGGATTTCGTGGCGGAATTCGGGGTTGGCCGGAAGCGGGAACGTGGCGGTGAGGCGCAAGAGGCGGAATGCGCTGCGCTTTCCAGCGCTGAACGTGCTGCTGGCGAATGAGGGTGGTGCAGTGCCAAGCGGCACTGCACCCTACGGCTTGCTGAATGTGCTACTGTCCCCGCATAAAGCAGGTGAAGCAGGGGGGAAGCAAACGGTCATGACCGTCGCCTATGAGGCCGCTTACGCCGCGTGGAAGACCAACCCGCAGGACTGGTGGGCCGAAGCCGCCAGGGGCATCGTCTGGGACAAGCCTTGGGACAGACTGTTCGACCCCGATCTGGGGGCGTACGGCCAATGGTTCGCCGGCGGGATGCTGAACACCTGCTACAACGCGCTTGACCGCCATGTGGAGGCCGGCAATGGCGACCGTGTCGCGCTGATCTGGGACAGCGCGATGACCGGCAGGATCGTCACCCATACCTACACCCAGATGCGCGACCGCACGGCCAAGGTCGCCGGCGCGCTGGCGGCCAGGGGCGTGACGAAAGGCGACCGCGTCATCATCTACATGCCGATGGTGCCGGAAGCGGCGATCACGATGCTGGCCTGCGCACGGCTGGGCGCGATCCACTCGGTCGTGTTCGGCGGCTTCGCGGCGGCGGAGCTCTCGGTCCGCATCGCCGATGCCCAGCCGAAGGTAATCGTTTCTGCCTCGTGCGGGCTGGAGCCGGGCCGCGTCGTCAAATACAAGTCGTTGCTGGATGCCGCGATCGCCCTGTCGCCGCACAAGCCGGATTGCTGCCTGGTCCTGCAGCGCGAGCAGTCGCCGTGCGCGTTGACCGCGGGCCGCGACCACGATTTCCGGGCAGCGGAACAAGCCGCCGCGCCGCATCCCTGCGTGCCGGTGTTGGCGACCGACCCGCTTTATATCCTTTACACGTCCGGCACGACCGGCCGGCCCAAGGGCATCATGCGTGACAACGGCGGCCACGCGGTGGCGCTGTGGAAGTCGGTGAAAATGATCTACGGCCTCGACGCCGGGGACGTCTTCTGGACCGCCTCCGACGTCGGCTGGGTCGTCGGCCACAGCTACATCGTCTATGGCCCGCTGCTGCGGGGTTGCACGTCGGTGATGTACGAGGGCAAGCCGGTTGGCACCCCCGACGCGGCCGCTTATTGGCGGGTTTGCGCGCAGCACGGCGTGCGGGTGCTGTTCACCGCGCCGACGACGATGCGGGCGATCAAGCAGCTGGACCCGGAGCTGAAACTCGCCGCCCAACACAATCTGTCGAAGTTGGAGGCGCTTTACGTGGCGGGTGAGCGCTGCGACCCGCCCACGCACATCTGGGCGCATGAAAAGCTTGCCAAGCCGGTCGTCGATCATTGGTGGCAGACCGAAACGGGCTGGCCGATCACGGCCGGGTTCCGCGAATTCGGGTTGTTCCCGTTCCTGCCCGGATCAGGAGGGCGTCCGTGCCCAGGCTACGACCTTCACGCGTTGGACGATAACGGCCATGTCCTGCCGCGCGGCACCAACGGCAACCTGTCGCTGAAACTCCCCTTGCCGCCGGGCTGCGGCCCGACGCTGTGGCGGGACGATGCCGGGTATCGCCGCATCTACACGTCGGATTTCCCGGGCTGGTACCGCACGGGCGACGCCGGCATGGTGGATGAGAACGGCGATGTCTGGGTCATGGGCCGAACCGATGACATCATCAACGTCGCCGGCCATCGTTTGTCGACCGGGTCGATGGAGGAGATCCTGGCGTCCCACAAGGACGTCGCCGAATGCGCCGTGATTGGCGTAAGGGACGCGTTGAAGGGGCAGGCGCCGCTGGGCCTCGTGGTCCTGAAGTCCGGCGTCGACCGTCCCGAGACCGAAATCGCCGCCGAACTCGTCGCCCTGGTCCGCGAGCGCATCGGTCCCGTCGCGGCGTTCAGGGACGCCCGCGTGGTGGCGCGGCTGCCAAAGACGCGGTCCGGCAAGATTCTCCGTGCAACGATACGCAAGATCGCGGATGGGGAAACGCCACCGGTGCCGCCGAACATAGAGGACCCGGCGGTGCTGGACGAAATCGGCGCGGCTTTGCGGGGCTGATGCCTGCGCGTGTCAGTGTGCCACCCCCGGTGTCAGACGGCCAAAACCGCTACGAAACGGCATACACCCGTTGCCCCACCTGTTGTCCGTGCGTCCGCGCCGGTTGGCCGGGCGCTCCCGCGCCCGGCCAGCACGCATCACGCGGGCTGCAGATTCCACATCATGATCGCACAGGTCAGATG
>CAYWOW010000437.1:0-2295 GCA_964459005.1 uncultured Acetobacteraceae bacterium
CGTAACCCTGCGCCGAGGGCCGCCTGGGCCAGCCGCGAACCGTCACCTTAAGTAGCACCTTAAGTGGGTGGTTGAGGTGTTGTGATGGATGGGGTGGTGGAGATCATCACGGGTCGGGAGCGTCGCCGGCGGTGGAGCACGGCGGAGAAGCTCCGTCTGGTCGCGGAGACGCAGGAGGCTGGCGCGACGATGCGCGCTGTCGCGGCGCGGCACGGTGTCTGCGAGAGCCTGTTGTTCACATGGCGTCGGCAGGTACGGGAGGGTGTGCTGGCCGCGGCGGCGGAGACGCCGGTGTTCATGCCGGTGCGGATGATCGGGGCGGCGCCGACGGTGGCACCGGGATCCTGCCCTGCCGCAACGCGCTCCGCTCTGCCTGCCCGGGCGACGGCGCCGTCCGGCCTGATCGAGATCGAACTGGGCAACGGACGGCAGGTGCGGGTTGGCAGCGACGTGAACCTTGCTGCCTTGCGACGCGTGCTGGCCGCGCTGCGCGAATGATCCCGATCGCGTCGGGGATCCGGGTGTGGCTCGCGAGCGGCCACACCGATATGCGTCGGGGCATGCGGGGGCTGGCGTTGCAGGTGCAGGAGGGGCTCGGCCGCGACCCGTTCGCGGGCGACGTTTTTGTCTTTCGTGGTCGTAACGGCTCCTTGATAAAGGCGATTTGGCACGATGGCATCGGCATGTCGCTGTATGCCAAGCGTCTGGACCGCGGGCGCTTTCTCTGGCCACAGACCGTGGATGGCGCGGTGGCGCTGACGGCCGCGCAGATGGGTTATCTGCTCGAAGGGATCGATTGGAGGAACCCCCAGCAGACCTGGCGCCCGCGGGCCGCCGGATAGGGCAAAAACCGTGGGTCGAAGCGGAGAAAACAGTACCGTGCCGGGGCGATTCGTGATTCGATCCGGGTTATGGATGCTGCCTCCGACGCCCTGCCGGACGACATCGCGGCGCTGAAAGCAGCGCTGCTTGCCGAGCGTGCCCGGGCCGACCTTGCTCAGGCCGAGGCCGCCGTGGCGCGGGCGCGGCAATCCGACGCCGAGGCGCTGGTCGCTCGCCAGCAACTGGAGATCGAGAAGCTGCGGCGGGAGATCTACGGCCCTCGCTCCGAGCGGACGCAGCGCCTGCTCGACCAGATGGAACTGCAGCTGGAGGAATTGGAGGCCGCGGCTACCGAGGATGAACTGCAGGCCGAGAAGGACGCGGCCAGGACCACGACCGTGGCGGCGTTCGTCCGCAAGCGCCCTGCGCGCAAGCCATTCCCCGAGCCCCTGCCGCGCGAGCGCGTGGTCGTAGCGGGACCGACCGCCTGCAAGTGTTGCGGCAGCGCACGCCTGTCCAAACTGGGAGAGGACGTCACCGAGACGCTGGAGGTCATCCCGCGGCAGTGGAAGGTGGTCCAGACGGTTCGCGAGAAGTTCACCTGCCGCGATTGTGAGGCCATCAGCCAAGCCCCCGCACCCTTCCATGTGGTTCCGCGAGGGTGGGCGGGGCCGAACCTCTTGGCCATGGTCGCCTTCGAGAAGTTCGGCCAGCACCAGCCGCTGAACCGCCAAGCCGAACGCTACGCCCGCGAGGGCGTGCCGATCAGCCTGTCCACCCTGGCCGACCAGGTGGGCGCCTGCTGCGCCGTGCTGGACCCTTTGTTCAAGCTCATCGAGGCGCATGTCTTCGCCGCGGAGCGGTTGCATGGCGACGACACGACCGTGCCGGTGCTGGCGCGCGGCAAGACCGATACCGGCCGGGCCTGGGTCTACGTCCGCGACGATTGTCCGTTCGGCGGTCCGGCGCCACCCGCCGCGGTATTTTACTACTCGCGCGATCGCGCCGGTGCGCACCCGCAGGGTCATTTGGCCAGCTATCGCGGCATCCTCCAGGCCGATGCCTTCGGGGGCTACACGAAGCTCTACGACCCCGATCGTGAACCAGGGCCGATCACCGAGGCGGCGTGCTGGTCGCATGCGCGGCGCAAGTTCTTCGTGCTGGCGGACCTGGCACAGAACGCCCGACGCCGCGCGCAAGGCAAGACGCCCACCTTCGTCTCGCCGCTGGCGCTAGCCGCCGTGCGCCGGATCGACGCGTTGTTCGACATCGAGCGCGCCATCAACGGCAAACCGGCGGCCGAGCGCCTCGCCGTCCGCCGCGAACGCAGCTTGCCGCTGGTGGTCGAACTGGGGGTCTGGATGCAGCAGGAGCGCGCCAGGCTGTCGCGCCACGACGATGTCGCCAAGGCGATCGATTACATGCTCAAGCGCTGGGCCGCGTTCACCCGCTTCCTCGATGATGGGCGGATCT
>CAYWOW010000438.1:0-2288 GCA_964459005.1 uncultured Acetobacteraceae bacterium
GGGAACATCTCGGCCTTCACCACCGCGTTGATCGCGGTGTAGCCGCTGACGATGAGCAGCGCGGTCAGGATCAGCGCCAGCGCCGTGGCGTAGCTGTGGGTGGCGGACAGCGCGGTCAGGATCGGCACCGTGCCCAGGGTGCCGAACAGGCCGAACCACATCAGCACCGGCCGCCGCCCGACCCAGTCGGAAATCAACCCGGCCACCGGCTGGAACAGGGCGTAGAGCACCAGCGAGATGAACGAGATCTGGGTGGCCTGGTCGCGCGTCAGCTTGACCGTGTTGACCAGGAAGGTCGGCATGTAGGTGGTGTAGGTGTAGAACGCCGTGGTGCCGCCCATGGTCAGGCCGAACACCAGCAAAACCGCCTTCCAGTGGTGCAGCAGTTCGGTGAGCGCGCCCCGCTTCTCGTCGAGGCTGGCACGCAGGTACTGCTCGGTTTCCACCAGGTTGGCCCGCAGATAGAGGCCGAACAGCGCGCAGGCCGCGCCGATCAGGAACGGGATCCGCCAGCCCCAGGCTTCCAGTTGGGGGGCGGTGAAGGCGGCCTGCATCACCAGCAGGGTGGCGCTGCCCAGCACCTGCCCGCCGATCAGGGTGACGTACTGGAAGCTGCTGTAGAAGCCGCGGTGGCGGGAGGTGGCGACCTCGCTCAGGTAGGTGGCCGAGGTGCCGTATTCGCCGCCGAGCGAAATGCCCTGGATCAGCCGCGCCGCCAGCAGCAGCACCGGGGCCCAGACGCCGACGGTGGCATAGACCGGGGCGATGGCGATCAGCAGCGAGCCCAGGCACATCAGCATCACCGACAGCGTCAGCGCCCGCTTGCGCCCGACCCGGTCGGCATAGGCGCCCAGCATCCAGCCGCCGACCGGGCGGATCAGGAAACCCAGCGCGTAGATGCCGAAGGTGTCCAGCAACTGCACCGTCGGGGTGGAATTGGGAAAGAACGATTTGGCGAAATACAGCGCGAAGAAATTATAGACGTAGAAATCGTACCACTCGATCAGGTTGCCGATGGACCCGCCGAAGATCGACACGAGCCGGCGCCGCATCGTGGTGAAAGTCTCCCTCGGGATCGTCGCCTGGCTCATTGTCGCCCCCCTTTTGCGAATCGGCCGGACAACGATCCTAGCAGGAAACCAGGGCCTACGCCGCCTCCGCGAGCGTGATGCGATGCGTCGGCCTGGCCTGGATGGGCACCGCGGCGTACATGTCCTTGGTCGCTTCGGTAAGGGTCAGGCCGGCCATCGCCGGGGGCAGCAGGCGGCGGGCGCCGTGCTCCAGCAGGCGGGCGCTGCGGAGGATGGGGCGCAGGCGCAGCGGCGGCATGAACAGGGCGGCGTCGCGGCGTTCCACCCGAAACAGCGAGGCGGCGAGCAGCCGGTCGATCTGGCCGGCCGAATAGGGCTGGCCGTGGCCGAACGGGGTGTTTTCCACGTACGCCCACATGCCGCGCCGGTTCGGCGCCACCACCAGCAGCCGGCCGTCGTCCTTCAGCACGCGCCAGACCTCGCGCAGCAGGCGGCGGGCGTTTTCGGCCACTTCCAGCCCGTGCATCACCAGGATGCGGTCGAAGCAGAGATCCGGGAAGGGCAGCGCGTCTTCCTGGCCGGTGCAGGACAGGTTGGGCAGGCCGGCCGGCCAGCGCACCGCCGCCGCCGGCTCCGGCGTCAGGGCGATGCAGCGCTGGGCCTGCTCGCGCCACAGCCGCAGGTAGGGCGCGGCGTAGCCCAGCCCGAGCACGGACTGCCCGTCCAGCGCCGGCCACAGCGTACCCAACCGCTCGCGCAGCAGGCGCGCGACCATCGCGCCCCGAGGCGTGGCGTAAAAATCCGCCGTTGTCTGCGCTTCGCTCGCCATGTCGTTCCTATAGCATGAAGGGCCGGATTCTCAGCCCCCCGCCCGGCGGCGGGTCTTCTCCGCTCCCCGCGGGGCCGCTACAGTGGCCACATGATCACCGCCCAACCGGTTGCCCTTCTGCGGGACAACTACGCCTGGTTGCTGCGCGATGCGGCGACCGGCGCCACCGCCATCGTCGATCCGGCCGAGCCCGGGCCGGTCATCGCCGCCGTCGATGCCGCCGGCGGGCGGCTCGACGCGATCCTGCTGACCCACCACCATGGCGACCACGTCGCCGGCACCGACGAGGTCCGCGACCGCTACGGCGCCCGCGTGATCGGCGCGCGCGCCGACGCCCACCGCCTGCCCGCACTCAACCAGGCGGTGCGGGACGGCGACAGCGTGGCGGTGGGCGAGGCGGTGGGCCGGGTGATCGAAACGCCGGGCCA
>CAYWOW010000439.1:0-2286 GCA_964459005.1 uncultured Acetobacteraceae bacterium
GTGGCCCATGCGGCCGAGAATGTGCTGGTGCGCGTGCGCGACGGCGTGCTGGCGGTGACGCCGGACACCATCAGCGCGGCGCTCAGTGGCATCGATCGGATCAAGGAGATCGTCGCGGGTCTGGCGACCAGCGGGGCCGAGCCGGCGGGCGATGACACCGAGCTGGTGGCCGCGCTGAACGCCGTGGCGGAGGGTGGTGGCGGGACCGCCGCCCCGCCCGCCGCGCCACCACCCCCGGCACGGGAAGTGGCCCCGGCCCCCGCCGCCGCCGAGCCGGCGCCCGAGCCGGCCGACGCGGCGCCGGTCGAGCCGCCGGCGGCCGGGCAGACCATCCGGGTCGGCGTCGACGTGCTGGAGGGCCTGATGACCCTGGTCAGCGAACTGGTGCTGACCCGCAACCAGCTGCTTCAGCTGGCGCGCTCGCAGGAGGACTCGGCGTTCAGCGTGCCGCTGCAACGGTTGTCGCACATCACGTCCGACCTGCAGGAAGGGGTGATGAAAACGCGCATGCAGCCGATCGGCAATGCGTGGAACAAACTGCCGCGGCAGGTGCGCGACCTCGCCCGCGAACTCGACAAGCGCATCGAACTGGTGCTGCACGGCGCCGACACCGAACTCGACCGGCAGGTCCTGGAGCTCATCAAGGACCCGCTGACCCACATGGTGCGCAACTCCGCCGACCACGGGCTGGAAACCCCCGCCGAGCGGCGCGCGGCGGGCAAGCCGGAAACCGGGCATATTGCGCTCAACGCTTTCCACGAGGGCGGCCACATCATCATCGAAGTGGCCGATGACGGGCGCGGCCTGCCGGCCGATCGCATCCGGGCCAAGATCCTGTCGCGCGGGCTGGCCAGCGAAGCCGAACTCGCGGCCATGACCGACGAGCAGATCCACCGCTTCATCTTCCGGGCGGGCTTTTCCACCGCCACCGTGGTCACCGCGGTGTCCGGCCGCGGCGTCGGTCTGGACGTGGTCAAGACCAATATCGAGCGCTTCGGCGGCGGCATCGACCTCAAGAGCGTCGCCGGTCAGGGCACCACCTTCATCGTCAAGATCCCGCTGACGCTCGCCATCGTCTCGGCGCTGATCGTGCAGGCCGGTCGCGAGCGTTTCGCCATTCCGCAGATCTGTGTGGTCGAGCTGGTGCGCGCCGCCGGCGGTGAGGGCAGCGCGGCCGACCGTGCCGAAAGCCGTATCGAACGTATCCTCGGCACGCCGGTGCTGCGCCTGCGCGACCGGCTGCTGCCGCTGGTCAGCCTGGCCGGGCTGCTCCGCCTGGAGCAGGACGCCGGCGCCGGGGAAGCCGGACAGTGCATCGTCGTCACCCAGGTCGGCGCCGGCACGCTGGGCATCATCGTCGACCGGGTGTTCGACACCGAAGAGATCGTGGTCAAGCCGGTGGCGCCGATCCTGCGCCACATCACCATGTTCAGCGGCAACACCATCCTCGGCGACGGCTCGGTGATCATGATTCTCGACCCCAACGGCATCGCCCGCGCCAACGGCATTGCGGGCAGCGAGTCGCAGTTGGCGGAGAACCCCGCGCGGGTGGCGGTGGCGCAGTCCGAACAGCGCACCGCCATGCTGCTGTTCCGTGCCGGCGGCGGCGCGCCCAAGGCGGTGCCGCTCAGCCTGGTGGCCCGGCTGGAAGACATCGAGCGCGACCGCATCGAAGTCTCCGCCGGCCAACCGGTCGTGCAATATCGCGGCCGGCTGATGCCGCTGGTGGCGCTGTCCGGCACCCTCGATTACGACAAGCCGCGGCAGGCCGTGCTGGTGTTCAACGATATCGACCGCGCGCTCGGGCGCGACCGCCGCATGGGGCTGGTGGTCGACGAAATTCTCGACGTGGTCGAGGACCGGCTGAAGGTGGAGCTGTCCGGCGACCGGCCGGGCCTGCTCGGCACCGCCGTGGTCGCGGGCCGCGCCACCGACGTGATCGACACCACCTACTGGCTCACCCAGGCCGCCCATGACTGGTTCCGCGCGGGTCAGAAGACCGCCGGGTCGCGACTGGCGCGGGTGCTGGTGGTCGAGGACAGCGATTTCTTCCGCAACCTGCTGGTGCCGGCGCTGGCGGCCGAGGGTTACGAGGTCACGGCCTGCGAAACCGCCATCGATGCGCTCGGCTTGCGCGACAGCGGGGCGATGTTCGACGCCGTGGTGTCGGACATCGAGATGCCGGAAATGGACGGGCTGGCGTTCGTGCGCAAGCTGCGCGAGGGCGGCGCCTGGTCCGAACTGCCGGTGGTCGCGCTCAGCGCGCGGATGCACGACGGCGAAATG
>CAYWOW010000440.1:0-2279 GCA_964459005.1 uncultured Acetobacteraceae bacterium
TCACCTACCCCAAGGATGTGCAGAGCCGCTTTGCCGACCGCGCCCTCGCGCTGCTCCGGACCGCGGGGGTTGAACCGGTGGTCGCCCATGAAGCGCTGGAGATCCACACGGCGCTCGGGCTGGTCGCGTCCGGTCTCGGGTGCTGCCTCGTGGGGAGGTCTGTGATCGAGGGCAGCCGCCGGGACATTTCCTTCGTCAGGGTGGTTGACCTTCCCGGGGATGCCTCGACCGTCTTCGCTGTCACCAGGGCGGCTGAACCGACCAAGGCCTTGCAGGCCTTCCTTGTCGCGCTCACTGACGCCGGCCTCGGGATCCAGGGCGGACATGCGTAGGAGACCGGCGAAAACGGCCGTTCAGGCAGAGTTCAGCGGCAATGTCACAGACTGCGCGCACTGGATTGAGGGGACCATCATGATGTCGGATCAGCGGCCAGCCGCGCCCGGGCAGGGCTACAGCGGCGCCGTCCAGGCGCTGCACTGGATCGGCGCCTTCGTCATTATCGCGACCTGGGGCTTGGGCATGTCGATGGATTTTTTTCCGCGCGGCCCGGCCCGATCCTCCGCCATGGGCCTGCACAGCACGCTGGGGCTGCTGGTGTTTTCCCTCGCCGTGCTGCGCATCCTGTGGCGCGCCGCCACCCGGGACCCGGCGCCGGACGGGCCGGCCTGGATGGTGCCGCTGGCCCATGCGGGTCATGTGACGCTGTACGCGCTGACCGTGGCCCTGCCAGTGATCGGGCTGCTGGGGCGCTGGTCGCGTTCCGGCACCACCACCCTGATCGGCGGGCTGGCCATCCCGACGCCGTTTGCCCTGCCGAAGACGGATTTCTGGGCCTTGGCGCACACCACGCTGGCCTATGCGCTGGCCGCCCTGGTGGTCGTGCACGTGGCGGCGGCGCTGATCCACCATCTGGTGCTGCGCGACGGCATCCTGCGCCGGATGATCCCCGTCCTCCCGCGCTGAGCCGTCGGGCCGCCGCCGACCGCCGCGCCTATTCGCCGCGCAGCGCCCAGGCTTTCTTCGCCGCCGGCCGCGCCAGCCCGGCCTCGTACCAGGCCCGGATGGCGGGCTTGTCGGCGAGTGCCGGCGGGTTGTTCCGCAGATAGAACAGCACGCAGATCAGGTTCAGGTCGGCCACCGTGAAGCGCCCGCCCACCAGATGGCCGCCGCCCTTCAGCAGTGCCTGCTCAAGCACCGCGAGCGGCGCCTTCAGGCCCTCCAGCGCACTCGCCACCAGCGCGGGGTCGCGCTTCTCGGGGGCATACATGGTGGTGTTGTAGAGCGCCTGGGCGGCCAGCGGCTCGACCTCGGTCGCCGCCCAGAACCCCCACATGGTCATCAGCCCGTCCTCGGCGACACTGGCCGGCGCCAGCGGCCCGCCCGCCTTCTTGGCGAGGTAGAGGTTGATGGCGAGCGATTCCCAGATCACCACGCCGTCGTCGGAAAGCGCGGGGATGTGGCCGTTGGGGTTGATGGCCAGGAACGCGGCGGAGCGGCATCCCTCCGCGCCGAAGCCGACCTGGTCGTGCTCGAACGGGATACCCAGTTCGCAGGCCATCCAAAGCGTGCGGACCGCGCGCGAGCGGGCGATGCCGTGGATCGTGGTTGTCATGGTGCGCCTCGTCGTTGCTGACCGCTCCCCGTGGAGCGGACCGCGGCCAAACTACGCGCCCGCGCCCCCGCCGGCCAGGGGCGGGCGGCGCGAAACCATGCCGCGGCAAGCTACTCCGCGGTCTCCGGCTCCTTCTCCGAGCCGCCCTCGTCGCCGTCGCCCTCGGGGCGCGGCAAGGCTGGCAACGCCGCCTCGATGAACTCGAACTCGAGCTTCTTGTCCTTCAGCGTCACCTTCACCGCGCCGCCCCGGGTCAGCCGCCCGAACAGCAGCTCCTCGGCCAGCGGCTTCTTGATGTGCTCCTGGATCACCCGCGCCAGCGGCCGCGCGCCATAGAGCCGGTCGTAGCCGCGCTCGGCCAGCCATTCCTTGGCCGCGCTGGACAGCTCGATGGTCACGTTGCGGTCGGCGAGCTGCGCCTCCAGCTGCATGACGAATTTTTCCACCACGCGGCCGACCACCTCCGGCGTCAACGCGGCAAAGCCGATCACCGCGTCCAGCCGGTTGCGGAACTCCGGCGTGAACATGCGCTTGATCGCGTCCTCGTCCTCGCCTTCCCGGCTGTCGCGCCCGAAGCCGATCGCTTCCTTCGCCATGTCGGCGGCGCCGGCGTTGGTGGTCATGATCAGGATGACGTTGCGGAAATCGACCGTCTTGCCGTTGTGGT
>CAYWOW010000441.1:0-2249 GCA_964459005.1 uncultured Acetobacteraceae bacterium
GGTGAAGCGCATTCACCACCAGGAACTTGCCGTCCGGACTGAAGCCGAACTGGTAGGGGTCGGAGACCGGGATGGTCCGGCGCACTTCGAAAGTGGCGGGGTCGAGAACGAACATCTCGTTGCCCGCCGAATCACCCACCAGCAGGTCGCGGCCGTCCGGCGTCAGCGCCCAGTGGTGCGGTTCGCGCAGCACCGGGATACGGCGCACCTCATGGGAGCTGGCCAGGTCGATGACGCTGAGCGATGCGTCCCGGGAGTTCATCACCAGCACCGCCCCGGCCGCGTGGGCCGGAAGAGACGGTTCCGCCAGCAGCGCGGCGAGGACGGGAAGGATCAGCCAGGGACGCACTGTAAAGCCTCATGCACGGCGGCGTTGGTGCCGGGTCGAGATGAATCAAACACTTCGGAGGCGTTCTTCTAGCACGGTGGAGAGTCCGGGCGCCACCATCGCGGCAGATACAATGGTGATTCGGAGGCGAGTCGCCCCTTCACGATTTCGCGCTATTCTGGCGCCGCCGCGATCGTCCAGGGTCGGGAAAACGCGCCATGATGACAACGAGCGTCCGGTTGGCCTTCATCGCCGTGCTCACGGTCGTCTGTTTCGGCGTGACCATCCTCGCCGAGGGCGGACCGCGCGCGTTCTTCTCCCACCCGGCGCTGACCGCGCTCGCGGTGGCCCAGGTCGCGATGTCCGGGGCGGCGTTTTTCGCCGGCGGCAACCTGAGCCCGGGGGTGCGCGAGGACCGCTCCAACCGCTGGGTGCTCACTGCCTTCGCGGTGATCGGGGTGCTGCAGATCTGGCTGCCGGCGTGGACGGACCGGGTGGACTTCTGGACCCTGGACGGCGAAACCACCCGCTGGGTCGGCGTGGTTCTCTTCGCCGCGGGCGGCGCGCTGCGGCTCTGGCCGGTTTATGTGCTCGGCAACCGGTTCAGCGGCCTGGTGGCCATTCAGCCCGGCCACACGCTGGTCACCGGCGGCATCTACGGCGTCATTCGCCACCCCAGCTATCTGGGCCTGCTGGTCAACGCACTGGGCTTTGGCCTGGCCTTCCGGTCGGGTGTGGGCGTGCTGCTCGCGGCACTCACCGTCCTGCCGCTGCTGGCCCGCATCGAAGCGGAAGAACGGCTGCTGCACAGCGAGTTCGGCGCCGACTACGACGCTTTCCGCGCCCGCACGTCACGGCTGATTCCGGGGGTCTATTAGCCGCCCCCCTGAATCGCCATGACCGCGAAGCTGGCGAGCCAGTGTTCGCCCATGTATTCGCCGGCCACGGCGGGAAGGCTGGCGGCCAGGTGGGCGTCGGCCGCCGCGAGTGCGCGGGCGCGGCGCGGATCGTCCGGCGGCAGCGCGGTGGCGAGTTGCCGCCAGCACCAGGCGCGGCTGAGGTTGAGGCCGTCGAGATGGCCGATCTTGCCGTCGCTGCGGTCGCTGACCGTCGCCGGGGTGAACAGGGTTGCCGGCTCCCCGGCACCCAGGTCGGGCAGGAAGCGATCGAACCAGAGGGAAAATTCGGCGCCCGGCAGGACGCGCCGCATGCATTCCGCCTCGATCAGGGCGGGCGAGAGGAATTCGTCGCCGCCCGGCTCCCAGGCCTGGCAGCCCGCGTCCGCCCCGTACCAGAGGCGCGCCTTGTCGCGGAGGATCTCGCCCAGCGCCGCGTCGTGGGCTGCCGCGTAGTCCAGCGCCAGCGCGATGGCGAAGGCGGTGTTGGTGTGGGTGCCGACGCGCAGCGGGTAGCTCGCTTTCGGCAGGAAGCTGCGGAAGTGGCCGGCGAATGCCTGGGCCAGCGGCGTCAGGCAGGCGCTCCAGCGCCGTCCTTCCGCGGTCGTATCGCGGGCAAGCTCGGCGGCGAGCATCAGCACCCAGGCCCAGCCATAGGGCCGCTCGAAGCCGGGATGGCGCAGCGCGTAGGCCACCTCGACGGCGACGTTGGCCTCGGTGAAGTGGCGATCGAACAGCGCGGCGACCATCTCCGCCTCGGCGAGCCCCGGGAAGCGATGGCGCAGCCGGGCCAGCATCCAATAGGCGTGGACGTTGGAATGCCAGTCGAAGCTGCCGTAGAACACCGGATGCAGGGCGCGCGGACCCTGCACGTCCTGCGGTCCGGCCATCACATGGTCGAGCTTGTTGGGGTACTCCTGTTCGACGTGGCCGAGCGCGATGCGCGTGAAACGCGAGGCGGTCTCGGCCATGAGCGCCGTCACCGGAACACCAGGAAGTACATGAGCAGGATGTTGCCGGCCAGC
>CAYWOW010000442.1:0-2248 GCA_964459005.1 uncultured Acetobacteraceae bacterium
ACCCGGTCAAACAGCAGGCCATCTGGACGGAAATGCAGCGGATCTACGCCACGCAGCTTTACGGCCTGCCGCTCTATTTCCGGCAGGACCCGGACATCGTGCCGAAATGGCTGACGGGGTATGAGGCGACGGGCAAGGAGACTTTCATGTCGTATTTCGCCGAGGCATGGGGGCACGATTAGCGAGGGGGCAGCCCATCGTGACGCGGGCCATGCTTGGTGGATGCAGATGACTCCGGGTCACCTGTTGGTCCTGGCGATTCCGGTGGTCGTGCTGGGCCTTCCTATCGGGCTATACGCTCTCCTCACGCGTGGCCGGCGGCGGGTCATGCGGGAGATCCGAATGGGCGCCGCCGACCGGGGCTGGCGGTATCGCCGGCAGCGCTGGCAGGGCAATCCGTCGGCGTTCCGGATCGACGGCCAGACCGCGAGCGGACAGAACTGGATCGTGACCTGCGGCAATACCGAGACGTCGAACCGGGGATGGGTCGTCCAACTGGTGTTGCGCTTCCCGTCATTGGGCGGTGTGACCGATCTGGCGATCTGGACGCGGGAGGGTGAATTTTCGGGTCGCTTCGCCGGACTGGACGCCGCCGCGATGGGATTCGCGGGCACGCCCCGAGAAGTGCCCAGCGGGCATGCCGATTTCGATGCGGCCTACCGGATTCTGGTCAGGCCCGACAGGGCGGAGCGGATAGGCATCGACGCGGCACTGGCCGGGCGCCTGCTGCGATGGCCGGCGCCGGCGATGACGCCGCATTCGATGCTGGCATGGCGAAACCGTTATGCGTTCGAGATTCAGGCGCGATTGCGGGAAAACCCGGACTGGGCGACCGTATCCTGCTTCATCGCGCTCGGGAGCGATCTGACGGTTGGCCTGCCGCCGCCCGAAAATCCGACGGCTCCGCCGGGTTTCGCGGAACGCCTGGTCGGCGGATTGCCGCGGTAGGCCTGCAATTTTGGATATGTCATTGCCACAGGGGGCGCACAGGCGAACGAGCGGGCATGGCCCGGAGTGCGGCTCCGCCATCGCAACGTGCCGCAATGATCGGCCTTTGGCCAAGCGCGCGCGATAGTAAATACGATAGTGGAACAAGTTGGGTATGCGGGCGCCGCGGGTCAGGCGCAGGGCGCGGGCGGGGTGGGGACGACGTACCAGGTGTAGCCGTGGGAACGGAAGGCGACCTCGTCGAGCGGCGGGGGTTCGCCGGGCGGAGCGGCCAGGGGGGCGGGGCGCGGTCGGCGGGCGCGCCGGGGGGCGAAGGCGCCGACGGCGAGCATGCGGGCGATCGGGCGGAGAATGCGGCGGGCGGATGGGGCCAGAGCGAGGAGTTCGACGGTCGCGGGCTCGGCGAGCAGGGCCTCCAGCTGGGTCGCACAGACCGCGGCCTCGGGGCCGAGGGCGGCAACCAGCCAGCCGCGGCCGGTGGGGAGCGCGGCGACGCTGCGATGGGGGCCGCCGGGGCCGGGCGACGTCGAAGGCGACGCGCCGGACCGGTGGGGTTTTGGCAGGCGGCCGGCGGCGAGCAAGACCATCAGGCGCTCGCAGCGGCGGGCGGCGCGGCGAAGGCGGGTCCAGAGCGGGACGATGAGAGCGGAGAGGCGCGGCTCGCGCAGGAAACGGCGGGCGATCAGGGCGCCAAGAGTGGCGAGGATGACGCCGAGCCGACGGGCGAAGTCGGGGGCGAAGGCTTGGACCGGGGCGGGGATGGGAGCGGGTTGCACGAATATATTCCTAGCACAAAGGCGGGGCGGAAGCAAGGGAATGATGGTTGGGGCTGCGGGGGCGGCGGTTCATTCTGTAGTCGCAACTGAGGCTTTCCGCCGCGCCGGCAACGAGCTACAGGAAGCGGCAGCGCGGCGGTGACAGGCCGCGGCATCGTGCCGGGTGCCGGTGGAGCTCTCCCGTGACGCGAACGTCTCGCGCAGAAAGGTCACGGTTGATCGTTGCTATGAGTGCCGACGGCCACTCGGCTGACAATCATCGCAGGGAGAAACATCCAAATGACTATTCGCGTAACCCGACGCGCCGCGCTCGCCGGTGTCGGTGTGTTTGCCATTACCGGGCGCGCCCGGGCGGCAACCGTCATCCGCTGGTCCACCGTGGTGGCGGCGACCCATCCCGAAGTCATCATGATGAACAAGGTGGCGGCCGACATGAAGGAGCAGACCGGCGGCGCCATCGAGATCCAGGTTTACCCGAACGGCCAGCTCGGCTCGTCGCGCGACATCGTCGAGTCGGCCTCGTC
>CAYWOW010000443.1:0-2246 GCA_964459005.1 uncultured Acetobacteraceae bacterium
ACGACCTCGGCCCCGGCGAGATCGGCTACATCACCGCCGCCATCAAGACCGTCGCGGACTGCAAGGTCGGCGACACTATCACCGACGACCGCGCCCCCACCGCCGCCCCGCTGCCCGGCTTCAAGCCCAGCATTCCGGTGGTCTGGTGCGGCCTCTACCCGGTCGATGCCGACGACTTCGAGAAACTGCGCGACAGCCTGGCCAAGCTGCGGCTGAACGACGCCAGCTTCCACTACGACCCGGAAACCTCCGCCGCCCTCGGCTTCGGCTTCCGCTGCGGCTTCCTGGGGCTGCTCCACCTGGAGATCATCCAGGAGCGGCTGAGCCGCGAATTCGACCTCGACCTGATCGCCACCGCCCCCAGCGTGGTCTATCGCGTCCACCGCACCAACGGCGAGGTGGCGGAGCTGCACAACCCGGCCGACATGCCGGACGGCAGCGTGCTCGACCACATCGAGGAGCCCTGGATCAAGGCCACCATCATGGTGCCGGACGACTACCTCGGCGCGGTGCTGGCGCTGTGCAACGAGCGGCGCGGCCAGCAGGCCGACCTCACCTATGTCGGCAACCGCGCCATGGCGGTCTACCGCCTGCCGCTGAACGAGGTGGTGTTCGACTTCTACGACCGGCTGAAGAGCGTCTCGCGCGGCTACGCCAGCTTCGACTATCACATGGACGGCTACGCCGACAGCGACCTGGTGAAAATCTCCATCCTCGTCAACCAGGACCCGGTCGATGCGCTCTCCTTCATCGCCCATCGCAACGCCGCGGAAAAGCGCGGCCGCTCGATCTGCGAGCGGCTGAAGGACCTGATCCCCAAGCAGTTGTTCAAGATCGCCATTCAGGCCGCGATCGGCGGGCGGATCATCGCCCGCGAGACCATCGGCGCACTCAGCAAGGACGTCACCGCCAAGTGCTACGGCGGCGACATCACCCGCAAGCGCAAGCTGCTGGAAAAGCAGAAGGAAGGGAAAAAGCGCATGCGCCAGTTCGGCAAGGTCGAAATCCCGCAGAGCGCCTTCCTGGCCGCGCTGAAGATGGACGCCTGAAGGCCAGGGGGCAGCCCCCTGGCCTTCCGTGCCGTTCAGGCCTTCTTGCTGCCGATCTCGTGCCCGGCCAGCAGTTCCAGCGCCTTCACCATGCCGGAGTGATCCCACTTGCTGCCGCCGTGGGCGGCGCAGGAATTGAACAGTTCCTGGCAGGTCGCGGTGTTGGGCAGGCTGATCTGCAGCGATTTGGCCCCTTGCAGCGCCAGGTTCAGGTCCTTCTGGTGCAGCTCGATGCGGAATCCCGGGTCGAACTTCCGGTCGATCATTCGCTGCCCGTGCACCTCCAGGATGCGCGAGGAGGCAAATCCGCCCATCAGCGCCTTGCGCACCCGGGCCGGGTCCGCCCCCGCCCTGGAGGCGAACAGCAGGGCCTCGCCGACCGCCTCGATGGTCAGCGCCACGATGATCTGGTTCGCCACCTTGGTGGTCTGGCCGTCGCCCGTGCCGCCGACCAGCGTGACGTTCTTGCCCAGCTTGTCGAACAGCGGCTTCACCTTCTCGAACGCCGCATCCGGCCCGCCCACCATGATGGTCAGCGAGGCTTCCTTGGCCCCCACTTCGCCGCCGGACACCGGAGCGTCCAGGTAATCGCAGCCCAGCTTGTTGATTTTCGCGGCGAATTCCTTGGTCGCCATCGGCGAGATCGAGCTCATGTCGATCACGATCTTGCCCTTGGACAGCCCCTCGGCGACGCCGTCCTTGCCGAACAGAACCGCATCGACATGGGGGGTGTCGGGCACCATCACGATGACGATATCCGCCTTCGACGCCACTTCCTTGCCCGACTTGCAGCCGACCGCCCCGCCGTCCAGCAGGTTCTGCGGCAGGGCCACGACGTCGTTCAGGAACAACTTGTGCCCGGCGGCTTGCAGGTTGGCGGCCATGGGCCTGCCCATGATGCCGAGGCCGATGAATCCGACATTACTCATATGCTGCGTACTCCCTGGTGCTGCTGACCGCGGCTCACACCGCCGGCCCACTATATGGCCCATCGATCGCCTCGCGCAGGGGTAGGAGAGCGATCGATGTTTGTCTAGGCTGGCCGGCGCAGATCAGCCCGGATTCGCCGCTGCCCCGGATCGACCGCGATCCGCGGCGGGAACCCGCCGCACGGAGGAGCGCAGATGTCCGCCGACGCAAGTACGATGGGAAAAATCGCCCTCGGATCAGGCAAACGGACGCAGGTGCGATGGGTCG
>CAYWOW010000444.1:0-2222 GCA_964459005.1 uncultured Acetobacteraceae bacterium
ACCGCCAAGATGAACAACGTCGATCCTCAGGCGTGGCTCGCCGACGTTCTCGCCCGCATCGCCGATCACCCGGCCCGCAAACTCGGCGAGCTTCTTCCCTGGGCGTGGTCATCCCGCCAGCAGCGCCAGGCAGCCTGACCATGGCGGCGACGAGCGCCGTGTACACCATCGCCCGCGTCGCCGAGATGCTGGGCGAGAACGAAGACTGGCTATCGGCTGTCGCGCTCGAAATGGATCCGGAGGACGGATGCCTGACTGTCTACGGCGTCAACGACGAAGGCACGACGGCCTTTACCAGCTTCGGCATCGAGAACCTCCGAGAACTCATCGAGATCCATAAGGCGGACCCGGACCTGATCGCGCGGTACCGCGAAACGAAACCGGGCTGAAGCGGCGCGGCCACTTCTGAACAGACCGCGGCGTTCACCGGATGCATACTTCTTATGAGGATCTTAGTGCAAGGTGAGTAAACTGTGGCAAACCCGCCGACAGCGTAGACCCGGAACGACCGGTAACGCCGCCCGGTGCGATCCGAAGCCGCGAGAAGGGCGGCCAAAGCCAGCCGCGGCCGGCAAGTACGGCCCCGGCGATACCGCCCTCTGGTCGTCTTCTCATCGTCATCAGCGAGTCAGGTTGCTGGTTAGCTTCCCGGCTCAAACCATCAATCATCTGAGCCGGCGTCGCTTGCGATCACGCAGTCATGCTAAATTCCATTGCTTCAGGGCGGCCTGCATCGCGGTGACCACCGTGTCGGCAACCTTTCCCTCGCCGAGTTTGGCCGCCAGCCAGACGAGGACGTCGGAGAGCGGCCCATCTGCGAACTCATCCCCCAGCAGCCGCGCGAACCGGGCCTCGATTGCGCTATGATAGATTGAGGGATCAAGGGCATTTTGCGGCCACGGGTCGGTCTCTTCCGGCACGCGCGCCGGGCCCACCAGAGGGATGATCGGCAGATACTGACCGGTGTCGTCCTGAACGAGGAAGTCGCCGACCGCCACACCATCCAGGCAGCCGGCGAACACCGGACTTGCTTGCGGGAGCACGAATTGGGTGCGCAGGAAATCCTGGCAGTTCTTGCGCCCGAGGAGGTAGTCGTGGCGGCGGAACGCATCGCACGCAAAGCCTATGAATGCGTCCATGCCGGCGGTCGCGAGTGCGGGATCGCCGACGTTGCTCTCGCGCAGGGCGGTGATCATGAAGCGGCTGTATACGTCGGGATAAGCGGCGAGCAACAGGTCCCGGGTGTCGTAGCGCGTCTGCTCGGTCAACGCACTGATCAGAGACTCCGCGAGGTCGGGCAGTGCAATCGCGAGCGGCGGCGCCATCGGCGCCGCGCCGGCGAACGGATCGATCAACACGACGCCGCGGTTCGCCTTCAGGCCGTCGCGCGGATTTCGTCCACCGATGCCGGCCAGGGCGGTGCGCGCCAGTTCGATCGGTTCGTTGTCGGTCGCGCCGCCATCGACTGCCAGGAACTGGTAGTCGTCCGGCAGCCCGCCGCCCGCCCAGTCCTGGATCGCGCTCCAGTCGGGGACCAGGGGCAAGTAATTGACCACACCGGGATCGCCGTCGCCCGGCACCGCGACCACGCGGTAACGGTAATGCTCAAGCGGGCGCGACAACCGACGCGGTGGAAAGCCGATCGGGAAGGCCGCTGTGCCTAAGGCGAACTGGCCGAAGCTGGGCCAGTCGATCGTCTGCGCCGGCGGCGCACCATCGAACCCGAGTACCATCTCGTCTGGCCGGGGGTTGTCCAGGGTCCCACCCGGATAGACCACTGCGAAGCGAGCGTAATCGGCGTGGTCGACATAGCTTTCGTGCAGACTGGTCGTGCTGCCGTCGGGGAGCTTCACGTCGTTCAAGCCGATGCGATAGGACATGCCGTTCAGGTTGGTCAGTGTCAAAATCAGCCGCAATGGCTGGCTGAGGTAGGGGCGCGGCTTCAGCGCCGGTGTTGAGAAGGCGAGTAGCTTGACGGCTGTGCTGTCGATCACGTTGCCATTCAACAGCGAGACCGCCGTCGCGCCGGGCGCGTCGAGGTCATCGGTCCGCAGCATCCCGTCCAGCGTCAGTTGGTTGATCCACGTATCGTAGAACGGATTGCCGGCCGCATCGGGGGCTGGGGTGGCGCGTGCAACGGGCGGAAAATCATAGGCCAGTGCACGAGCCGCGATGGCGGCGTTGACGCCGCCACCCGACGTGCCGGCGATAACCCGGAGCAC
>CAYWOW010000445.1:0-2221 GCA_964459005.1 uncultured Acetobacteraceae bacterium
CCCATGCCGAGGCCGCCGACGTCGATGACGTGCGCCGTGTTGGCGAACAGGCCGGCGATTTTCCCGTTGTGAAAAGCTGGCGTCACCACCGTCAGGTCGTGCAGATGGCCGGTGCCGAGCCAGGGGTCGTTGGTGATGTAGTGATCGCCCGGCCGCATCGTTCCGGCTGGAAACCGGCGCAGGAAATGGCCGACGCTTTCCATCATCGAATTGACGTGACCGGGCGTGCCGGTGACCGCCTGCGCCATCATGCGGCCGTGAATGTCGAAGATGCCGGCTGAAAGATCGCCGGCCTCGCGGACCGTGGTGGAGAACGCGGTGCGGATCATGGTCTGCGCCTGCTCCTCGACCACCGCGATCAGCCGGTTCCACATGATCTGGCGCTGGATGGCGGCCAGCGCGCCGCTGTGTTCGCCCATCACGCGGTCCCCCAAATCAGTTCGATATAGCCCAGCGCGTTCATCGAAGCCGTCCAGCCCGGTCCGATGAGGGTGGACGTCTCGTCCTCCGCGATGATCGCCGGACCGCGCACCGCTTCGCCCGCGACCAGAGCCGCGCGATCGATCAGGGTCCAGCCCGTGACTTCGCCGGTGGCGGTGTCGCGCACGGCCCGGGTGCCCCTGGGCGCCGCGCGGGGCGCGGGGGGCGGCGCCTCCGGCCAGGGTTCCGGCACCGTCGCCACCAGCACCGCGTAGCTCATGATCTCGACATCGCTGCCCGGCACGGGTCGGTCGTAGAAGCGGCTGTACTCGGCGTCGTAGGCGGCGCGGATGGCGGCGACGTCGGCCTGCTCCAGCCGCCGCGGCGGCAGCGGCACTGGAATCTCGTGGCCCTGGCCGACATAGCGCATGTAGGCGATCCGGCGCTGCGTGGTCGGCGCGCCGAAGCTGCCCTCGGCCACCACGGCCGTCGCTTCCGCCAGCATGTCGTCGAGCAACCCGTTCACCGCCTCGACGTTGAACGTCAGGAAGCGCTGGTAGAGGCTGCGCACCACCTCGTAGCCGACCGGCGCGCGCAGGAAGCCGATGGCGCTGCCGACGCCGGCGCCCGAGGGCACCAGCACGCGGGCGATGCCGAGTTTCTCCGCCACCCGGCAGGCGTGCACCGGCCCGCCGCCGCCGAAGGCAATCAGCGTGCGGCCTTCGGTGGTTTTCGCCGATTCGATGGCGTGCACGCGGGCCGCGTTGGCCATGTTCTCATCGATCATCTCGACCACGCCGAGCGCCGCCAGATCGACGGAGAGCGCGAGCGGCGCGGCGACGTCGGAGCGCAAGGCGCGCGCGGCGGCGGCGCCGTCCAGCGTCATCGTGCCGCCAGCGAATCGGGAAGGGTCGTAGCGGCCGAGCACCAGGTTGGCGTCGGTCACGGCCGGCTTCTCCCCGCCGTGGCCGTAGCAGGCGGGTCCCGGATCGGCGCCGGCGCTCTCCGGGCCGACCGCGATGCGGCCCATGCTGTCGACATGCGCCAGGCTGCCGCCGCCCGCGCCGATCTCCACCATCTCGATCACCGGAATGCGCAGCGGCAGGCCGGAGCCGCGGCGAAAGCGGCCGACCCGGGCGACTTCGAAATTGCGCGCGGTCTGCGGGCGGAAATCGTCGATCAGGCAGATCTTCGCCGTGGTGCCGCCCATGTCGAAGGACAGCACGTTCGCCAGCCCGCATTGCCGGGCGACGTGGGCGGAGAAAATGGCGCCGCCGGCGGGGCCGCTCTCGACCAGGCGGATCGGAAAGCGGCAGGCCGTCTCGATGGTGGTCAGCCCGCCGCCCGACAGCATCAGGAAAATCGGCGCCACCAGGCCGGCCTCGCGCAATCCCTGCTCCAGCCCGCGCAGGTAGCGCGCCATCAGCGGCTGCACATAGGCGTTGGCGGCGGTGGTGGAAAACCGCTCCCACTCGCGCATTTCCGGCGACACGTCCGAGGACAGCGACACCGCCAGCGCCGGCAGCTCCTCGGCCAGGATGTCGCGCACGCGGCGCTCATGGGCGGGGTTGACGAAGGCGTGCAGGAAGCCGACGGCGACGCTTTCCACTCCCTCGCGCCGCAGCACCGGCACGATCGCCCGCACGGCACCCTCGTCGAGGGCGCGCAGCACGCGGCCCTCGTTGTCCAGCCGTTCCGGCACGGGCAGGCGCAGGGCGCGCGGCACCAGGGGCTCGGGCAGCACGATGTTGAGGTCGTACTGGTCGTAGCGGCTCTCGTTGCCGAGCGCGAGCACGTCGCG
>CAYWOW010000446.1:0-2220 GCA_964459005.1 uncultured Acetobacteraceae bacterium
CTTCGGCCTCGCGCCCGATCAGCAGCGGGGCGAGATGGTCGTCCAGCAGCTTGCACACGGCGGAGCCGCCGGTGCCGATGGTGTAGCTGTATCCGGTGCCGATGGCGCCGTCCGCGTCGGTGATGCGGACCATCGGGGTTTCCTGCAAATCGAAGCTCTGGACAGCGTCGGTGCGCCGCACCTTGGGCTTAAGGTCCACTTGCAGAACTTCAACCGCGGTGATCTTGGCCACTTCTCTCTCCCTTGATGGACACACAAACCGGGCTGGCGCTCCGACACATGGTGAATTCGCGGCGGGGCGCCCGACCCCATTGGCCATAATCGCAGTCTAGATGTGCGCTTCCTTTCCGTGCCCGGTGGGACGCGCGGCGGCCGGCGGCCGCGGCGGGATGCGTTCCAGCCGGCGGTCGTGGCCCACCGCGATCACGCAGAGCGCGGAAACGATCGTCGCCGAGGCCAGCACGAGCAGCGCGACATTGTCGCTGCCGGTCGAATCCTTCACCAGCCCGAACACCCAGGGTCCGACGAACCCACCCAGATTGCCCACGGCATTGATCATGGCGATACCGCCGGCCGCGGCGGCGCCGGTCAGCAGCGCGGTGGGGACCGCCCAGAAGCACGGTCCGATGGATTGCTGGCCCATCGCCGCGAAGCACAGCGCGATCATCAGCACGACCGGATGGCCGGCGCCGATGACGATGCAGGCCGCCAGCCCAGCCGAGCACAGCAGGCAGGCGCCGACCACGTGCCAGGTCCGCTCGCCGGTCTGGTCGGAATGCCAGCCCCAGCAGACCATCGCCCCGGCGGCAAATACGAAGGGCACCGCGCTGACCAGTCCGACCCAGGCGGTCGCCACGCCGAGCCCCTTGACGATCAGCGGCAGGAAGAACATCAGCCCGTAGCCCGCGATGTTGTTGCCGACATAGACCAGCGCCAGCAGCCACATCTTCGGATTGGCGAAGGCCTCGCCGAGGGAGAACTTGCGGATCGCCTCGCGCTGCGCGCGCTCGGAGGCCAGGCGCTCGACCAGCCAGGCTTTCTGGTCCGGCCTGAGCCACGTTGCCTCGGCCGGCTTGTCGGTCAGCAACGTCCATGTGACGAAGCACATGGTGATCGCCGGCAGCGCCTCGAGCAGGAACAGCCACTGCCAGCCCCGCAGCCCCAGCACGCCATCCAGCAACAGCAACAGGCCTGAGATCGGCGGCCCGATGATCAGCGAGATCATGCTGGCGGTTATGAAGATCGCCTGCATGCGGGACCGATAGTAGGAGGGGAACCACCAGGTCAGATAGAGCACCACCCCTGGGAAGAACCCGGCTTCGGCCAGCCCGAGAAGCAGGCGGATGGCATAGAAGCTCCAGTCGCTCCAGACGAAGGCGGTCAGCCCGGAGATGATGCCCCAGGTGATCATGATGCGGGCGATCCACCGCCGCGCCCCGACCTTGTCGAGGATCAGGTTGCTCGGGATCTCGGCGAGGAAATAGCCGACGAAGAACAGGCCCGCGCCGAAGCCGAACACCGCGCCCGAGAACCCAAGCTGCTGGTTCATCGTCGAGGCCGCCATGCCGACGTTCACGCGGTCGAGGTAGGCACAGAAATATCCCAGCATGAGCAGCGGCATCAGCCGCCAGAAAACCCGCTTGATGGTTTCCCGCTCGATCGGCTCGACTCCGCGCCCGTTCGGCGCATTGGCGTCCATGGTGGGTGCCTCCTCGCCCCGCGCCGGTCACCGCCGGGCGAAAGCTGCCGTCCCGCGTCAGCTTCCGCGCCTTTGCCGGACCGATGCCGGTTCGTGACGCTAGCGCACTTGTATCCAAGATGCTAGGGTCCAAATTCAGCAACCGTCGTGGCGTGGGCGCCTCGCGGCGGCCAGCAAGGAGCTGATGAATCCGATGCGCATAGAAGCCGTAACCGTCGAGGCGTGCCGGTTGCCGCCCGCCGTCCCCTGGGAGGACGCGACCAACAAGGTCCAGGGGCTGGAGCTGATCTTCGTCGAGTTGCGCGCCGACAACGGCCTGACCGGCACCGGCATCAGCTACACCGTCGATGTCGGCGGCACCGCGATCAAGGCACTGGTCGAGGACTACCTGGCCGGGCTGGTCGTCGGCATGGACCCGCTTGATTACGAACGGATCTGGCAGCGGATGTACCGCCAGTCCCGCCGCCTCGGCCTGGGCGTCAACAGCATGGCCATGGCGGCGATCGACATCGCGGTCTGGG
>CAYWOW010000447.1:0-2210 GCA_964459005.1 uncultured Acetobacteraceae bacterium
CGACCTGGGCGGTCTCGGCCTGGGTGGTGATCTTCTTGCTGCGCTTCTTCAGTTCCTCGACCAGCGCGACGACGGCCTTGTCCACGCCGCGCTTGAGGTCCATCGGGTTCATGCCGGCGGCGACCGCCTTCAGGCCCTCGCGGACCATGGCGTGCGCCAGCACGATCGCCGTGGTGGTGCCGTCGCCGGCGACGTCGTTGGTCTTGCTGGCGACCTCGCGCACCATCTGCGCGCCCATGTTCTCGAACTTGTCGGCCAGCTCGACTTCCTTGGCGACGGTCACGCCGTCCTTGGTGATGCGCGGCGCGCCGTAGCTCTTGTCGATGACGACGTTGCGGCCCTTCGGGCCGAGCGTCACCTTCACCGCGTTGGAGAGCATGTCGATGCCGTTAAGCATGCGGCCCCGTGCGTCGGTGCCGAATCTTACGTCCTTGGCAGCCATGATATTGTCTTCCTTGCTGTGGGCCGCCGCCGCGCGCGGGCGGCGGCGTGCATGACGCGATCGCTGCCTTCAGGCGGCGCGGCTCTTGCCGGTCGCCTTGGCGGTACCCTGGAGGACGCCGAGGATGTCGGTTTCCTTCATGATGATCAGGTCCACGCCGTCGATCTTCACTTCGGTGCCCGACCATTTGCCGAACAGCACGCGATCGCCGGCCTTCACGTCGAGCGGCACGATCACGCCCTGTTCGTTGCGCGCCCCCGGCCCGACGGCGATCACTTCGCCTTCCTGGGGTTTTTCCTTGACGGTGTCGGGGATGATGATGCCGCCCCGGGTCGTCTCGGTGGCGTCGATGCGGCGGATGACGACCTGGGCGTGCAGGGGACGAAACGTCATGTAGGGTGCTCCTGGAGGGGAAGAGAAGGCGGCCGCGCACGGCGGACGCCGCGCAACCCGGTCCGCTATTTCCGTCTGAGCCGCCTTGTTAGCACTCTCTGCCCTCGAGTGCCAGCTTTGTTCGCGCCGGCCGCGGACACAAGCCCGTGCCCGCGGCCGGCAACGCCCAGCCTACTTCTGCCGCCAGGGCAGGCCCTCGGCCTTCCAGCCCGCCGCCGTGCCGCGGTGGCCGTCGCCGTCGAGCGGACCCTCGAAACCGCCGTCGATGTTGTAAACATGGGGGAACCCGTCTGCCGCAGCCGCCCGCGCCGCCGCCAGGCTGCGCACGCCGCTGCGGCAGAGGAAATAGACGTGGTGGTGCCCCTCCAGCCCGGCCCGGCGCATCTGCCCGGTGAAGGCCCCGTTCACCTGCATGGCGGGATAGACCTGCCAGGGGATCAGCACCGGCTCCTGGCCCACCGGCGACAGGTCGGGAATGCCGACATAATTCCACTCGGCATCGGTCCGCACGTCCACCAACCGAGCATCGGGATTGTTTTGCAGCGCTTCCCACACCTGGCGCGGGGAAATGTTCTCGACCATTGCACGTTCTCCGCTGATGATACCGCGCCATCGCATGCCGCCGTCCGACGTTCAACCCCATTGCGTTGAACGCGGGGGAAAACACAAACGGAGCCGTCATGGGATCCAAGCCGCTGTTCACCATCGCCCCGCCCGTGGCGGACGACCTCGACGTCGCCATCGGCAACACTCCGCTCATTCGCCTGCGCCGCGCCAGCGAGGCGACGGGCTGCACCATCCTGGGCAAGGCGGAGTTCATGAACCCGGGCGGCTCGGTGAAGGACCGCGCCGCACTCGCCATCATCGCCGACGCCGAGCAGCGTGGCGTGCTCAGGCCGGGCGGCACGGTGGTGGAGGGCACCGCCGGCAATACCGGCATCGGCCTGACCCTGGTCGGCAACGCCCGCGGCTATCGCACCGTCATCGTCATGCCCGAGACCCAGTCGCGCGAGAAGATCGACTTCCTGCGCATGATCGGCGCCGACCTGCGGCTGGTGCCGGCCAAGCCGTACCGCGATCCGGGCAACTACGTGCATGTATCCCGCCGGCTCGCCGAGGAAATCGGCGGGGTGTGGGCCAACCAGTTCGACAACCCCGCCAATCGCGAGGGGCATCGGCGCACCACCGGGCCGGAGATCTGGCACCAGACCGCGGGTCGCGTCGATGCCTTCACATGTTCGTGTGGTACCGGCGGCACGCTGGCCGGCGTGGCGATGGCGCTGAAGCCGCGCAATCCCGCCATCCGCATCGTGCTGGCCGATCCGGAGGGCAGCGGCCTCTATGGCTGGGTGAAGGCGAACGACCTCAGCGTGAC
>CAYWOW010000448.1:0-2207 GCA_964459005.1 uncultured Acetobacteraceae bacterium
CGATCCGGTCGGCGCCGCCCGATTCCAGGAGCAGGCCGCCCAGCATGCTGCCGAGCCCCACGACCAGCCCGGTGGTGCTCAGGATGCCGCCGAAGCCGCGCTCGAAGGTGGTCACGGTGGCGGTCGGAATCAGGCCGCTGGCGATGCCCAGGAAGCCCGACGCCAGAATCAGCGCGGGGAACGGGTGCAGCCGCAGGCCGGAGATCAGCCCCACCAGCAGCACCACCGACAGCACCGGAGGGATCAGCAGGGCAAAGTCGGGATGCATGGGTCAGGCCTCCTGCCTGGAGCGACCGGGAGAATGCTCGGCGCAGGCGGCGTCGGACCCGGACCGCAAGTGTGTGCGTGCGCGCACGCTTGTCAATCGGCGGGGGTAGCTGAAGCCGTGGTCCTGGGCGCCCGTCCCGTCGTCGCGTCCCACCACGGGCACACGTCGGACAGCCTCTGGCAGTTCCCCTCCATCACCTGCACCGGCGCCCAGCGTCCCTCCGGCGGCGGTGCCGGCGCATGCCCCGACCATAGCTCCGGGGAGGGCAGCCACGCGCGAAACGACGTTCAGTGCGTCCGCTCGGGTTCGTATCCTCACGGACACGTGAGGGGAACGCTCAGATGATCGACATTTTCGCGGCCGTTGTGGTCGTCGTGATGTTCGCCGCCGTAATACGCGGCGCCGAAGTTCGCCTTGCCCTGCTCGCGGCCGGGGCAGTGCTCGCTCTCGTGGCCATGCGGCCGGTTGCCTGGTTCGAAGCCTTTTCCACCAGCATGGTGATCACCGGCCTGATCACCACGATCCTGCCGGCGCTCGGCTTCACGGCGGTCATGCGGATGGGCCACTGCGACCAGCACCTGGTGCGCCTCATGCTGCGGCCGCTGCTTGGCATGCGTGCCGGCATCGTGCCGGCCGTCGTGGTCGCCGTCGTGCTGCTCGCGGCGGCCCTCAGCAGTGCTGCGGCCACGGCCGCGGCGACCGGCGTCGTGCTGATCCCGGCCATGATCGCGCTCGGCGTGCATCCGGCCATGGCCGCCGCGGCCGTCATCGGCGGCACCTGGGGCGGTGTGTTCAACCCCGGATCGCCGCACCCGGCGCTGATCGGCGCCATCGCCCACCGCACCGTCATCGAGGTGATCCTCGCCCACATGCGGTCGACGGTCCCCGCGACCTTCGTCTACGCGGGCGTGCTCTACCTGGTGGCGCGCTGGCTCGGCGAGGACATCAGGCCAGACAAGCTCCGCCCCGGGTCGACCGCGCAGCCGAACGGCCAGCCCGCGGAGGCCGCGCCGGTGAGCCTGGCGCGCGCCGCGATGCCGGTGCTGCCGCTCGCGCTGCTCATCATCACGGTGCCGCAGTTCGGCCTGACCACGGCGTGGCTGCCCCAGGGCATGTCGGTGCTGCAGGCGATGACCGTCGGCACGGTCGCCACTGCCTTGGTCGCGCGGCTGAAGCCGGGCCAGGTGTCAAAAACCTTCTTCGACGGCATGGGCGGCGCCTATGGCGGGGTGATCGGCATCATCATCGCCGCCGGCGTGTTCATCGGCGGACTGAATGCGCTCGGCTGCATCGACCGGCTCATTGAGACGCTGAAGCACGTGCAGTCGGCGGTGCCGCTGGCCGGCATGATCGGGCCGTTCGGCATCGCCGTCCTGAGCGGGTCGGGAGACGCCGCCACCATCGCCTTCAACCAGGCCGTGCTGCCGCACGCCGAGTCGCTCGGCATCGGCCCGGTGTCGCTCGGCAACATCGCCATGATCTGCGGCGCGCTCGGGCGGGGGATGTCGCCGGTCGCCGCAGCGACTGCCATTGCCGCCGGTTACGCAGGCGTATCCGTATTCGACATTGCCAAGCGCACCGCACTGCCCGCTATCGTGACGGCCATCGTGGTCATGGCGATCCTGACGTTGTTCGGCTGAGCGGGGCGGCCTTCCGCACGAAAAGAATTCCTGCCGTCCCCGCCCGGTTCCGGACCGAGATGATCGCCGCCCTTCCCCTCCCGGCGGAGGCAGTTTCCATTGACCTGACGACGGTCTGACGTAGGCTGGATCGACCGAGGAGAGGGAAGGTTGCCGCGAGATCGCGCTCCGATGAAAATAACGACGTTCACGGCGGTGCTGTTCGCTACCCTCGCTCTCGGGGGCACGGCCCAGGCGGGGCCGGCGGATGGCCTCATCGGCCAACCACTCGCCGTGGCCCAGACGAACGAATTTTTCAC
>CAYWOW010000449.1:0-2206 GCA_964459005.1 uncultured Acetobacteraceae bacterium
GCGAATTCGCGGCGCTGATGGCGCCGCTGGGGCCGTTCGAGCCCGCTCCGCATCTCGCCGTGGCCGTCTCCGGCGGCGCCGACAGCCTGGCGCTGGCGCTGCTGGCGCGCGACTGGGCCTGGGCGCGCGGCGGCCGTGTGACCGCCCTGGTGGTCGATCATGGGCTGCGGCCGGAGTCGGCGGCGGAGGCCGCCACCACGCTGCGGCGACTCGAGTCGCTCGGCATCGCCGCGCAGGGACTCGCGCTGCGCGGGCTGGGGCATGGGCCGGCGCTGGCGGTGCGCGCGCGGGCGGCACGCCACGCCATCCTGGCCGCCGCGGCGCAGCGCCTCGGCGTGCTCCACCTGCTGTTCGGCCACCATGCCGGCGATCAGGCCGAGACGGTGGCCATGCGCCGGCTGTCGGGCAGCGGCGCGGCCGGGCTCGCCGGCATGGCGGCCCTGGTCGAGACCGACGGCCTGCGGCTGCTCCGGCCGCTGCTGAGCATCCCGCCGGGCCGGCTGCGGGCGAGCCTGCGGGCCGCCGGCATGGCGTGGGTGGAGGACCCGTCGAACGCCAACCCCGCGGCGCTGCGGGCGCGGCTGCGGCGGCTGCGCGGCGACGCGGCGGGCGACGGCGTGCTGACCCGGGCGGCGGTGCGGGCGGCGGCGGCGCGCGGGCGGGCACGGGATGCCGCGGAGCGCGCGGTGGCCGACGAACTGGCGGCGCGGGCGATGCTGCATCCCTGGGGCTACGCCGTGCTGTCGCCCGGGCCGCTCTCGGCCGCGGCGCTGGCGGCCCTGCTGCGCGGGCTGGCCGGGGCGGCGCACGCACCGCCAACCCGGCAGACCCGCGCGCTGGCCGCCGCGCCGCACCCGGCGACGCTGGGCGGCGTGCGCCTCCAGCCGGCCGGCCGGCTCGGTCCGGGCTGGCTGCTGACCCGCGAGGTGGCCGCCCTGGCGCCCGCGGTGCCCGCCTGTCCCGGCACCGTTTGGGACGGGCGGTTCCGCCTTGCCGCCACCGCGGACCCGCCCGCGGGCGCCCGGATCGCGGCCCTCGGCCCGACAGCGGCGGCGGCGCTGCGCGCCCTGCCCATCGCGCGGACGCTGCCCGCCGCGGTGCTGGCGACCCTGCCGGCGGTGTGGCTTGAGACGGAACTGTTCGCGGTGCCGCATCTCGGCTATCCTGATGAAACTTGTTGCCGCCGCGTGAGGCTGGATTTCGCTCCCGCCATGCCGATCGCCGGGGCGCCGTTTGCGCCCGCCACCGCGGAATGAGCGAGCGCGAACGCCGAGTCGATGCAGAATGGGGCCGCGCGTGCCGGTTGGGGATGTGAAACGCCAGCCGGCGCCCTATGTTCTGACGACGGGACCGGTTCGGACCATCCGAACCCCCGGCCAGGGCCCCGCCATGCGGTCGGGCCGCGAAAGGACTGAATGGCCCTTGGGCCAGGGAAACGAATGAGCAATTTCGGCCGCAACCTCGCGCTCTGGGTCATCATCGCACTGCTGCTGGTGGTCCTGTTCAACCTGTTCCAACCCGGGTCCACCCGGAGCGCCTCGACGCAGGTGGCCTATTCCGATTTCATCGGCGAAGTGAACGGCGGGCGGGTGCGCGACGTGGTCATCCAGGGCCACACGGTCACCGGCAACCTGTCGGACGGCCGCAGCTTCCAGACCTACACGCCCACCGACCCGAGCCTGGTCTCGCGGCTGACCGACAAGGGCGTGCGCGTCATCGCCAAGCCCGAGGACAGCGACGTCAACCCGCTGCTCCACTACCTGCTGTCGTGGTTCCCGATGCTGCTGCTGATCGGCGTGTGGGTGTTCTTCATGCGCCAGATGCAGTCGGGCGGCGGACGCGCCCTGGGCTTCGGCAAGAGCCGGGCGCGGCTGCTGACCGAAAAACAGGGGCGGGTCACCTTCGAGGACGTCGCCGGCATCGACGAGGCCAAGGCCGAGCTGCAGGAAATCGTCGAGTTCCTCAAGGACCCGCAGAAGTTCCAGCGGCTGGGCGGCAAAATTCCGAAGGGCGTGCTGCTGGTCGGCCCCCCCGGCACCGGCAAGACGCTGCTGGCGCGCGCCATCGCCGGCGAGGCCAACGTGCCGTTCTTCACCATCTCCGGTTCCGATTTCGTCGAGATGTTCGTCGGCGTCGGCGCCTCCCGCGTCCGCGACATGTTCGAGCAGGGCAAGAAAAGCGCCCCCTGCATCATCTTCATCGACGA
>CAYWOW010000450.1:0-2193 GCA_964459005.1 uncultured Acetobacteraceae bacterium
TTCTCGCTCATCATTTCCGAAGCGCAGGATTTCGCCACCGACCTGCTCGACCCCGACGGCGAAAGCCTGGCCCATTCGCCGCGCGCGATGCCGGTGTTCAACTTCACCGTGCCGATCGCGGTGAAAGCGCTGCTGGCGAAATTCCCGCCGCACACGCTCGCCCCCGGCGACGTGCTGGTCACCAACGATCCCTGGCTCTGCGCCGGTCATCTGTTCGACATCGCCGTGGTCACCCCGGTGTTCCGCGCCGGCCGCCTCGTCGCGCTGACCGCGACGGTGGGCCATGTCGGCGATATCGGAGGCACCAAGGATTCGCTGCGGGCGCGGGAGATCTACGAGGAAGGAGTCCAGATTCCGCCGATGAAGCTCTACCGGGCCGGCGTCGCGAACGAGGATCTCTTCACGCTGCTCGGCGAGAATGTCCGCAAATCCTCCGAAGTGCTCGGCGACGTCCATTCCTTCGTCGCCGCCAACCAGTTGGGCGCGGACCGGCTGCTGGCGTTCATGAACGACTACGGCATGCACGACCTGCGCGCGCTCGCGGCGACCGTGCAGGACCGCTCCGAGCAGGCCATGCGCGAGGCCATCCGCGCGTTGCCGGACGGCGTCTACGAATCGGAGGTCTATAACAATCCGCTCGGCACCAAGCTGCGCTACCCCGTCAGGATCACCGTCGCCGGCGATATGATCGAGGTGGATTTCGCCGGCGCTCCGCCGCAGCAGCCGCAGGGCGGACTCAACTGCACCTATACCTACACCGCGGCGCACGCGACCTATCCGCTCAAATGCCTGCTCTCGCCGCAGACCCGCAGCAATGCCGGCTGCTACCGGCCGTTCACGGTGAAGGCGCCGGTCGGCTCGATCCTCAACTGCACCAAGCCGGCGTCCGTCAACATGCGGCTGCGCACGGGCTGGTATATCGCCCCCAACATCTTTCGCGCGCTGGCCGGGGCGGCGCCGCACCAGGTGCAGGCCGCCACCGGCCTGCCGCATGCGGTGAACATTTATGGCCAGGACCGTGACGGACATATCTATGCCGATCATTTCTTCATGGGCGGTGGCCAGGGCGCCTGTTCGCGCAGCGACGGAAAGTCGGCGTTGCTCTACCCGACCTCGGCCGCCAACACCTCCATCGAGCTGATGGAAGCCCGCGTTCCGGTGCTGGTGCTGGAAAAAACCCTGGTCGCCGATAGCGGCGGAGCCGGCCGTCAGCGCGGCGGGCTCGGCGTGCGCACCAGCGTCCGCAAACTGTACGATGACGGGTTGCCCACCCTGTTTTCCGTCTATCCCGAGGGCGTGGGGGTGGCGACGGACGGGTTGTTCGGCGGACGGCACGGCGGGGGCGTGCATGGGCTGGTCAAGGACCGGGCCGGAAACGTGGTGCGGGACTGCGGCACCGGCGAACTCGTCAGCCTGACCACCACCGACCGCATCGTCGAAGTGCAGCTCGGCGGCGGCTCCGGCTATGGCGATCCGCGCGAACGCCGCCCTGCGCTGCTCGCCGACGACGTGGCCGACGGCACCGTCTCGCCCGCTGCCGCCGCGGCGGAATATGGCGGCCAGACCCCTTCCGCCTGCGCAGCGGAATGAGTAACGTCGGGTCAATATGAAGGAGCAGCGGCCATGAGCGGGACTCCGGGACGGCATCCGGCATTCTTCAGCGCCTCCAGCCTGATCTTCATCACGCCGTTATGCGTGCTGGGCGCGATCATCGGCACCCAGCTCATCACCACGCTCGGCATCACCACCAACACGGCGCTCATCGGTGCGCTCGGCGGCATGGCGCTGGGCCGGCTGCCCATGGCGGTGTTCGTGCGCTACCGCTCGATCCACATGCAGAACCTCGCCCAGAGCGCGATCTCGGCCGCCACCTTCGGCGCCGGCAACGCCCTGTTGCTGCCGATCGGCATTCCCTTCCTGATGGGCATGCCGGAACTGGTGCTGCCGTTGCTGCTGGGCGTGTTCCTGGCCATGCTCGTCGATGGCTACCTGCTCTATCGCATGTTCGACAGCGAGGCCTTCCCCTCCGGCGGGGCCTGGCCGCCCGGCGTGGCGGCGGCCGAGGCGATCCGCGCCGGCGATGAGGGCGGCCACAAGCTCTGGGTGCTGGGCGCCGGCGTGCTGACCGGGGTCGCCGGCGAGGCGGCGTTCGGCATTCCGATGTCGGCCTTCGGCGTGGCATTCATCGGCAAT
>CAYWOW010000451.1:0-2185 GCA_964459005.1 uncultured Acetobacteraceae bacterium
GGGGCATCGCCGTGCTGGCCACGCTGATGTTCTCGAAGACCCTCTATTCGACCAGCTTCGCCACTTTCTACATCTTCTACCTGATCCAGCGCTTCGGCATCTCGGTGGGGGACGCGCAGCTCTACCTGTTCATCTTCCTCGGCGCCTCGGCGGCCGGCACGATGGTGGGCGGGCCGGTGGGCGACAAGTTCGGCCGCCGCTACGTCATCTGGTTCTCGATCCTCGGCACCCTGCCCTTCGCGGTGGGGCTGCCCTATGTCGGGCTGTTCTGGACGGCGGTGCTGACCATCCCGATCGGCCTGATCATCTCCTCGGCCAACTCGGCCATCCTGGTCTATGCGCAGGAGCTGGTGCCCGGCCGGATCGGCATGGTGTCCGGCATCTTCTTCGGCTTCTCCTTCGGCCTGGGCGGGTTGGGCGCGGCGGCGCTGGGCGAGCTTGCCGACTACACCTCGATCGGCCTGGTCTACGACGTCTGCGCCTGGCTGCCGATGCTCGGCCTGCTCACCTGGTTCCTGCCGGACATCGAACGCGCCCGCCTCGCCGCGCGCCGCCGCGGATAAGGCGCGGCCGGGGGGCGGCGCTTCGTCCGCCCTGCTTTCCCCGCTTGGCCGCCGGCCCGATCGGCGGCATGTTCGGTGCCCGTATCGGGGAGCAGGGTGTGGTCAGCCGGGACATCTATCGCGAAGCCATGGCGCGGGTCGGTTCCGCCGTGCACGTCGTCACCACGGCCGGGCCGGCCGGGCGGCATGGCTTCACCGCCTCGGCGGTGGTGGGCGCGACCGATGATCCACCCACGCTGCTGGTCTGCCAGAACCGTTCCAGCGACGCCAATCCCGCCTTCAAGACCAATGGCGTGCTGTGCGTGAACACGCTCGCCGCGGCGCAGGAAGATCTGTCGCCGGTGTTCGCCGGCATGACGATGTGCGACATGGACGGCCGCTTTGCCGCCGGCGTGTGGGACACGCTGGTCACCGGCGCGCCGGTGCTGCGCGGCGCGCTGGTCTCGTTCGACTGCCGCATCGTCCAGGTGGTCGAGACCGGCAGCCATTCGGTGCTGTTCTGCGAGGTCGCGGCGATCGCTACCGGCGAGGGTCATGAGGGGCTGATCTATTTCGGCCGCGGCTATCATCCGGTGCGGCTGAAGGATCCGGGCTGAACGAATAAAAAGGCCCGGGGTGATGCCCCGGGCCTTCCGTGCGCATAACGCGGCGCGGCTTACATCTGGGAGTAGCTGCCCTTGTGCCAGATGTACATCGTGTAGTCGGAGTCCAGGATGTCGCCCTTCTTGTCGTAGCCGATCTTGCCCAGCACGCTATCCCACGGGCCGCCCGACTTCAGCATCGCCGCGACCTTCTTCGGATCGGTGGTGCCGGCCTTGGCGGCCGCCTCGGCCCACACCTGGACGGCGGCGTAGGTGTAGAGAACGTAGCCCTCGGGATCGATGCCCTTGTCCTTGAATTCCTTCACCACGGCCGCCGCGGTCGGACGAATGCGCGGGTCGGAGGGGAAGGTCATCAGCGTGCCTTCGCCGGTGTCGCCGGTGATCTGCCAGTACTCGGTCGTCACCAGCGCGTCGCCGCCCATGACGGTGGCGTTCAGCCCCTGCTGCGTGGCCTGGCGCTTGATGAGCCCGATCTCGGTCTGGTAGCCACCGATATAGATCAGGTTAACGCCGGCCTGCTTCAGGCGGCTGACAATCGCCGAATAGTCCTTCTCGCCTGGCGTATAAGCGGAATAAAGCGCCTCCATCATGCCGGCCTTGTTCAGCGCCTTCTTGGTCTCGTCGGCGAGACCTTTGCCGTAGGCCGAGTTGTCATGCAGGATCGCGACCTTCTGGCCCTTGTATTCCTTGGCGATATAGGCACCCGCCACCGCACCCTGCTGGTCGTCGCGCCCGCAGGTGCGGAACGTGTTCCAGCTTCCCTCGTCGGTGAACTTGGGGTTCGTCGAGGCCGGGGTGATCTGAAGAATCCCCTCGTCGGCATAGACCTTGCTGGCCGGAATCGAGCTGCTCGAGCAGAAGTGCCCGGCCACGAACACCACTTTCTTGCTGGCGAACTCGTTGGCCACCGACACCGCCTGCTTCGGGTCGCAGGCGTCGTCGCCGATGTTCAGCACCAGCTTCTGGCCGAGCACGCCGCCCTTGGCATTGATGTCCGCCACCGCCTGCTCGGCGCCTTCC
>CAYWOW010000452.1:0-2185 GCA_964459005.1 uncultured Acetobacteraceae bacterium
CCCAGCGCTTGAGCATGTAGTCCATCGCTTTGGCTACATCGGCGTGCCGCGACATCTTGCTGCGGGCGGCGCGCATCCAGGCCTCCAGCTCTGCCACCAGCGGCGCCACGTCCTTCTGCCGCATGACGAGGCGCTGCTCCATCGGTAGGCCGCTGATGGTGCGCTCGACATCGAAGATCGCATCGATCCGCCGTACGGCCTCGGCGGCGAGCGGCGAGCGCGCGAGCTGGGCCAGTTCAAATAGCTTGCGCCTCCCATGAGCCCAGCAGCCGGCTTCAGTGACCGGACCTGGCTTGCGCCCTTCATGGTAGAGTTCGTTGAACCCGGCGTAGGCATCCGCCTGCAGGATGCCGGCATATCCCGCCAGGTGCTTCTGCGGATGTTCGCCCCCGCGATCCGGCGAGTAGTAGAAAATCGCCGCCGGCGGTGCAGGCCCGGCGAACGGCCGGTCGTCGCGCACATAGGTCCATAATCGGCCGGTCACCGTCTTGCCTTTGGCCAGCACCGGCACGGTGGTGTCGTCGCCATGGATGCGGTCGGCCGCCATCACGTGCGCTCGGATCAGCACGACCAGCGGAGCCAGCGTGGCGGTGCAGGCACCTACCCAATCCGCCATGGTCGAGACATCGAGCTCGATGCCTTCCCGGGCAAAGGTCTCGCCCTGCCGGTTCAGCGGCAGATGCTGGCCGAACTTGGCTTCCAGGATCATCGCCAGCAGTTCGGGCCCGGCCCGCCCGCGCGCAATCGGATGAAACGGCGCCGGCGGTTGGGTAATGGTCTCGCAGACCCGGCAGGCCCACCGTTCCCGCACGGTCTGGATCACCTTCCACTGCCGCGGGATCACTTCCAGCGTCTCGGTGATGTCCTCGCCGAGCTTGGTCAGCTTGCCGTTGCAGCACGGACAAGCGGTCGGGCCTGGAATCACCCGCCGCTCGCGCGGCAGGTGCGCCGGCAACGGTCCACGCGCCGGCTTGCGGCGGGTTGTGCCGCGAGCAGGTCGTCCCTGCTTGTCCGCATCCAACGCCGCCTCGTCCTCGGCCGCCGCAGCTTCCAATTCTTCGAGTTGCAGTTCCATCTGGTCCAGCAGCTTGCGGCCGCGTTCGGACGAGGCACCGAACCTGTCATGCCGGAGTTTGGCGATCAGCAACTTGAGATGCGCCACCATCGCCTCGGCACCGGACGCACGTGCCTCCGCCTCACGGCGTGCCAATTGCTCGGCCGTGAGTGCAGCACGCAGGGCGTCAATGTCGGCCGGCAAGATGTTGGGATCAGCCATCGCAGGAGCGATCGAATCACAATCGCCCGTTGCCATGCACTACGAATTTACAGGGCGCGAAGCTGATTATGGTGTCAGCCCGCCAGCTCCGGTCGCCAGGTCCGTTGTGGATGTCGCCAGTCGATCCCCTCCAGCATGTAGCCGAGTTGAGCAGCCGTAATGGCGACCACGCCATCCGCCGGCGACGGCCAAACGAATCTCCCGCGCTCCAGCCGCTTGGCGTAGAGCGACATGCCCAGGCCGTCGTGCCAAAGGATCTTCAACAGGTTGCCTCGCTTGCCACGAAACACGTAAAGATCGCCGGCATGCGGATCGCGGTGCAACGCTTGCTGCACCTGTAGCGCCAAACCGTTCATGCCACGGCGCATGTCCGTCGCACCCGTCGCCAGCCACACCCGCACACCGGACGGGACCGGGATCACCCGCGCAGCACGCTCAGCACGCGGCGCAATGCCGCCGCACTCGCATCGCGCCCGATCCTGACGGTGGTGCCGTCCGGCAGCTCAATCTCGATCATGGTGTCAGCAACCGCCGGCAGCCTGCGCGACGATAACGGCTTGGTGGAGCATGCCGGCTCCGTCGGCGCTTCCCCAGCCATCACTTGCACAGGCAGGAACTGCATGCCTGCCGCCGGCCCCAAAGTTCCGCTCCGCACCTGACGCCGCCAGTTCCACAACAGTCCACGGCTCACCTCGTGCCGCCGCGCCACCTCGGCAAAGCAGGCTCCCGGCTCCTCAAGTTCGCCAACTATCCGCAGCTTCTCATCCACTCGCCAGCGCCGCCGCCGTTCAACCCCAGTGATGATCTCCACCGCCCCATCCACCCCTGCCCTTAACGGCGCTCGTACAAACGCCCTTAGAATCAGGAGACAGATTCAGCACCGCAAGGCGGCCTTCGCCGGACGGATAC
>CAYWOW010000453.1:0-2184 GCA_964459005.1 uncultured Acetobacteraceae bacterium
CCGATGATGCCGGCGATGTTCGACAGCAGATGGACGTAGCCGCCGACCGTCCCGGTGCGCGAGTGCGGCACCAGTTCCTGCACCAGCAGCCAGCACGTCAGCGGGCACATCGAGACGAACAGCTGCGCCGTGGCGATCAACACGAGAGCCGCGCCGATGGTGTCGATCCACGTCACCGCGCCCAGCGAGCAGGCCGCCACGAACAGGCCGACGATCAGGATGATCTTGCGCGACAGGATCGGCTGTCCGGTCCACCGCAGCAGCCAGTCCGCGGCGGTGCCGCCGACCAGGTTGCCGACGATGCCCATCAGCGGCGGAATCGCCACCAGCATCGCCGCACCCTTCAGCGGCAGGTGGTGGACGTCCATCAGGTAGCTCGGCAGCCAGGTGAAGATGTAGTACGAAATGTAATTGGCCCCGAAGAACCCGGCGGCCACGGCGAGCACCGCCGGCCGGGCCAGATAGTGGCCGAGGCTGTGCGGGTCGGCGGTGGTATCGGTGTCGTTGGCCGGGCCGGGCCGCGTGCTTTCGATCAGCGCGCGCTCGCTGGCGGAAATGTGCCGGTTGGTCGCCGGCGTGTCGCTGACCAGCCAGGCCCATGCCGCCAGCCACACGAAGCCGAGCAGCGTCACCACGATGAACGGGGTCCGCCAGCCGCCCGCGCTGACCAGCACGGCCACCAGCGGTCCGGCCGCCATCGCGCCGATCTGGTTGCCGATGTTCGGCGCGATCGCCAGCGCGCGGCCGACTTCCGCGCGCGGAACCCAGTCGCGGATCATCTTGTTGGTGACGCTTCCCATGGGGCCTTCGCCCATGCCGAAGATGACGCGATAGACCAGCAGCGACGTGAAGCCGGTGGCGACGATGGTCATGCCGCAGAACAGCGACCAGATGGCCATGGCCCAGCCGTAGACCCGCTTGACGCCGAACCGGTCGGCCGAGGCGCCGCCGATGAAGCAAAATAGAACATAGCCCATGAAGAACGCACTGAAAATCACCCCCATTTCCGCCGGGTTGAAATTCAGTTCCTTGGCAACGAGCGGCGCCACGACAGGAAGAGTCATCCGGTCAACATAATTCAGCATGCCGGCGAGAAACAGCATGCCTACTACCACATATCGGAATCTGAAAGGCGTCGATTCCTTAACTGCTTCCATGATATTTCCTTGTATACTCATGTTCTTCTGTTGCGGACGATAGTCTGGCACGCTCCCTCCACCTCCCTCGCCGGGTGGTTCCGGCACCACTGAATCGCCGTCCCTGGTTTCCGATCACGCGGTTGTCATCCGGGACACTAAGCCCGGCCGCCATGCGCCGCCAATCGCCTTTCCGGCCGGCAGCGCGTTGCGCACTGCGCCGTGCTGCCCTCGAGCGATTGAACTTCCATTCGGGATGCCCCGCGCCCATGCTTTGCCCGGGTTGCCCGCGAGAGGATGCGGGGCGTGGTGGGTGACGCCTCGCGGGTTGGCGACATGGAGACGGCATAATGTGCACGGTATGCGGCTGCGGCCAGGACACGACGGACGGCAAGGCGAACCCGCACGCCCACGACCACGACCATGGCCACCATCACGACCACGATCATCCGCATGACCATGGGCATGACCATCCGCACGACCACGACCATGGCCACCATCATGACCACGACCATCCGCACGACCACGTCCACGCCGCCCCCGGCACGCTCGACTACGGCGCCGGCCTGGCCGGCGTGCATCTGCCGGAGATGAGCCAGGAACGCATCATCAGCATCGAGCGCGACATCCTCGGCAAGAACGCCGGCTTCGCCCGCGCCAATCGGGCCCGCCTGGCCGGACAGGGCATTTTCGCCCTCAACCTCGTCTCCAGCCCGGGCTCGGGCAAGACCGCGCTGCTGGTGCGCACCATCGCCGCCCTGGCGCCGCGCCACGCCATCGCCGTCATCGAGGGCGACCAGCAGACCTCCAACGACGCCGACCGCATCCGCGCCACCGGCGTCGCCGCGGTGCAGGTGAACACCGGCAAGGGCTGCCACCTCGACGCCCACATGATCGGCCACGCGCTCGACGAGCTCGACCCGGCGCCGGGCAGCCTGCTGTTCATCGAGAACGTCGGCAACCTGGTGTGCCCGGCCGCCTTCGACCTCGGGGAGGCGCACAAGGTGGTGGTGCTGTCGGTCACCGAGGGCGAGGACAAGCCGCTCAA
>CAYWOW010000454.1:0-2179 GCA_964459005.1 uncultured Acetobacteraceae bacterium
CTCGGCAGCATGCTGGGCGGCCTGCTCCTGGAATCGGGCGGCGCCGACCGGATCGCCTCGGCCTTTACGGGCCTGGGGCCGGTGACATGGATTCCATCCACGATCTGCGCCGCCGCTCTGTTGATCGGGCTGCCCCATCTGTTCGACGTCAGCTTCATCATGCTGGTGCCGCTGGTCTACACCATCGCGCAACGCAGCGGGCTGCCGCTGCTGATGGTCGGCATGCCGCTGGTGGCCGGACTGATGATCCCGCACGGCCTGCTGCCGCCGCATCCCTCGCCCACCGCCGCCCTGATGCTGTTTCACGCCGATGCCGGTCAGACCGTGCTGTATGGCCTGCTGATCGCCGTGCCGATGGCGATCCTGTCCGGCCCGCTGTTCGCGGTGGCCATCATACGCGGCCGTCTGCTGCGCGCGGGCGGCCTGGATGGCAGCGTCGCCCCGCTGTTCAGCGCGCCGCCGGTGGACCCGTCGCGCCGGCCGCTGCGGCTTGGCGTCGTCGTGGCCACCATCCTGCTGCCGCCGGGCCTGATGATGGTGCGCAGCTTCGGGCGCGGCCTGCTGGCGCCCAACAGCGTGGCATTCCAGATTCTGGACGCGATCGGCGATCCCGTGGTCTCGATGCTGGTCGCCGTCCTCGTCGCCATCGTTGTGCTGGGGCTGGGCTCGGGCATGACGATGCCGAAGGTGCAGACGCTGTTGGGCCGCAGCCTGGTGCCGGCGGCCGGCATCATCCTGATCCTCGGCGCCGGCGGCGGCTTCAAGGAGATGTTCGTCGCCACCCATATCGGCGATCTGGTGGCCCACGGGGCCGCCGCGTGGCACATCTCGCCGCTGGTGCTGGTGTGGAGCGTCGCCGCGCTGATGCGCGTCGCCGTCGGCTCGGCCACCGTCGCGACGACGATGGCCGCGGGCATCGTGGCGCCGATGGCCGCCACCGCGGGCGTCAGCCCTGCCCTGCTGGTGCTCGCCGCCGGCTCCGGCGGGCTGATGTTCTCACACGTCAACGATTCGGGCTTCTGGCTGTTCAAGCAATACTTCCAGCTCACCATGCTGGAGACGTTCCGGAGCTGGACCCTGCTGGTCTCGTTCCAGGCCCTCCTCGGGCTCGCCGGCGTGCTCACCTTAAACGCGCTCCTGGGCTGACTGCCCGGGTTAGGAACACACCATGAATTACCAACAGCTTTTCCACGATCTCGGCGATCGCCGCATCCGCCTCGCCGTCACCGGGGCGGGGGGAGAATTTGCGCGCACGCTGCTGGTGCAGTGCCGGGCGATGCCGTCGATGCAGGTGAGCGCCCTGTGCGACCTCAATATCGAGGCCCCGCGCAGCCTGCTCCGCCAACTCGGCTTCGCCGGGGATGCCGCCGTGCTCTGCGAGGACGCGGACGGTGCGCGCGCGGCGCAGGCGGCGGGGCGGATCGCGCTGATCCGCGATCATGCGCTGCTGGAGGCGCTGGCGCTCGACATCGTCGTCGAGGCCACCGGCCAACCGGAAGTCGGCCTGCGGATCGCCGAGGCGGCGCTGCGGCGGGGCGTGCACGTCGCCATCGTTTCCAAGGAAATGGACAGCGTGGCCGGGCCGTACCTCAACCGCGTGGCGGCCGAGCACGGCGTCGTCTACACGATCGCGGACGGCGACCAGCCCAGCAACCTGGTCGGCCTGGTCAGCTGGGCCCGCCTGCTCGGCTTCGAGGTCGTCGCCGCCGGCAAGTCCAGCGAATACGATTACATCTACGACCGCGCCGCCGGGACGGTGCAGTACCTGGACCGGCAGGTTCCGGCACCGGACCTGGCCCGGCACTGGGCCATGGGCGAGGATGCGGCGGCCACGCTGCGCGGGCGATCCGCCGCCCTGGCGAGCCTGCCGCAGAGCGCCACCCCGGACTATTGCGAGATGAACATCGTCGCCAACTCCACCGGGCTGCTGCCGTCCTGCGATGCGCTGAACTATCCGCTCTGCCGGATCGGCGAACTCGCCGACGTGTTCATCCCGCGCGAGGACGGCGGCATCCTCGATCGCACCGGCGTCGTCGACGTCTTCAACTGCCTGCGCGCGACCGACGACGTAAGTTTCGGCGGCGGCGTGTTCATCGTCGTGCGCTGCACCGATGCCATCGTCTGGGAGGTCCTGCGAGCCAAGGGCCACCTGGTCAGCCGCAACGCCCGCTACGCCTGC
>CAYWOW010000455.1:0-2179 GCA_964459005.1 uncultured Acetobacteraceae bacterium
AGGGTGGGAGGTAGCGCAACTCGGCGCCGACCGCCTCGATCATGCTCCGGACGCGCGGCCCCTTGTGGCTTCCCAGGTTGTCCATGACCACGACGTCGCCCGGGCGCAGTTCCGGCACCAGAACGCGTTCGACCCAGGTCTCGAAGATCTTCCGGTTGACCGGTGCGTCGATCACGAACGGCGCGACAATGCCACTGTTGCGCAGCCCGGCGATGAAGGTGGTGGTCTTCCAGTGCCCGAACGGCACGCTCATGCGCAGACGCTCGCCGCGCCGGCAACGGCCGTAGCGGCGCGTCATGTTGGTGCTGGCCCAACTCTCGTCAACGAACACCAGACGGTCGGGCTCGAAGTCCATCTGCTCTTCGAACCAAGCCCAGCGGCGGCTCAGCACATCGGGGCGATCCTGTTCGGACGCGTGCGCCGTCTTTTTTTGCGCGTCAGGCCGTGCCGGGCGAAGAACCGCCATAGGGTGCCGTAGCCAAAGCGAAGCCCACGACCGACCAGTTCACGGCGCAGCTCCGCCACGGTCATGTCCCGCCGCGCCTCAAACACGCTCAAGATCGTCCGCGCATGGGCCTCGATCACGCCGCTACGGCGGTCACCGCCCAGCGGGCCCGGCCGGAGGTCTCCCGACCGACGCTCCAACGTCCGCCAGCGGCTCACACTCGCTGCGCTGACCTTGAACCGGACCGCAGCGGCCCGGTGGCTCAACCCCTCATTCCGCACCGCGCTCAGCACGCGTTGCCGCAAGTCCAGCGAAAGCGCCCTCGACATGTCTGCCGGCCTCCGCTCCGGCAGACAGCTTGAACGTATGGCCCGCCCCATTTGCAAGCGTTGGTCGCCTTTCGGGCGCTGATCAGTCTGCATCAACGTATCCGGCCTCGAAGCCGAGCTTCCGGCCAAGATGGAGATCCGCGCAGCCTGGTCCTCATAATCAGAACGGCCTCTGGGGCCAATTCAAAGCTCCAGGTTTCCAGGCCACCGGTTGACTGTCAGGCCATCTTGCTCCCACCACCCGCAAACATCATCGACCGATCAACGCATCGGGCGCTTGGATCGGTCAGTCCGTGTCATGCCATTGCCGCTTTGGCATCGAATGTCTCATGGCGGCGCAGAACCGCCCATGCGATCCGCGCCAGCTTGTTCGCCAACGCTACGACGGCTGCATTCTTGTGCACCCGTGCGATCAGCCCTCGCAGCCAATGGCCGAGCGGCGTCGCACTTGTGACTAGGCTCGGCAACGCCGCCCGAGCGCCATGGACCAGCAGCTTGCGCAGATATTTGTTGCCGCGCTTGGTGATGCCCGTCAGCCGCGGCTTGCCGCCGGTCGTCACCTGCCTGGGAACCAACCCAAGCCAAGCCGCCAAGTCCCGCCCCCTCGCAAAGCTCTCCCCAGTGCCGATAGCAGCGACCAGGGCCGTCGCGTTCAGCACGCCGATGCCGGGGATCGTTGCCAGTCTCCGCGCCGCGTCGTCGGTGCGGGCGTGAGCGGCGAACTCGTCATCGAGAGCCCCGATGCGCCGATCCAGTTCGTGCCACTCCAACCGCATATCCTCTATCAATGTGACCATCCGTATGCCAACTGTGCTGGCGCCTTGCTCGTCCATCATCGCCGTCAGGTACTGCTCAAGCTTGCAGCGCCCCTGCGGCACCACGATGCCTCGCTCAAGCAAAATGGCACGGAGCTGGTTGATCAACGCCGTCCGTTCTCCGACGAGCCGATCTCGTGCGCGATGCAGCGTCTGCATGTCGAGCTGTTCCTCGCTCTTCAACTCGACGAAGCGCATGGTCGGGCGTGTCGCTGCCTCAGCAATAGCCTCAGCGTCGCGGTCGTCATTCTTCTGCGATTTTACGTAGGGACGAACATATTCGGGCGACATCAGCCGAACCTGATGCCCTTGGGCGGCCAATAACCGCCCGAGATAGTGCGCACCACAGCAGGCTTCCATCGCAACAATGCTGGTGGGCAACTTCTTTGTGAATGCCACAATGCTGTCCGGCCGCATCCGGCGTCGCTGGATCACAGCCCCATCGGCATTTACCACCGCCAAGCTGCAGCTGTTCTTGCCGAGATCAATCCCTATTACCGCGATCGACATGTACCCCGCTCCCATCCTCCGGTTGCCCTGGCAGCCTATCGCCTGCCAGGGAAGGAGGGGCGGGCCATTCCATAATCAGA
>CAYWOW010000456.1:0-2173 GCA_964459005.1 uncultured Acetobacteraceae bacterium
GACGCGCTGGCCCGTCCCGCCATCGCGGCCGGCGCGCGGGCGGTGGCCACGCTGCTGCTGGTCGCCCCCGACGCCGCCGCGCGGCTGGACGGATTGCGCGCGGAGCTGGCAGCGTACGAAGCCGGCGCCAGCGCCTGGAACGGTTTTCTGCTGGCGCGCGTTCTCGCCCCCGATGCCGCGGTTTTGCGCCGCGCCGTGGTGGCGGGACTGGACTGTCTGCGCGGCGGTCGCATACTGCCGCGCGTGTGGATGTGCTGAGGAAACGGGCATGAACCTGACGCCGCGCGAAAAAGACAAACTGCTGATCTCGATGGCCGCCCTGGTGGCCCGCCGCCGCCTGGAGCGCGGGGTCCGGCTGAACCATCCCGAAGCGGTGGCGCTGATCACCGATTTCGTCGTCGAGGGCGCGCGCGACGGCCGCTCCGTCGCCGACCTGATGCAGCACGGCGCGCAAGTGCTGACGCGCGAACAGGTGATGGAAGGCGTGGCCGAGATGATCCACGACGTTCAGGTGGAAGCCACCTTCCCCGACGGCACCAAGCTGGTGACCGTGCACGAACCGATCCGTTGACCGGAGCAATTCTCATGATCCCAGGCGAGATCGAGACGGTTGCCGGCGACATCGAACTGAACGCCGCCCTGCCCCGCACCACGCTCACGGTCGCCAACACCGGGGACCGGCCGATCCAGGTCGGCAGCCACTACCATTTTGCGGAAGCCAATCCGGCGCTTTCCTTCGACCGCCTCGCTGCGCGCGGCCAGCGCCTCGACATCGCCGCCGGCACCGCCGTGCGTTTCGAGCCAGGCCAGAGCCGCGAAGTGACCCTGGTGCCGTTCCAGGGACTGCGCCGCGTGTTCGGCTTCCGCGCCGACGTGATGGGAGACCTGTAGCGCCATGGCCCGCATTTCCCGCGCCGCCTATGCCGACATGTTCGGCCCCACCACCGGCGATCGCGTGCGCCTCGCCGATACCGATCTCTGGGTCGAGGTGGAACGCGACCTGACCGTCTATGGCGACGAAGTGAAATTCGGCGGCGGCAAGGTGATCCGCGACGGCATGGGCCAGTCGCAGGCAAGCCAGGCCGAGGGCGCCGCCGACACCGTCATCACCAACGCGCTCATCATCGACCATTGGGGCGTGGTGAAAGCCGACGTCGCCATCACCAACGGCCGCATCGCCGCGATCGGCAAGGCCGGCAACCCCGATGTTCAGCAAGGGGTCAACATCGTCATCGGACCGGGCACGGAAATCATCGCCGGCGAGGGAAAGATTCTCACCGCCGGCGGCATCGACAGCCACATCCATTTCATCTGCCCGCAGCAGATCGACGACGCGCTGGCCGGCGGCGTCACCACGCTGGTCGGCGGCGGCACCGGCCCGGCCACCGGCACGCTCGCCACCACCTGCACGCCCGGCCCCTGGCACATGCAACGCATGTTGCAGGCCGCCGAGGGTCTGCCGGTGAACCTTGCCTTCGCCGGCAAGGGCAATGCCTCGCAGCCCGCGGCGCTGGAGGAAATGATCCGCGCCGGCGCCTCGTCGCTCAAGCTGCACGAGGACTGGGGCACCACGCCGGCGGCCATCGACTGCTGCCTCTCGGTTGCCGACCGCTTCGACGTGCAGGTGATGATCCACACCGACACGCTGAACGAAAGCGGTTTCGTCGAGGACACGATTGCGGCTTTCAAGGGCCGCACGATCCACGCCTTCCACACCGAAGGCGCCGGCGGCGGCCACGCCCCCGACATCATCAAAGTCGCAGGGCTGGCCAACGTGTTGCCGAGTTCCACCAATCCCACCCGGCCCTACACGGCGAACACGCTGGACGAGCATCTCGACATGCTCATGGTGTGCCACCACCTCGATCCGTCGATTCCCGAGGATGTCGCCTTCGCCGAATCCCGCATCCGGCGCGAGACCATCGCGGCCGAGGACATCCTGCACGACCTGGGCGCGCTCTCGATGATCTCGTCCGACAGCCAGGCGATGGGGCGCGTCGGCGAAGTGGTCATCCGCACCTGGCAGACCGCGCACAAGATGAAGACGCAGCGCGGCGCCTTGCCGGGCGACGGGGCGAAGCACGACAACGCGCGGGTCAAGCGCTACATCGCCAAATACACCATCAACCCCGCCATCGCGCAGGGCCTGTCGCATGAGATCGGCTCGATCGAA
>CAYWOW010000457.1:0-2166 GCA_964459005.1 uncultured Acetobacteraceae bacterium
ATCGCCGACCTGCTCGACCAGGGCGCCTTCGACCTCAAGCGCGTGCTCGCCGAGCACCCGGACTTCCTTGGGGACGATGAGCACGAGCACAACGACGACGTGGGTTCCGTGAGTTTCGAGGTGGATACCCCGATCGACCCCGAGCGGTTCAACGCCTGGATGGGCGCCCTGCTGGCCGAGCGCGGCGGCGACCTGCTGCGCACCAAGGGCATCCTGGCCTACGCCGGCGAGGACCGCCGCTTCGCCTTCCAGGCCGTGCACATGATGGCCGACGGCGATTTCATCGGCCCGTGGAAGAACGGCGAGGCGCGCACCAGCCGGCTCGTCTTCATCGGCCGCAACCTGAACCGCCCGCAACTGCGCCGCGGCTTCGAGAGCTGCCGGGCCAGTTGACGCGATGAGCGCCACCGTCACCGCCGACCACATCCTTGAGACGCGCGGCGTGTCGCACGACCTCGGCGCTTTCGTCGTCGCCGCGGCCTTCGCGCGTGGTGGCGGCACGGCGGCCTTCGCGCTGGGTGACGGCACGTTACACATCGTGCCCCGCGCCGGCGGCGGCTGGCGCGCCGTGGAGGTGCACGACGGCGCCGTCCTGGCGCTCGCCCCGGATGCCGCGCCGGGGGCCTATCTGTCCGGCGGCGACGACGGGAAATTCCGCCGCACCGGGGCGGCGGCCGGCGACATCGCCGCCTTCGGCATGAAATGGGTCGAGCACGTCGCCAGTTTCGCCGACGCCAGGAGCGGGCTGCTGGCCTGCACGGTCGGCCGCCAGGTGTACCTGTTCGATGGCGCCGGGACCAAGCTGAAGGTGCTGGATCACCCGTCCAGCGTCACCGGCGTGGCATTCGACGCGAAAGGAAAACGCGTCGGCGCGTCGCACTACAACGGCGCCAGCCTGTGGTTCGTCGCCGCGAAAACGGACAGCGCGCGCAAACTCGAATGGAAGGGCAGCCACACCGGCATCGCCATCAGCCCGAACGGCGAGAACGTGGTCACCGCCATGCAGGAGAACGCGTTGCACGGCTGGCGCCTGACCGATGGCCAGCACATGCGCATGACGGGCTACCCCGGCAAGACGCAGGCGCTCGGCTTCACCCGCAGCGGCAAGTGGCTGGCCACCTCCGGCGCCGAGGCCATCGTGCTGTGGCCGTTCTTCGGCGGTGGGCCGATGGGCAAGGCACCGACCGAACTGGCCGGCGGCGACGGCGTCATCTGCACGATGGTGGCCTGCCACCCGCAGCACGAGGCGGTGGCGGCCGGTTTCTCCGACGGGCTGGTCGTGCTGGCCGATATCGGCTCCGCCCGCATCCTGCCGGTCTGCGGCCCCGGACGCGGCCCGGTGTCCGCCCTGGCCTGGAGCGCGGACGGCGCGCAGCTCGCCTTCGGCAGCGAGACCGGGTTCGCGGCGCTGGTGGATTTCTCCAAACAATGACACGCATCCCACCCGGGTTCGCCCACGCATGGAACCCCTCCGCATAGGCCGGTTTGCCGTTCCCGTCGCCGCCTCGGTGGCGCTGCACGCCGCCGCGGCGGCGGCGGTCCTGCTGCTCGGGCATGCCGCTCCGCCCGCCCAGGCGCCGTCGCCGATCCCGGTCGATCTCGCCTTCGCGCCGTCCGCGGGCACCGCCGCAGCCGCGCCGCCCGCCGAACTGGCGCCGCCCCCGCCCGAGGCCGCTGCCGCCGAACCCCCGCCGGCTGCCCCCGAACCGGCGCCGGCTCCGCCCCAGGCCGCTGCCGCCGAATCCCCGCCGGTTGCCCCCGGGCCGGCGCACACCGAGGCGCCGCCGCGCCGGGTGCCGCCGCGTGCCGTGGTCCATCAGGCTCCCGCCGCGCCCGCCGCCGCGGTGACGGCGGAGGCCGCGCCCGCGGCGCCCGTGGCACCGGCGTCCGGCCCCGCCGCCGCCGGCCCCAGCAGCGCCTGGGTCGGCGCGCTCGACGCCTGGATCGACGCGCATCTCGACTATCCCGAGGACTCGCGCCGCCGCGGCGAGCAGGGCGCCGTGCTGGTGCGCCTGACCGTGGCACACGACGGGCGGCTGCTCGACTTCGCCCTGCTGCGCGGCTCCGGCTACGACGAACTGGACGACGCCACCCGGGCGATGTTCCGCAATGTCCGCCTGCCCGCCGCCCCGCTCGACAGCGACCCGCCCCAGGCCACCCTCAGCA
>CAYWOW010000458.1:0-2156 GCA_964459005.1 uncultured Acetobacteraceae bacterium
TCGGCCTGCTCTGCACCACGACCAGCACGGTCGAGCCGAGCAGCGCGCTGCTGGCCTCGCACGCGGCCGCGCAGGGGCGCACGGTGACCATCACCCCGCGCATCGAGGCCGAGGCCTACAACGCCCTGATCCAGGGCGACCGCGCGCGGCACGACGCCATCGTGCACGCCGCCGCGCGCGAGCTCGCCGCCGGCGTCGATGTGCTGGTGCTGGCGCAGGCCTCGCTCGCCCGCCTGCGCGACGACATCGCGGGCGCGGTGGCCTGCCCGGTGCTGGCCAGCCCGCCGCTGCTGATGCGCGACATCGCCGCCCGGGTCCGGGCGGCGGCCTGAAGCGGCGAACGGATCAGAGCCCGTTCAGGCGCCGATAACCCGCCAGAATTTCGTCGGCCACCCGGGTGGCGCGCGCCGCGCTGTGCGGATCGCCCGGGCACCGCCCTACGCCGGTCAGTTCATCGACGATGCTCTGAATGAAGGGCTGCTGGACATGCGCCGGATTGGCAATGGACAGCAATTCGTCGCGCTGCGCGGTGACCAGGCGCAGGGGAGCGTCGCTGAAGACCTCCATCTCGATGCGGCCCGTCGCCCCGACGATCGTCACGCGGTCCTGATTGTCGCCGCACACGTAGCACCAGGATCCGCAGCCCTGCACCCCGCCTTCGTGCCGCCAGGTCGCGGTGACGGTGTCCTCGGCCGTGTAAAGCCCGCCCTGGTTGGACGCGATGCCGTGGACCTCGACGATCGGGCCGAACCAGAAGTCGAGCAGGTCGATGACATGCACGCCCATGTCGAGGAATTTTCCGCCACCGGCGATCTCCGGCCGCACGCGCCACGGCAGCGTGTCGGGCGACAGGTCCTCGGCGGCCGGCGGCTGGTGCTGCACGATAGTGACCGTGCGCACCGGCCCGATCGCGCCGTCGTCCAGCCACTGCCTGACCTGGCGAAACCGCGGCATGGCGCGGCGGTAGAACGCGACGAACAGCTTGCGGTCCACCACCGCGCAGGCGTCGATCATCTCCTGGCATTCGGCGAACCGCATGGCCATCGGCTTTTCGACATAGACATGCTTGCCGGCGCGCGCGGCCTGCAGGGTCAGCGACTTATGCGGGGCGGGCGGGGTCGCGATATAGACCGCGTCGATATCCGTCGCGCCGAGCAGCGCCTCGGCGCTGTCGTAGACCCGGCCGATCTTGTGGCGCTCGGCGAAGGAGCGCGCCCGCGCCGGCGTGGTGCTGGTCACCGCCACCAGGGACGACCGCTCGGCCTTGTAGAACCCAGGCCCGCTCTTCACTTCGGCGACCGAGCCGCAACCGATCATGCCCCAACGGACGGTTTTCATGGCTATCCACATTCCCTGGATGGACGGCCAATCCGGCCGCGACGCAGGCTAGCCCCCGATCCGGGCGTTCGGCAACGGGAGTCGTCATGGCCGTGACAATCACGGCCATGACGGGGACTATCAGGATGCTGGCGCGAAGGGATTTTGGATCGTTACGCCGCGCCAGGTGAAACCGTCCTGCATGTCCTCGGACAGCAGCACGCGACACCCGGCTTGTGCCGCCGCCGCCAGCATGATCGCGTCCCACAGGGCGAAGCGATGCGTGGCGGCCAGTTCCATCGCGTCTAGCAGCACGGCGGCCGAGGTTTCCGCCAGCGCGTAGGCATCGTACCAGCCGAGCACCGCCGCCCGCGCCGTCGCCACCGGCCAGTGCGCCTTGCGCGTGAGCACCGAAAACAACTCGCCGAGCGCCTGCACCGGAATCACGACCTCCGCGGCGCCGAAATCCTTCAGCAGCCGGGCGGCGGTCGCCTTGCGGTCCTCGCCGTTCACACCTTCGGCATAGGCCAGCACGTTGGTATCGAGCGCGATCCGGGCCATCAGCGCTGGTACAGTTCGTCGCGGCTCCAGGGGCCGATGTCGGTTGCCGTCTGCCCTTCCAGCCGCCGCAGCAGAGCGATCCGCGCCGCTTCCCGCGCCGCGTCCGCCTCGCCGCAAGGGACGATGCGGGCGACCGGTTTGCCGTGTGCCGTCACCACATAGGACCGGCCGCCGCGGACATCCTGGAGGATGCGCGAAAAACTCCGGTTCGCGTCGGCGGCAGAGATGGGCTGGTCCATGGCGGGGCTCAAGGTAGTGAATATCACTACTTATAGGGT
>CAYWOW010000459.1:0-2151 GCA_964459005.1 uncultured Acetobacteraceae bacterium
CTGGAACTGCAATCCGACCGCACCAAGCAGGCGGAGAATTTCCGCAAGCTGGTGCTGGCGATGAGCCGCGACATCCGCGTGCTGCTGGTCAAGCTGGCCGATCGCCTGCACAACATGCGCACGCTGCACTTCGTCGAGCAGGCCCCGCGGCGCCAGCGCATCGCCCACGAGACCATGGATATCTATGCGCCGCTGGCCGAGCGCATCGGCATGGACGCGGTCAAGACCGAGCTGCAGACGCTGGCGTTCTCCCACCTCGAGCCCGAGGCCTATGAAACCATCCAGGCCCGGCTGAACTTCCTGCGCGGCCAGGGGGCGGACGTGATCGAGGAGGTCCGCGTCGAGCTGGCCAATGTCTGCCGCGAGCACGGCATCGCCCAGGTCGAGGTGAGCGGGCGCGAGAAGTCGCCCTACTCGATCTGGGAGAAGATGCAGCGCCGCAACGTGCAGTTCGAGCAGCTCTCCGACATCATGGCGTTCCGCATCGTGGTGCCGACGCGCGACGACTGCTACGCCGTGCTCGGCGCCATCCACGCCGCCTATCAGGTGATCGCCGGCCGCTTCAAGGACTACATTTCCACCCCCAAGGCGAACGGCTACCGCAGCCTGCACACCGGGGTGACGCTGCGCGAGCCGCGCAACCAGAAGATCGAGGTGCAGATCCGCACCCCGGAGATGCACGACATCGCCGAGAACGGCGTCGCCGCGCACTGGATCTACAAGCAGCACGACGCCAACGCCGCCGAGGCACAGCACTTCCGCTGGGTGCAGGACCTGCTGGAGATCCTCGACAACTCCACGCCCGACGAATTTCTCGTCAACACCAAGCTGGAACTCTACCAGGACCAGGTGTTCTGCTTCACGCCGAAGGGCCGGCTGATCCAACTGCCGATCCACGCGACGCCGGTGGACTTCGCCTACGCGGTGCACAGCCAGGTCGGCGACACCTGCGTCGGCGCCAAGATCAACGGCCGCCTGCTGCCGCTGCGCCACGAACTGCAGAACGGCGACCAGGTCGAGATCATGACCTCGCGCGGCGGCACGCCGAGCCCGCAGTGGGAGCGGTTCGTCGTCACCGGCAAGGCGCGCGCGCGCATCCGCCGCTACATCCAGGCGGAGCAGCGCCAGCAGTACCGCGACGCCGGCAAGAGCGCGCTGGCCAAGGCGTTCCGCCAGGAGGGCGTGGACGGCTCGGAGAAGGTGCTGGAGGCGTCCCTCAAGGCGCTCAAGGCGGCCAGCCTCGACGATCTTTACGTGGTGGTCGGCAAGGGCGATCTCGGCGCGCGCGAGGTGGTCACCGCGGTCTATCCGGAGCTGCGCCAGTCCGCCCGGGCGCCGCGCCTGCTGCCGAGCCTGCCGAGCCGGCCGCCGCGCCAGGACTTCGGTCGCGTCAGCCCGATCCGCGGGCTGGTCGCCGGCATGGCGATCCACTACGCGGGCTGCTGCCACCCGCTGCCCGGCGACCGCATCACCGGCATCATCACCACCGGCAAGGGGGTCACCATCCACACCCGCGAATGCCCCACTCTGGAAAGCTTCGCCGCCACGCCGGAGCGGTTCATGGAGCTGGACTGGGAGCCCACCGCCTTCACCACCGACGAGCGCGGCAAGGGCGAGGGTTACGCCGGCCGGGTCTCGGTGATCGCCGACAACAAGCCGACCGCGCTGGCCGATATCACCAATGCCGTCACCAAGCAGGAGGGCGTGATCGCCTCGCTCAGGGTGGTCGGCCGGCAGAGCGAGTTCTTCGAGGCGGTGCTGGACGTCGAGGTGCGCGACCTCGGCCATCTCGGCCGCATCATCGCCGGCCTGCGCGCCGCCAGCGTGGTGCACCAGGTCGAACGGGCGCGGGGCTGACCAGGCGCCCGCCGCCCCCTTGCTTGACATGCGGGGGCGGGGAGGGCTTCATCGCCTCATCCTACCGCCGCCGGCCCCGGAGTCAGACCCTACACCTATGGCACAGCAAAGCATCGCCCGGCGGAAGTCCGGCGGCCTGGTCGAGAATATCAAAACCATCGTCTATGCCGGCCTGATCGCCATCGGCATTCGCACGGTGGCGTACGAGCCCTTTAACATTCCATCCGGATCGATGATCCCCACGCTGCTCGTGGGCGACTATCTGTTCGTGGCGAAATACAGCTACGGCTACTC
>CAYWOW010000460.1:0-2143 GCA_964459005.1 uncultured Acetobacteraceae bacterium
GGACTGCATCACCGTGCCCACGCTCACCGGCGCCACCCGCAGCACGATCGCATCCCGCTCCGCGCGCAGTTGCACCAGGGTGCGCCGCAGGCTCGCCTTGTGCAGCTGCTCCTTGGCGTCCGCCAGCAAGCGCCCCTGCGTGGTCAACTGCTGCGCCGTGTCGGCGGCGGTCTGCTGCACGTAGTCATCGCGCTCGGCGATCTGCGCGTCCATGTCGCGCTGCGCCGCCTGCTGTTGCGAGCGCGCCTCCGCCAACTGCGCCGCCATGTTCACCCGCGTGTCGGTGGCCTGCAACCGGTTGAGCTGGCTGCCCACGCGCAACCGCTCCAGCTCGCGCCGCTTGCCCTCCACTTCCCCCGCCAGTTGCAGCCGCTCGGTGAGCGAGGTCACATCCGAGGCGGCCTGCTCCACCTTCACCCGCAGCGATTCGATCTTCTGCGCGTAGTTCTCCAACTTGAAGGTCTGCTCGGCGTGCCGCTGCGCGAACAGCATCGACTGCAACTGGCCCGCCGGGGTGCCGTCCGACAGATACGTCCGGTTCTGCGTCTCCGCCGTCAGCCGGTCCACCTCCGCCTGCAGGCTGACCACCTGGTTCTCCAGCGAGCCCGCGTCGGCCGCCGCGAAGGTCGGGTCCAGCTCCGCCAGCACGTCGCCGGCATGCACCAGCTGGCCTTCCGTGACGTTGATCGAGCGCACCAGCGACACTTCCAGCGGCTGCACGATCAGGTTGCCGGCGGTCGCCGTCACTTTGCCCGTCGTGCTCACCACCCGGTCGATCGGCACCAGCGCCATCACGCCCAGCAGGACCGTGAACAGCGCCACCACCACCCGGCCGGGATAGCGCGACGCCACCGGCACCGGGCTGGCGATCAGCGCCGCCGTCGGCGACTGGTACTCCAGCACGACCGGCGCCGTCCCCTCGCGCAGTCCCGCCAGCGCCCGCCCGCCCGCCTTCACCAGCGCCGGAGGCTTGCTCATGTCCGCCGCCTCCTCACTGCCCCGCCGGCGCCAGCGCCGCCGGTCGCGGGGTGTCCAGGTAGCGGTTCTGCTGCAGCCAAAGCTGGCGATACACCGGGCAGCGGTCCACCAGTTCGCGGTGCGTCCCGGCGTCCATGACGCGGCCGTGGTCGAGCACGATGATCTGGTCCATTTCGGTCAGCGAGGACAGCCGGTGCGACACCACCACCATGGTCCGGCCCTGCGCGATGCGCGCGATGTTGGCGTTCACCAGCGCCTCGCTTTCCGGGTCCAGCGCCGAGGTCGCCTCGTCGAGAATGAGAATCCGCGGGTCGTGGATCAACGCCCGCGCAATCGCCAGACGCTGCCGCTGGCCGCCGGAGACGTTCGGCGAGCCCTCCTCGATCAAGGTCTCGTAGCCCTGCGGCATCCGTTCGATGAATTCCTCGGCGCCGGCCAGGCGGCAGGCGCGCACGACGTCGGTCATCGTCAGGCCGGGACGGCCGGCGATCACGTTGTCCTTGATGGTGCCGCGGAACAGGAAGTTGTCCTGCAGCACCACGCCGAAGCTGCGGCGCAGGTGGGTCAGGTTGATCGAGCGCAGGTCGTTGCCGTCGATCTTGACGTAGCCTTCGTACTCGCGGTTGATGCCTTGCAGCAGCCGGGCGATGGTGGACTTGCCGGAGCCGGAGCGCCCGACCAGCCCGACGGTGCTGCCGGCGGGAATCCGGAAGCTCATCTCGTCGAGCGCGCGCGTCTTGGTGCCCGGATAGCTGAAGGTGACCTTGTCGAAGCTGATCGCGCCGTCGAAGCGCGGCCGCAACCCGATGCCGGGCTGGGCGTCCTCCTGCGGCTCGTTCATCACCGAGGCGGCCATGTCCACCGAATTGCGGATGTCCTGGATCTCTTCCATCATGCGCGCCACGCTGGCGATCGGCTGGGACAGCCGGCCGCTCAGCATCATGAAGACGATCAGCCCGCCCGCCCCGGGATTGTCGTTCATGGCGATATAGACGCCGACCAGCAACACGCCGTAGCGCATGAACATTTCCAGCGGGTGGACCAGGGTCTGCGGCCAGTTGACCAGGTCGAGCAGTTCCAGCTTCCAGCTGCCGACGGCGGCGGTGGTGGTGTCCCACGCTTCCTTGCGCTGCGGCTCCAGCCCGAGCGACTTGACCGTGCGGAT
>CAYWOW010000461.1:0-2131 GCA_964459005.1 uncultured Acetobacteraceae bacterium
TGCTGGTCGCCTTCCTGCTGTTCCAGCGGCAGTTCGTGCAGAGTTTCATGCGCGCGGGAATCCGCTGACGGCGCGCAAGCAACGATTGGATATCGCCGGGGCCTTGGCCGGCGCGCAAATTTAACAGATCGGTCATAAATCGGTCATTTAGCAATGGTTTTCGCCCCCTAAGGTGGATGCGATTCACCATCAATTTGGGGGAGATCTCATGTCGGACGCTTCCGCCGTCATTACAGACGGAACTGTTCTCGTCGCGCGACCAAAACTCGATCACAAGATGCCGCGCGCCGGAGCCTTCGTGTTTCTCGGCCTGCTCGCGGCCGGCCTGCTCTACATGGCCTATGGCATTGCCACCGATCTCGGTGAGGCCGGCACGCCGCCGTTGGCCATCGGCGCTTTCATCCTGCTGGGCATCTCGCTGCTGATCGCGCTCGGCTTCGAGTTCGTGAACGGCTTTCACGACACCGCCAACGCGGTCGCCACCGTCATCTACACGCACGCCCTGCCGGCCCACGTGGCGGTCGTCTACTCGGGCTGCCTGAACCTGCTCGGCGTGGTCACCTCCTCGGGCGCGGTCGCCTTCGCCATCATCAGCCTGCTGCCGGTCGAGCTGATTCTGCAGGTCGGCAGCAATGCCGGCTTCGCGATGATCTTCGCCCTGCTGATTGCCGCCATCATCTGGAACCTGGGCACCTGGTCGCTCGGCATCCCGAACAGTTCCTCGCATGCGCTGATCGGCTCGATCATCGGCGTCGGCATCGCCAACCAGATCATGTCCCCCACCGGCACCGTCACCTCCGGGGTGGACTGGAACCAGGCGATCGGCGTGTTCAAGGCCCTTCTGTTCAGCCCGGCCGTCGGGTTCGCCGGCGCCGCCCTGCTGTTGCTGGTGATGAAGGTGCTAATCCGCAAGAAGGAGTTGTATGTCCCGCCCGACACCAGCCACCCGCCGCCGGTCTGGATCCGCAGCCTGCTCATCCTGACCTGCGGCAGCGTTTCCTTCGCGCACGGCTCGAACGACGGGCAGAAGGGCATGGGGCTGATCATGCTGGTGCTGATCGGCGCCTTGCCGACGGCCTATGCGCTCAACCGCGCCATGCCGGTGTCCAACACGCCGGCCTTCCTGCAGGCGATGGACGCCACCGCCACCGTGCTGGAGCGGCACGGCGTGATCCGCAAGGTGAGCCCGGAGGCGGCGCGCGCGGCGGTGGACAACGCCATCCGCACGCACGACTTCTCCGACCCGGACGTGGATGCCGGCATCGCCGGCCTGGCGCGCAGCATCGCCGCCCAGGTGCGGACCGATGGGGCCGTCACCAGGATTCCGGCGGCCGCCGTGCAGAACGTGCGCAACGACATGTACCTCGCCAGCGAGGCGGAGCGGATGATGCCGAAGGACCGCTACGACGCCGACGAGCTGAAGGTGTTCGCCACCTTCAAGTCGCAGCTTGACTCGGGCACGCGCTACATTCCGTTCTGGGTCAAGGTGTCGGTGGCGATCGCGCTCGGGCTCGGCACCATGGTCGGCTGGAAGCGGATCGTGGTGACGGTGGGCGAGAAGATCGGCAAGACCCACCTCACCTACGGCCAGGGTCTCGCGGCGGAGATGATCGCCGCCGCGACCATCATGGCGGCCGACGTGTATGGGCTGCCCGTCTCCACCACGCACGTGCTGTCCTCGGGCGTGGCCGGGACGATGGCGGCGAACGGCTCGGGATTGCAATGGAGCACGCTGCGCTCGCTGGCGCTGGCCTGGATACTGACGCTGCCCGCGGCGATCGCGATTTCGGGGTCGCTGTACTGCGTGTTCCGGGTGATCCTCTGAGGCGACCGGTGGAGCGCGATCGCCGCGATCACGCTCCACCGGCAAAACACCAGGCCCTTTTCAGTGCCCGCGCAGGATCTGTGAGAGAAACAATTTCAGGCGGTCGGTCTGCGGATTCTCGAACATGGCGTGCGGCGTGTTGCTTTCCACGATTTCGCCCTGGTCCATGAACACCACGCGATCGGCGACCTGCCGGGCAAAGCCCATTTCGTGCGTCACGCACACCATGGTCATGCCGGATTCCGCCAGCTCGATCATGGTGTCCAGCACCTCCTTGATCATCTCGGGGTCGAGCGCGGAGGTGGG
>CAYWOW010000462.1:0-2130 GCA_964459005.1 uncultured Acetobacteraceae bacterium
CGTCCGTATGGTTCAGCGAGGAAGACGCCAAGAAGTCGGTCAGCACCTGGGACGGAACACTGACGCGCAGCTGATCGTCGGTTCCGATGCGCGACTCTCAGCCAATTCTCTCCCCCCTGCGACAGCGGGGGGTTGAGGAGTTGATCGGCGCCTCAATGCTGGCGCCGCGTCCGCACTCTCGCTAGCATCGCGATCCGAAGGAGACCCGGATGCCAGCACCTGCCGATGAGTGAGGTGATCGCGCTCAGCCACGCCCGCGACGACACGATGTGGGCGGTCATGGCGAACATCGGCAAGACCAGCCGGGTCGCCGAGATCTATCCCACCCGCGTGGCGGCCCTGGCCGACCGCGCCTGGCGCGAACAGCAGGTGCAGAACTACGCGGACCTCCTGGAGGGCTGCCGGCAGTCGATGCCGCGCTACAGTGTCGTGCCGATGCGGCGCGCGGACCTCCCGCGCAAGTGGAGACCATTGCCCGCGCTGGGTTTCCTGCGCGGGCAATTTGTTTAGGGAGGCAGCGTCAGGCCCGGGTGATGCGGGTGGTGCTTTCGACCTCCAGTGCCTCGCGCTTGAGATGGATCACGTGGTACTCGCCTCGGATCCAGGACTCGAACTGGTCGCGGTAGTGCGGGCTGCCCGGAACACCGGAATTGCCGATGTTCTGCACCGCGAGGAAGGAATCCGGCGCCGACAGGTCGACCACCATGCGATACTCGGCGCCCGAACTGGCGGCATGCGGCGGCAACTCGCCGCCGGTGTTGCGAACGGTGTGCGATCCGCCATCCACCGGCGCAGGCCCGATGTCCAGCGCGTCGGCGAGTGCGGGCGTGCTGGCCGGATGGCGCCAATGCGCCGCGTGCACCCGCCCCCATTGCCAGCCCGCCGGGTCCTCGCCCAGCCGGGCCCGCAGCGTGCCCACGGCTTGCCGGGCAACCACCCGCACCGTGGCCGAGGTGCCGGCGGAAAAACAAGACAGCGCGTCCTGCTCCAGCAGCGCGGCACCGAGCCCGGTCTGCTGCATGGTCAGGTCGAGCAGGCGCTCGGGCAGGTACTGGGCGGCGACGGTGCGCTGCCAGATGAACATGAAGGTCTCGAACACCACCGGCGCCGTGCTTTCCAGCGTGTACCGCCCGTCCCAGCCGGATAGCGCGGCGACCAGGGCGGCGGTGTCCCGATCGGTACGGCCGGCGAGATGGCGCAGGATGTGCGGTGCGAGCCGCGTGGCCCGGGCACTCGTGATGTCGTTCTGGAAACGGATGTTGGCGTCGCGACCCAGCGTGCCGGAGGCGAAAGCCTGGTCCATGCGTACGCCGCGATGGCCCTGCGAATAGGCGCCGTAGATCGGCCTGGGATCGCCGGCGGGCACGGGACGCTGGTTGGCGCTGGCAAGGTAGCCGCAAGCCGGGTCGCTGCGGCTGGGCATGTCCTCGAAAGGGATATAGCCCGTCCAGCGGTCGGCGGGATCACCGGCGTCGCGGTAGCCGGGGACGATACGGCCGCGCACCGGGATGCGGCCTGCCATCTGATAGCCGATGGTGCCGCTGCGATCGGCGAACACCCAGTTGAAGACCGGCACCGCCCAGTCGCGCAGGGTGTCGCGGAACTGCTGGAATGTGCCGGCGCGCGACAGGCCGATCATCGCTCGCAGGTCGTCGAGATGTTCCATGCCGACCCAGTGCAGCGACAACGGCGGATCGCCGGCCGCCTCGAGCGCCGGCACCAGCGCGTTCACCACCGGACCTCGCACGGTCGATCGGATGGTCAGGTGGCGGGGAGCCTCGCCGCGCACCGGAATGCTGACGTCGCGCGTTTCGAAGCGCCGCCAGCCCTGGCCGTCGCGGTAGCGGCTGGGATCCGCCGGGTCGACTTCCTCGCGGTAGAGGTCGCGGGTGGACCCCATATTGTTGGTCAGCGCCCAGGCGGCAGTGCCGTTGCTGCCCCACCACAGGCCGGGCAGGCCAGGATGGCCGCAACCCGCCGCATGGTCCTCGGGGCCGTGCAGGCCGAATTCGTACCACGACGAAGGCACCCAGAACGGCTGGTGCGGGTCGCCGCAGACGATCGGCTGGCCGGTGCCGGTACGGCTGCCGGCGAGCGCCCAGTTGTTGCTGCCGGTCGCATCGTCGGTGC
>CAYWOW010000463.1:0-2126 GCA_964459005.1 uncultured Acetobacteraceae bacterium
GGCGGCTCGGTGCTGAACCCGCGCCGCACGCCGCCGGTGCTGCGGCCGGTCCAGCGCCGCAACGGCCGCCCCAACATGACCTATCCGATGCGCTGCGACGACCCCACCGCCACCGACCTGATCTGCGACGACCAGGTGCTGATGACGCTGCAATATTCGACCCAGTGGGACAGCCTGGCGCATATCGGCCAGATGTTCGACGTCGATGGCGACGGCAAACCCGAAGACGTGTTCTACAACGGCTACCGCGCCGGCAGCGACGTCGCCGGCCCCCTGGTGTGGCGCGGCACCGAGGCGACGCCCTACGACGGACCGCAGGGCGCGCAGAAACTGAGCGTGGAGAACATGGCGGTCGCCTGCCTGCAGGGCCGTGCCGTCATGATCGACCTGGAGGCGCATTTCGGCCGCCAGGGCACCCTGATCGGCTACGACGAGCTGCGTCTGGTGCTCGATAAGGACGGCATCACCGTCGAGCCCGGCGACTTCGTCTGTTTCCGCACCGGCTTCGCGCAGATGCTGCTGGACATGAAGCGCAATCCCGATGCCGACGTGCTGTTCGGCACCACCTCGGCGCTCGACGGGCGCGACGACCGGCTGCTGCAATGGGTGACCGACAGCGGCGCGGTGGCGCTGATCGCCGACAACTACGCGGTCGAGACCTTGCCGGCGCGCGCCTGCACGGACGCGTTCTGCGCCACCCTGCCGCTGCACGCGCACTGCCTGTTCAAGCTCGGCGTCAATCTCGGCGAGATGTGGTATCTCAGCGAACTTGCGGACTGGCTGCGCGCCAACGGACGCTCGCGTTTCCTGCTGACCGCCCCGCCGCTGCGCCTGCCCGGCGCCGTTGGTTCTCCCGCCACCCCTGTCGCCACCGTGTGATCATGTCCGCTCTTTTATCCCTCGCCGCCGCCGCCGGTGCCAACGATCTGCCCTGGACCGACCCGGATTTTCCTGGCCGGCCGCTGACGCTGCGCAGCGCGCGGCCGCGCCATTTCTCCCCCGACACGCCGGTGCTGTTCGTGCACCATGGCGTGCTGCGCAACGGCGGCGACTACCGCGACTACTGGTTGCCGCTGGTGGACGAGGCCGATGTGCTGGTGGTGGTGCCTGAGTTCTCCAACGAATCCTTCCCCGGCGCGGACTGGTACAATTTCGGCAACCGCACCGACGAACACGGCGCGCCGCGTCCGCGGGGTCAATGGACCTACGGCGTTGTCGAGCGCCTGTTTGCGGAATTGCGCGCGGCCGGCATCACGCGCCGGCACCTCTACGGCACGTTCGGCCATTCCGCCGGCGGGCAGTTCGTCCACCGCATGCTGTCGCTCGGCTTTCGCGACCGGGTGGCCGCGGCGGTGACGGCCAATGCCGGCACCTATGCCATGCCCGACCGCGACGTCGCTTTTCCCTACGGACTCGGGGGCACCGGTCTCGACGACAACGCGCTCGGCGACCTGCTCGGTTTCCGGTTGACGGTGATGGCCGGCACCGCCGACATCGACACCACCACCGAGCATTTTCCGCGCGACGAAGCGGCGATGCGCCAGGGCGAAACCCGTTACGCGCGTGCCCACCGCTACATCGAAACCGCCCGCACGCAAGCCGCGCGATTAAAAATTTCCTGTGCCTGGACCATCGTCGATGTGGAGGGGGTCGGCCATGACGGCGAGCGCATGTCGCACGCCGCCGCCCCGATCCTCTCCGCGGCGCTGCACGCCGCCGAACGTTTTCCCGCCGCCTGACCCGAAGGACGCCTCCATGCCGAACAGCGAACGCATCTGGCAACTCGTCGATGCCCATCAGCAGGAATTCATCGCGCTGAGCGACCGGATCTGGGATTACCCGGAGATCGCCTACAACGAATACAAATCGGCCGGCGAGCACGCGACCATGCTGGAGGGCCAGGGTTTTCGGGTGACCCGCGACGTCGCCGGCATTCCGACCGCGGTGATGGGCGAGGCCGGCGAAGCGGGACCGGTGATCGCCATCCTCGGCGAATACGACGCCTTGCCCGGATTGAGCCAGGAAGCCGGGGTTGCCGAACCGAGGCCGCGCCCAGGCGACGGCATGGGGCACGGCTGCGGGCACAACCTGCTCGGCTCGGCCTCGCTGCTGGCCGCCACCGCCGT
>CAYWOW010000464.1:0-2125 GCA_964459005.1 uncultured Acetobacteraceae bacterium
AATTCGCGGTTGATCCCTTCGCGGGAATTGTTGGTCATGCAGTAGCCGTCGCCGACCTCGATGTCCCGGCGGTGCGGCCAGGTGAGGCCGCCATCTTCGGAAATCGCGAGCGTCAGCGGCGCCCGCGGGGTGCCCCAGAATGCGGTCCTGTGCCCCGGCGCGCTCGCCGGCGCGGCGGCGGGCGCCGGCGTGTCGCCCTCGATGTCGTCATACAGCGAGGCCCGGCGTTCGGTGCCGGCACGCGCGCTCGACGCGTTGAAGACAAGGGCCAGGTGTCCGTTCGCAAGACGCGTGAACTGGATGGAGGAATTGTTGTTCGGCAATTCCGTGGCGCGCGGCGGCGTCCAGGTCCGGCCCCGGTCGTGCGACCGGCTGGCGTAGATGTGGTCGGCCCAGCGGCTCCTGAACAGCGCCAGCAGCGAGCCGTCGCCGAGTTGCGCGACGCTCATGTGGACGCAGCCCGTGCTGTCCGGCACTTCGAACTCCGTCCAGGTTGCGCCGCCATCGGCGGAAATCCTGACGGCGCTGGTGTCGAAGTCGCCGACCCACTTCACCCCCGGTCTGCCATGGCAATAGTAGACCGGCAGAAGCCACTCGCCGTTGTCCAGCACCACGATCGGATGACGGATGAAAATGCCGGAAGTGCCGTGCGCGTCGAACATGGTCTCGATGGGACCCCAGCTTTGCCCGGCGTCGTTCGAGATCCGGCGGCGGACGATGGCGGTGTCCTGGTTGCCGGAGATCTGCGCCGTCCACAGCAGCCACAGCCGACCGCCAGGAGCGGGGAACAGCATGGGGTTCTGTTCCGACCGCGCCGGATCGTCCGACAGTTTCACGGGCTGCGACCATTGGCGCGTGCCGGCCGCGAGGCGGGAGAAATAGATCGATATGTCCGGGATACCCTCCTGCGTGCCGCCGAACCACACGCAGGCCAGGTCGCCGTTTGGCAGCGGCATGATGTTGGCGGCGTGGTTCTGCACACAGACCGAGGGAAGATAGGCTTCGACCCGGGCCGGGTCGGTGGCGGCGGGCGCGACCCGGCCGGACCGGTCCAGGACGGTGGTGTCTGCGGCGGCGCTCATGATGTTTCGTCCTTGGGTTTCTGCGTGGGGGATCAGCGCATCGCGGCGACGGCGGCCTTGTTTTGCCAGCCGAACAGCCATTCCAGCCCGATCACGATCACCGGGGTCGCGGCGGCGACATACATGTTGTTCACGCCATAGGGATCGCCGAGGGCATACCAGATCGTCGTCGCAACGGCCGCCGCCAGCAGGCCGATCGTGGCGCCGCGGTTGCTGCGGAACATCGGCAGGTAGAAGCCGATCAGCGCGACGATCGAGATCGACAGGCGCAGCGCCCGGGTGAAGAACGACAGCTTGAGGATTGCCGGCACGAAGAACACGAATACCAGGGGCGCCGCGCCGATGGCGAGCGAGATGAGGCGGGTCGCCCTGAGTTCCTGCTCGGGGGTGGGGTGGAAGTACGGCGAATAGAAGTCGCGGATGATGAGCGAGGCGATCGCCAGCGCCACCGTGCTCACGCTGACGAATACCGAGGCGATCAGCGCCGTCGTCACCAGGCCGGCGAGGAACGGGTTCATGCCCTGCAGGAACACCGGCAAGGCATACAGGCTGTTCATCGTCGGGTGCAGGAACCTGGCGGCGACACCGATCAGGCCGAGGGCGATGCCGAGCGGCAGGCACAGCGCGGCGGCATAGAAGGTCGAGCGCCGCGCCTTGTTGGCGCTGCTGCTGCCGGAGATGGCCTGGACGATGAACTGAGTCGAGAAGATCGCGCCCATGGTGCCGGCGGTCCAGGCGACGATCGTCGCGACACCGATCTTGCCGTCCCAGGTGAAGTAGGGGGTCGGCAGGCTTTCCACCATCGGCCGGATCCCCCCGGTCGCGGTCAGCGCCACGCCCAGGATGAGGCTGAGGCCGATCACCATCATGGCGGTATGCAGGAGGGTGACATAGGCCACCCCCTTCAGCCCGCCGAACACGTAGTAGAACGTGCTGACGACCGCGATGACGCAGATGGCGCCGGGCAGGTTGATCTTCATGACCGTGGAGATCGCCGCGGCGCCGCTGATGTAGTTGCCGACATTCACCAGCAGCAGGGCATA
>CAYWOW010000465.1:0-2118 GCA_964459005.1 uncultured Acetobacteraceae bacterium
CGTGTTCTCCGACTGGATGCTGCGCCGCGGCTTCTCGCTCAGCGCCTCGCGCAAGACCCCGATCGTCTTCGGCATGCTGCTGTCGATGGCAATGATCGCCTGCAACTATACCGGCGTGGAATGGGTGGTGGTCGCCCTGATGGCGCTGTCGTTCTTCGGCAAGGGTATCGGCGCACTGGGCTGGGCGGTCATGAGCGATGCCGCACCGCGCGAAATCACCGGGCTTGCCGGCAGCGTGTTCAACATGTGCGGCAACGTCGCCTCGATCACCACGCCGATCGCCATCGGCTACATCGTCTACATCACCGGATCGTTCAACGGCGCCCTGGTCTTCGTCGCCGCCAACGCGCTGCTGGCCGCGGTGAGCTATCTGGTGATCGTCGGCGAAATCAAGCGAATGATCCTGGTGCGCTAACAGCACCACGCGAACAGTCGAGGACCTGTCATGTACATCGGTGAACAGCTGATCAATCCGTCCGACAACCGGCTGCGCCTGTCCGCCCAGCTTGGCTCGCGCGGCATCGTCATCGACACCCGGCCCAACACCGGCGTGATGAACGAGGACGGGCTGTGGGACGCCTCCAAGGTCGCCGCCCAGCGCCGCTGGGTCGAGGGCTTCGGCATGAAGCTTGAAGTCATGGCACTGGACGTCGGCGCGATCCTGCTCGACAGCCTGCGCGCGCCCGACCGCGCCGCCGCCAAAGCCAAGGAACTGCGCCACAACATCCAGGCCGCGGCGGACGGCGGCATCGATTGCCTGAAATTCGTCCTGGCGATGGTCGGCATCACCCGGACCGGCATGGTGACCGGACGCGGCGGCGTGCAGTGCAGCACCTTCCGCGCCGCCGACTACGATCCCGAGGCGGACAAGAAGTTCTCGTACTGGGGCGTCGGCCATATCGGTGGCGGCAAGCAAGGCTCGGACGCGCCGGCGATCGATCTCAGCAAACCCGAGGCCGGGGGCCAGGTTCTGGCCTCCCAGGCGGGCGGCGTCAGCCGCGAGCAGGGCTGGTTCGCCATCGAGTACCTGATCGAGCAGATTTTGTCCACCGCCGAACGCGCCGGCGTGCGGCTGGCGATCCACCCGCAGGACCCGGCCTACCCGCCGGAAGGACTGAACGGCGTGCACCACGTCGTGGGGTCCGTGGAAGGGATGCGCCGGCTGATGGACCTGGCTCCCGAGAGCCCGTCGCTCGGGCTGAATTTCTGCCAGGGCACGGTGGCCGAAATGGCGACCGACCCGAACGCCACCGTGCTCGCCGCCATCCGCGAATTCGGCGCGCGCAAACGGATCTTCATGGTGCACTTCCGCAACATCATCGGCGGCTACCTGGATTTCCGCGAATGCTTCCCCGACGAGGGCGTGCTCGACATGCTGGCCTGCCTGCGCACCTACCGCGATGCCGGCTACGACGGCATCCTCTGCCCCGACCACGCACCACTGTCCGACCTCGACGTCGGCCGCGAACGCTTCTTCGCCTATGCGCTCGGCTACACGCAGGCACTGCTGAAGGCATTGTAAGGAACGCTGGGGTCTCCGCCCCCGCCTTCCTTACAGTTCCAGCCGCAGCATCCCGCCGAGTTCGCCGACGAGGCCACGCCGGAATGCCAGCACGCAAAGAACGAAGATGGTGCCTTGCGTTATCGTCACCCAGTCGCCGAACCGCGCCAGGTAGTTCTCCATCGCGGTGAGTATCAGCGCCCCTGCCGCCGGGCCGAACACCGTGCCCAGGCCGCCCACCAGGCTCATCAGCACCACCTGGCCATGCATCGTCCACTCCACGTCGGTCAGTGTGGCGATGCCGAACACCAGGGCCTTGGTGCCGCCGGCGATGCCGGCCAGGAAGGTGGACAGCACGAAGGCCATCCACTTGTAGTCGTCGGTGCGATATCCCAACGAGATGGCGCGTGGCTCGTTCTCGCGGATCGCCTTCATCACCTGACCGAACGGCGAGTGCACGATCCGGTGGATCAGCAGGAAGCCGAGCAGGAACACCGCCGCCACCATCCAGTACATCGCCATGTCGCTGCGCATGGGAATGACGCCGAACAAGGGAGCCCGGGGCACCTGCTGGATGCCGTCCTCGCCGCCGGTGAACGGCGCCTGCACGCAGAAGA
>CAYWOW010000466.1:0-2118 GCA_964459005.1 uncultured Acetobacteraceae bacterium
TGCCGCTCGATGGCTTGCTGCGCCAGACCGACGACAACCTCGGCAAGGGCTTTCGCGCCATCAAGATGAAAGTCGGCCGCGCGAAGTTGCGCGAGGACGTCGAACGCCTGGCGGCGATGCGCAACCATCTCGGCGACGGATTTCCGCTGATGGTGGATGCGAACATGAAGTGGACCGCCGACATCGCGATCCGCGCCGCGCGCGCTTTCGGGCCCTACGATCCGGTGTGGCTGGAGGAGCCGATTCCGCCCGACGACATGGCCGCGCATGCGCGCGTCGTGCGCGACGGCGGATTGCCCGTGGCGGCCGGCGAGAATCTACGCACGCTCTGGGAGTTCCGCCATCTCATCGCCAGCGGCGGGGTGACCTACCCCGAGCCCGACGTGACCAATTGCGGCGGCGTCACCGCCTTCCTGAAGGTGGCGCACGTGGCCGAGGCATTCGGTCTGCCCGTCACCTCGCACGGCGCGCACGACCTGACCGTGCATCTGCTGGCGGCGGTGCCGAACCCCTCCTATCTCGAGGTTCACGGCTTCGGCCTGGAACGCTACATCGCCGATCCGCTGCGCATCGCGGACGGCAAGGCCATTGCGCCCGACCGGCCCGGCCACGGCATCGCGTTCGACTGGACGGCGCTCGAGCGGCTGCGGGCCTGAGCCTCGCTTTAGGGAGACCTGCCATGACGGATTTCAACAGCTTTTTCGCCCGCTCCGCGCCGATCCGCTACGCCGGCCCGGACGCGGTCGAGCCGCTCGCCTTCCGCTGCTACGACAAGGACCGGATCGTGCTGGGCAAGCGGATGGAGGACCATCTGCGCTTCGCCGTGTGCTACTGGCATTCCCTGACCTGGCCCGGCGGCGATCCGTTCGGCGGCGAGACGTTCTTCCGACCCTGGATGCACGGCGACGACGCCATGGCGCTGGCCCGCGCCAAGGCCGACGTCGGCTTCGAGCTGTTCCGGCTTCTCGATGTTCCCTTCTTCTGTTTTCACGATCGCGACGTGGCCCCCGAGGGCGACACGCTGGCCCAATCCACGGCCAATCTGCACGCCATCGCCGATTTGTTCGCGGCCAAGATGGAAGAGGCGAAAGTGCGGCTGCTCTGGGGCACCGCCAACCTGTTCTCGCACCCGCGCTACATGGCTGGCGCGGCGACCAACCCCGATCCGGACGTGTTCGCCTATGCCTGCGCGCAGGTGAAGGCGGTGCTGGAGGTGACGCACCGGCTGGGCGGGCAGAACTACGTGCTGTGGGGCGGGCGGGAAGGCTACGAGACGCTGCTCAACACCGACATCGGCCGCGAGCTCGACCAGCTCGGCCGCTTCCTGACGCTGGTGGTCGACCACAAGCACCGCATCGGCTTTCACGGCACCATCCTGATCGAGCCGAAGCCGCAGGAACCGACCAAGCACCAGTACGACTTCGACGTTGCCGCCGTGCACGGCTTCCTGCGCCGCTACGGGCTGGAACGCGAGGTCAAGGTCAACATCGAGGCGAACCACGCGACTCTGGCAGGCCACAGCTTCGAACACGAGATCGCGCTGGCTGCGGCCCTGGGCCTCCTCGGCTCGCTCGACATCAATCGCGGCGATCCGCAGTCGGGCTGGGACACCGACCAGTTCCCGACCAACGTGCCCGAGGTGGCACTGGCGCTGTATCACGTGTTGCGGGCGGGCGGGCTGGGCAGCGGCGGACTCAATTTCGACGCCAAGGTCCGCCGCCAGTCGATCGACCCGGAGGATCTGCTGCACGCCCATGTCGGCGGCATGGACGTGTGCGCCCGCGGCCTGCTCGCCGCCGCCGCGATGATCGAGGACGGCAGGCTCGCCGGCGAACTGGCGGCGCGCTATGCGGGCTGGGACACCAGGGAGGGACACGCCATGCTCGGCGGCGAACGCTCGCTCGCCGAGATCGCCGCGCGTGTCGAACGCGACACCATCGAACCCCGGCCGCGGTCGGGGCGACAGGAGTACCTCGAGAATCTGGTCAACCGGTACGTGTGACGGAAAGGCTATGGGCTGAGCCCGTGGCCCTTCCTTACGCGGCCGCCTTGGCTTGCCTTCTGCGCGCGTGCAGCACGAATTCCGTGTAGCCGTTGGGCTGCTCGCGTCCCTTGAAG
>CAYWOW010000467.1:0-2115 GCA_964459005.1 uncultured Acetobacteraceae bacterium
CGGCAGTGGGTGATGATGGCGATCTGGTTGCACATCGTGCCGCTGGGCAGGAACACCGCGGCCTCCTTGCCGAGGAAGCTCGCCATGCGGTCGCACAGCGCCCAGATCGTGGGGTCCTGGCCGGCCTGTTCGTCGCCGACCTCGGCTGCCATCATCGCCGCCTTCATCGCCGGCGTCGGCCTGGTCTGCGTGTCGGAGTAAAGGTTGACGCGCACGGGCGGCAACGAGGGGTCGGGACGCGGCGGGGCGTAGTTCATGGCGACGTATGCTCCTTGCGGTAGGGCTGCGCGGGTTGTGACGCCATTTGCCGAACCGGGCAACAGTGGCGGGTCCGGCCGGCGGACGTTAACGTAGCGGTTTCCGTGAGGATGGATCGCGATGGCGGATGAACGGCCGCGGCGCCGGTGGGACTTCGTCGGGATTGCGACGCTGCTGCTGGTGGCCTTGCTGCTGCTCGGCGGCTGGCTGCTGTTCCCCCGCCTGCACAAGGAAATGATGTGGCAGGACTGCGTCGCCTCCGGCCGGACCAACTGCGAGACCCATTAGCGGCCTCACTTCACCACCGCCCACTTCGCCTCCATCTGGTCGTCGGCGCGCAACGTCACCTCGACATTGCTGCGCACCGCCCAGGCGATCTGGTTGTTGAACAGCGGCAGCGTCGCCACGTCGTCGCGGCCCAGCACCAGGGCCTGGCGCATCAGCGCCAGCCGCTTCTCCGGGTTGAGCTCGGAGCGGATCTGCACGCCCAGCGCGTCGATCGCCGGGTTGTGGTAGCCGCCCAGGTTCCACGCCCCATCGCCGGGCCGGCTGCCCGGCGACATGAAGCTGACCTGGATGCTGTAGCCCGCGTCCAGCGTCGGCGGCGCGGTGCCGAGCAGGAACATGCTGGTGTCGCGCCGCTGCACCTTCGGGAAGAAGGTCTGCACCGGCATGGCGTTGACCTGCGCCCGCACGCCGATGCGCGCCCACATGGCGGCGATGGCGGCGCACATTTCCGCGTCCCCCGGATAGCGGTTGTTGCTGCAATCGAAGGTGAAGCCGAAACCGTCGGGGTAGCCGGCCTCGACGAGCAGCGCCTTGGCCCGCGTCGGGTCGTAGGGTAGGCGCACGTCCAGCGCACGGTCGTAGCCGCGCACGCCGGGGGCCACCTGCATCCCGGCCGGCACGCCGCCGCCGCGCAGGATGCGGCTGGCGATCGCGTCCATGTCGATGGCCTGATACAGCGCGCGCCGCACCCGCACATCCTTGAAGGGATTCTTCCCCTTGACGTCGCTGTACAGCAGTTCGTCGCGGCCGCTGTCGATGACGAAGAAGATCGTGCGCCCCTCCGGCCCCTGCAGCACCTTCACGTCCGGCCGCGCGCGCAGCCGCTCGAGGTCCTGGATCGGCGGGTCGAGCACCATGTCGACCTCGCCGGACAGGAAGGCCGCGGTGCGGGTGGCGTTGTTGGCGATCGGAACGGAGACGTATTCGCTGACGTTGCCGGTGGGCTTGCCCCACCAGTCCGGGTTGGCGGCCAGCACCGTCCGGACCTGCTCCTCGCGGCTGGCCAGCCGGAACGGGCCGGTGCCGTTGGTGCGCCGGGCGGTCGCCATCTCCTGCGCCTGCGCCGCGTTCTGCGGCTCGGTGGCGCTGTTCGCCTCGCACCAGGCGCGGCTCATCATTTCCACGCTGGCGAGCTTGTCGATCAGGATGGGGTCGGGCTCGTTGGTGATGATATCGACGGTCAGCGGATCGACCGCCTCGGCGCGCGCCACGCTGTCGACGAAATTCGCGTAGTTCGAGGTTTTCCCCGCCACGCGCTTCAGTGAGAACACCACGTCCTCGGCGGTGAAGGCCTCGCCGGCGTGGAATTTCACCCCCGGGCGAAGCTTGAAGCGCCAGCGCGTCGGCTCCGGCGTGCTCCACGCCACGGCCAGCCCCGGTTCCAGTTCCAGTGCCGGCCCGCGGTTCACCAGCGGCTCGTACATCTGGCGCAAAAGCTGCGACGTGGTCTGCACGTTCTGCGAATGCGGGTCCATGGTGCCGGCGTCCCCGATCACCCCCACGCGCAACGTGGCCGCGCCGGCGGGCAGCGCCAGCAGGCTCAGCGCCACGGCGGCGCCGGTCGTCCAG
>CAYWOW010000468.1:0-2109 GCA_964459005.1 uncultured Acetobacteraceae bacterium
AATGACGCTCACACTCACCCTGCCGCGACCGCACCCGGCGCAGTACGAAGTGCTCCGCGGCGCGAAGCGGTTCAACGTCGTCTGCTGCGGGCGCCGGTGGGGGAAAACAGTTCTCGGGCTCGACCGGCTGATCCGCACCGCCCTGACCGGCAAGCCCGCGGCGTGGTTCGCTCCCACCTACCGCCTGCTGTCGGAGGTGTGGCGCACCGCGCACCAGACGCTCGCGCCCGTCACCGCGCGCAAGAACGAATCGGAGCACTGGCTTGAGCTGGTAGGCGGCGGGCGCATTGACTGCTGGTCGCTCGACTCACCCGACGCCGGCCGCGGCCGATCTTATGCGCGCGTGGTGATCGATGAAGCGGCGCTGGTCGCGGACTTCGAGCACGCCTGGCAGCAGACGCTTCGCCCGATGCTCGCGGACTACCAGGGCAGCGCGTGGTTTCTGTCGACGCCCAAGGGAACGGCGAACTACTTCCACTCGCTTTACCAGCGCGGCGCGGACCCGGCGCAGACCGAATGGGCATCGTGGCAGATGCCGACCTCGAGCAATCCGTACATCGTGCCGGCGGAAATCGAGGCCATGCGCCAGGACCTCACAGACCTCGCGTTTGCCCAGGAGGTCGAGGCGAGGTTTGTCACCTGGGCGGGCGCGGTCTTCCGGCGCATCGCCGAGGCCGTGGGAGAAATCACGCGGCACCCGGCCGCCATGATCGGCGTGGACTGGGGACGCACGGGCGACTACACCGTGTTCGTCGCGCTGTCTGCCGCCGGCCAGGTAGTCGGCATTGACCGATTCCGCGGAATCGAGTACGGATTGCAACGCGCCCGACTGGCCGAGTTCTGGCGCCAGCACGGCGCGCGGTGCTGGATCGTGGCTGAGTCCAATTCGATGGGCGGCCCGGTGGTTGAGCAGCTCCAGACGGACGGGCTCCCGGTCGCGGGCTTCCTGACGACGGGGCCTTCGAAGGCTGCCATCGTCCAAACCCTCGCGCTGGCATTCGAGCGCGGCGTGATCCGCATCCCGCCGGATCCCGTGCTTCTCGGCGAGCTCCAGGCGTTCGAAGGCAAGCCGACGCCCGGCGGCGTGATGCGCTACGGCGCGCCGGCCGGCCTGCACGATGACATCGTGACGGCGCTGGCAATCGGCTGGGCGGCGCTGGTGGGGCCGCGGGAGCAACGCAGTTACCTGACGCAGCAAGGCACGATCAGCGCCGCTCCGCAGCCGTACACTATCAGCCCAATCTGAGGCATCCGGTAAATACCGTATTGCAATCCCTCCGCATTTCTGCGCACAATAATACCGGGCCGGGAGAAACTGACCAAGCGCGTGCTGTCATGCCGCGCAGCGGACGGTCCCGGCCTCCGGAGGTTTTATGACGCGCATTCGCCGCTGGTGGTGCCAGAAGCGCCACACGAGCCCGACAAACCTACGCCTGGTGCAATTCGGCAACCTCGCAACCGGGACGCCCGCTCTCTGGGAGTGTCGGCGATGCTGGCAGCGGTGGGGGTGGCCGGCGTGAGCATCCGTTTCCGCCGATCGATCAAACTCTTTCCCGGCGTGCGCCTGCGCGTCGGGAAAACCGGCGTCGGCATCAGCGTCGGGCCGCGCGGGCTGCATGTGGGCCGGCGCGCCAACGGGACGTGCTACGTCTCGGCGGGAATACCAGGTACGGGGGTGTATGCGACTCAGGAGGTGCGCCGTGGCTAATCCGTGGGTCGTAGCGGTCATGCTGGTGGACGGGCGCCGCGAGATGGTGGCGCGGGCGGTGCGCAGTTTTCGGGCGCAGACGTACCGCGATGATGCCATCGAATGGGCGGAAGGCCGGGTCCGCCTGATAGCGTTTGACTCCGGCGCGGATCAGTTTTCCTGGCACCGGCCGCACACCTGCTCATCCGACGAGCGCGAGGGCGGAGGCTGCCCGGTCTGTTTGGACGAGGATCTGACGGATTGGCGAGCGTCCGAGATTCATGTGGGCGCCCACCAGTTCCGCGGCTCGACCATCGGCGCGCTGCGCAACGCGGCCAACGAGTTGGCGAACCGCGCGGACATCATCGTGCACTGGGACTCCGACGACTGGAGTCACCCCCGCCGGATCGAGGAGCAGGTCG
>CAYWOW010000469.1:0-2108 GCA_964459005.1 uncultured Acetobacteraceae bacterium
GTGATCTTGCTCTCGCAGGACGCCGTGTTGCCGTAGCCCGGGTCATAGGTGAAGATGCCGGTCTGGTCGTACAGCTTGCGGATATCGGCGACCTGCGGACCGATGCTGCCGGAGATCAGCGGCAGTTTTGCCGATTTGTTGCTGCCGTCCAGCGTGACGGTGATCGAACCGTTGGTGCCGCTCATGACTTTTCCCTCATGTCAGGCGGCGTTGGCGTCCGCCGCATTATGATGCCAAACCCGGATCCGGGGCGATCCCGGTCCGCCTCTCGGCACATTGCAAAACTAAGGCGGGGGGAACAGCGACGCAACGTCGCGCCCGCGGCAAAACCACCGTGGATCGCACACGAAACGGTGCTCAGAAGCTCGGGTCGGCCCCGTTGCGCCACAGGCCAAGCCGGTCGGCCCGTGCGGTCGCTTCCACCGCGCCGAGGCCGGGGATGTCCGCCCGCGCCCAGCCCGCCGCCACCAGCGCGCGGTTGAGTTCGGTGCCGCCCGCTTCGCAGACGCCCTGGGCCAGGCCGGCGCGGTCGTGTCCACTCAGTTTGCAGGCCACCCGGTGGTCGCGCACCAACTCGGCCAGCGCCGCGCTCGCCGCCGCGCCGCAATCGTAGCCGGCGCCCTGGCCGTCCGCGCAGGTCCGCCCGCGCGCCGGCGCCGCCACGCCGTTCAGCCGCACGACGGTGTCGTGCAGGCGCAACGTGCCGCCGTCCACCACCGCCACTTGCTGCGGTTCCGCCGTCACCGCACCCGCCGGCACCGGCGCACGCCCGAACAGGTCCGAAGGCAGCCCGAACAAAAGCGCCACGCCGCCGACGCCAACGCAGGCGACCCCGGCCAGCAACCCGCGATGCAGCAACGCGCCGAGCCGGAGCCCCGGCACCCCGAGGCGGCTGCCGCGAAAGATCCGCCGCGGACGTTGCAAGGGCAAACCGGAGTTCCTCAAGCGGTTGTGATCGGCATTAACGAACCCGTAGCGCGCGGCCAGCACCCACGCAACCCGCAAGTTGCATCATAATGAATACGTAACACCGGCCGTCTCGACCCCGGTGTCAACTCCAGAACGGGTCGAGCCGGTGGAACCTGCGCCAGGCCTGGCCGATCTGCGCGCGGGCGCCGGCGGTCTGTGCCGCCACGAAGCCGCGCACCACCCCGCCGGCGTGGCTGTGTTCCGCCCCCAGTTCCGCCATCAGCCCGGCCGCCACCGCGCCGTCGTTCAGGTGGCCCAGCCGTTCCTGCAGGATCGTCAGCCGCCGGATGAACCGCCGCGCGCCATGACCCGGAAACAGCGGGGCGCAGAACTCCGCTACGTAGCGCAGCCGTTTGCCGTGCAGGCGCAGCCCGTGCAGCGCTTCGGTCGGCAGCGCCTCGATGTCGGCCTCCGGCGTGCGCAGCGCCCGCAGCCGGCGCCCCAGGGCCTTGGCCGCGAAGTCGGCGAGCGACCCGGTCAGCCGTTCGGCCTGGCGCGCCGCCGCCGCGTCGTCGGCGTGCCGTGGCCGCTCCCACGGCCGGGCCGCCGCCAGCGCCGCCAGCGCGATGCCGAGCCGGCGGAACTGCGCGCTCGCCAGGTAGCGTTGCAGGGCCGCGTAGGCCTTCAGGCGGCGGCGTTCGGCGGCGTTCAGCAACTGTTCCACGGCGGCATCGCCGGAAAAATTCGCCGCCACCGCGCGTCCGGTGCCCTCGGCGAACACGTCCCAGTCGCGCGCTGGCGCCAGCGTCTTGGCCAGGCCCTGCAACGCGATTTTGCCGGCGGCCACTTCCGGGCAGCGCGTCGCCTTGCCGAACAGCGCGACCGCCGAGCGCAGCCGGCGCAGCGCCACCCGCATCTGGTGCACCGGTTCGCTCGCCGTCGGTCCGGCGCGTGACGCCTCGGACAGGATCGCTTCGGTCAGCCGTGCCACCAGATGCGCGAACGCCTCGCCCACCGGATGGTCCGCCGCCAGCGCGGGCGGGGTGTGGCGGCGGCGGGCAGGGCGCCCGGCCAACGCCATCGCCTCGGCGGGCAGGCTCGTCGCCGGCACGGTGAGGTGCAGCCGACCCGCCAGCCCGTCGGCCAGCGCGGTCACCGCCTCGGCCGGGCCGTCCAGCACCACGCGGCAGCACGGCCGG
>CAYWOW010000470.1:0-2107 GCA_964459005.1 uncultured Acetobacteraceae bacterium
GCCGAGCACGCCGCCCTTGGCATTGATGTCCGCCACCGCCTGCTCGGCGCCTTCCTTCAGCTGCACGCCGAAGGTCGCGTTGCTGCCGGTGATCGGGCCGGCGGTCCCGATCTGGACATCGGCCCGCGCCGACGTCGTGGCGGCGAGGGCCAGCAAGGCAGCGCCGGCAAAGACGATCCTTCTCATCATGCGGTCGATCTCCCATCGGTGTCAGACGTTCCACCGCACGGCACGCGCGGCTGGGTTGCAGCCTACGCGGTTCATTCGCCCCCCGTAAAGCCCTGTCCTGCCGCGAGGCATGCAAGGAGATGGGGTGGAGACAATATGGCTTGCGCTCGGCGCCAAGATGGTGACGACCGCGGCGATCGTGGTGGTGACCTGCCTGGTGGTCGAGCGCGCCGGGCTGCTGGTGGGGGCGATGGTGGCGTCGCTGCCGGTTTCCGCCGGCCCGGCCTATGTCTTCCTGGCCGCCGAGCACGGCGCCGCGTTCATCGCCGCCAGCGCCCCGGCGAGCGTGGCCTCGCTCACCGCCACCGCGGTTTTCGCCGTCGTCTATGGCGCGCTGGCGCGCCGGCACGGGCGATGGGCAAGCACGTTCGGCGCGCTCGCGGTCTGGGCCGTGGCGGTGACCGGGTTGCGCGCCGCCGCCCCCGGACTGGGCGCGGTGGCCATCGCCGCGGTGGTGGTGTTTCCGCTCTGCCTGGTCATCGTCGCCCCCTGGCGCCACGCGCCGGTCAGTGGGCGGCCGCGTTCGTCGAGCCGGGACATCGCGGTACGGGCCGGCGCGGCGATGCTGCTGGTCGGCGCCACCATCGTGGCGGGCCAGTTGCTCGGCCCGGGCGCGGCCGGGGAGCTGGCTCTGGCGCCGGTGGTGATGACCAGTCTCGCGGTGCTGCTCTATCCGCAGATCGGCGGCCCGGCCGCCGCGGCGGTGATGGTCAACACGCTGCCCGGCCTGATCGGCATGGCGGTGGCCGCGGCGGTGCTGGGGGTCACCGCCCGCCCGTTCGGCGCGACGCTTTCGCTTCTGCTGGCGCTGGCGATCTGCCTGGCCTGCAACGGTGGCGTGGTGGCGCTGGCCCGCGCCCGGCGACGCTGAGCGGTCGGTCAGGCCGCGGCCTCGACCTCGGTGTCGATCCGCGCGCCCCGCTGCCGCCGTGCCACGGCCAGATCGTAGTTGCTCTGAAGGGTCATCCAGAACTCCGCGGAGGTGCCGAAAAACCGCGCCAGCCGCAGGGCCGTGTCCGGCGAGATTGACCGTTCGCCCCTGACGATCTCGTGCAGGCGCTGCGGTGGCACCCGCAGCTTCAGCGCGACGGAAGCGGCGGAAATGCCACGCGCCGCAAGTTCCTCGCGCAACGTCACTCCCGGATGGACCTCATGGAACTGCATGATGGTTGCCTTTCAATGGTAGTCCACGATCTCCACGTCCAGCGCGTCACCGGCCTCGAAGCGGAACACGACCCGCCAGGGTCCATTGACCGTGACCGCCCAGGTGCCGGCCCGGTCACCCGACAGCTTATGCAACCCGACGCTGCGCAACCGGCCCAGATCGTCCAGCGTCTTCGCCGCGTCGAGCTGCGCCAGCCGCAACCGCGCCCGCTCGACATCGAGACCGGACCAGCGGCTCCTGCCGGTCTCGGCAAAGCGCCGCGTCGCCACCGTCTTCCACGACCGGATCACGCCCGAACATGACACGCGGGGCGTGTCATGTCAAACGTTTGGAACGTCAGCGTGCTGGCGTTGGCCCACGCCCGCTACTGCGCCTGCGCGCTCGCCGCGCTGCGGGTCGCGCCGACGCGGGCGGCCAGTGCGGCGGCCATGAATTCGTCCAGCGCGCCGTTCAGCACCGCGTCGGGGTTGCCCGTCTCCACCCCGGTGCGCAAATCCTTCACCAACTGATAGGGAGCGAGAACATAACTGCGGATCTGGTGGCCCCAGCCGATGTCCGTCTTGGCGTTCTCCTGCGCCGCCGTCACTGCCTCGCGCCGTTGCAGTTCCTGCTCATAGAGCCGCGCCTTCAGCATCCCCATCGCGGTGGCCCGGTTGCGGTGCTGGCTGCGGTCCTCCTGGCAGGCCACCACGATGCCGCTCGGCACGTGGGTGA
>CAYWOW010000471.1:0-2099 GCA_964459005.1 uncultured Acetobacteraceae bacterium
CGAGGACCATACGCCGGAGCAGTGGCGCCGCGTCATGGACCTGAATGTCGATGCGCCGTTCCACCTGAGTTGCGCGGTGGCGAAGCGGTGGATGATGCCGCGCCGCGCCGGGCGCATCGTCAACATCGCCTCGATCGCCGGGCTGCGCGCGCATGCCCGTCCGCCCGGAACGGTGGCCTACAACACCAGCAAGGCGGCCCTCATCCATATGACGCGCTCGCTCGCGGTCGAATGGGGACGGTTCGACATCACGGTGAACGCGATCGCGCCGGGCTGGTTTCCCTCGCGCATGACCCGCGGCACGCTGGCGGAGTTCGGCGACGAACTGGCGGCCTCCGCGCCGCTGGGAAAGCTGGGCGGGCCGAACGACCTGAAGGGCGCCGCGCTGCTGTTCGCCTCGGACGCGGGCGCGCACATCACCGGCCAGGTGCTCGCCGTCGATGGCGGCATCTCGATCGTTTAGGTCACCGGCTCAGCAGATCCGCGGCAGTTGCTCGCCGGCCAGCCAGTCCACGATGCGGCCGCCGCCGAAGCCGGTGGTCATCTGCACGAAGCGGTCGGCGTCCTCCACCACCTCGCCGATCAGCGCGGCATCCACCCCGAGCGGGTGGGCACGCATCGCCTCCAGCAGCGCCGGCGCCGCCTCGGGGGCGGCGATGGCGATCAGGCGGCCTTCGTTGGCCACGTTCAGCGGGTCCAGGCCCAGCAGTTCGCAGGCCGCGGCCACCTGCGGGCGCACCGGAATCGCCGCCTCCGACAGCAGGATGCCGACGCCGGACTGGTTGGCGATCTCGTTCAGCGTCGCCGCCACCCCGCCGCGCGTCGGGTCGCGCATCAGCCGCAGCCCCGCGCCGGCGCGCGCCACCATGGCGGCGACCAGCCCGTGCAGCGCCGCCGAATCGGACAGGATTTCGGTGCCGAACGACAGATTCTCCCGGCACGACATGATCGCCACGCCATGGTCGCCGATCGGCCCGGACAGCAGCACAACGTCGCCCGGCCGCGCCTGGTCGCCGGACAACCGAATCCCGGGCGGCACCATGCCGATCCCGGCGGTGGATATGAACACGCCGTCCGCCTTGCCGCGTTCCACCACTTTGGTGTCGCCGGCCACCACCGGCACCCCGGCCTCCCGGCTCGCCCGCCCCATGCTGGCGGCGATGCGCGCGAGGTCGGCGAAGGGGAAGCCCTCCTCGAGGATGAAGCTGGCGGTCAGGTAGAGCGGCCAGGCGCCGGCCATGGCGAGGTCGTTGATGGTGCCGTGCACCGCCAGCGAGCCGATATCGCCGCCCGGAAAGAACAGCGGCGAGACCACGTAGCCGTCGGTGGTCATTACCATGCGCCCGCCCGCCACCTCGAAGGCGGCCTGGTCGTTGCCCTGGGCGAGGTATTCGTTGGCCAGTTCGGGGTGGAAGATGTCGGCGATGAGCTGCGCCATCGCCCGCCCGCCCGCGCCATGCGACATGTCCACCCGGCCGGCGCGAAGGTCGAGGCGGCGGTGCCCCTTCACGAGGCGCGCCGGGCGGGCATGCGGAACCTCCCGTAGGTCCAGTGCGCCGCGCAGGCGCCCTCGGAGGACACCATGCACGACCCCATCGGGGTTTCCGGCGTGCAGGCCGTGCCGAACAGCCGGCACTCCACCGGCCGCTTCACCCCGCGCAGGATGGCGCCGCACTCGCAGGCCGGGTTGTCGGAGGCCGACGGCGTCTCCATGCCGAACCGCTCCTCGGCGTCGAAGCGGGCATATTCGGGGCGCAGCCGCAGCGCGCTCAACGGCACCCAGCCCAGCCCGCGCCACTCGAAGCGGTCGCGAATGGCAAACACGTCGGCCATCGCGGCCTGGGCGCGCTGGTTGCCGGCCTGGGTGACGGCGCGGATGTACTGGTTCTCGACCTCGGCGCGGCCCTCGTTGACCTGGCGGACCAGCAGCAGGATGGACTGCATGACGTCGAGCGGCTCGAACCCGGCCACCACCACCGGCTTATGGAACTCGGCCGAAATTTCCTCGTAGGGCGCGGTGCCGATGACGGTGGAGACATGCGCGGGGCCGACGAAGCCGTCCAGCCGCACGGCATCCTCCCCGCCGGTCGTCAGGATGG
>CAYWOW010000472.1:0-2087 GCA_964459005.1 uncultured Acetobacteraceae bacterium
TATGCGGCGGATTGGCCACCCGGTCGGCGTTGTAGATGAGCGCATAACTGTAGCGAAAGAACGCCGCACCGGTGCCCTCCAGCGGCGTACCGGCGGCGTTGTCGTTGTCAGGCGGCTCGGTCTTGGTAAGGTTCGGTATCAGCGCGGTATGCGCGCGCAGATCCTCCAGCACGCCCTCGCCCTTGAAGGCGGCGATCTTGTCCGGGGCCAGGAACAGCACGTCGATGTCGCCGCCCTGTGCACCGGCCGCCTTGATGCGCTGCAGGACCTCCGGCGAACCGGCCGAGGTGTAACGGATGGCGGCCTGGGTCTGCGCCTGGCAGGCCGGAATTGCGGTGGTCTGCCACCACTCCACGAAGTTGGCGCCCGACATCGTGTCGTAGAAACTGATGTTCTGGGCAACGGCCACGCCCGGCAGCACGGCCAGGGCGATCGCGGCAGCGCAGGCTTTCAGCGTTCGTCTCATGTGCTTTCTCTCCAGAGTGACACGATGGGGGGATCAACCTGTCACGTGCAGATCGGTGCGCAGGAAGCGGGCCAGCACGGCGGACAGCAGCAGACTGGGCAGCAGCAGCAGAATGGCGAGCGCAGAGCTGACCTGCAGATAGCCCTCGCCCATGGCGCCGTACATCTGCACCGGCAAGGTCGCGGTTTCCGGACTGGCGACCAGCAGCGTCAGCGTGAACTCATCCATCGACAACATGAACACATAGCAGGCCTGCGCCAGCAGGGCCGGCACCAGCTGAGGCAGGATGATTTTCCGGAACACGGCGGCCGGCGCGGCACCGCAGGCCAGCGCGGCCTCCTCGACCTCAGGCACCAGTTCCTCGACGGCACTGGTCACGATCAGCACGCCAAAGGGAAGCGCCGCGATCATGTGGGCAAGCACCACCGCCGCGTAGGTTCCGGTCAGGTGGGCCGTATAGAACACCGAGGCGATGCCGATGCCGAGGCTGATATAGGGCACCAGCAGCGGCACCGAAAACAGCCAGCGCACCACCGTGCGGCCGCGAAACTCGTAGCGGCCGATGGCAATGGCGGCGGGCACCGCGATGATGCTGGTGGCAACGGTGACCAGTGTCGCGACGAACAGGCTGTTCTGCAGCGAACGGAACACGTTAGGCACGGTGACCGCCCACTCGAACCAGCGCATGGTGAAACTGGTCGGCAGCAGGCTGGGCCAGAACCATTGCTGCGCGACCGACCACAGCGCGAGCACGATCAGCGGCCCGAAGATGAAGCCGGCGAACAGGACGAAGAACACCACCCGCAGCAACGCCAGCCCCGCCTGCATCGGCCGCACGGCGATCACCGAGCCACCCATCGATTCACCGCGCCGCGCAACCCGACCAGCGTGGCGATCTGGAAAACGGCCATGATCACCACGATGGTCGAGGCCGACTGCCAGTCGAAGCCGCCGGTCACCTTACGATAGGCCATCACCGACAGCACTTCGGTACTGCGGCCCATGATGAGCGGAATGCTGAACGTACCGAACGTGCTGACGAAAGTCAGGATGCCGCCGGTCAGCGCGGCCGGTGCGATCAGCGGCAGGGTCACCCGGCGGAACACCTGCAAAGGGTTCGCCCCGGTACTGGCGGCGGCGTCCTCGAGGTTGCGGTCGAGCGTACCAAGCGCGGAAATCACCAGCAGCCCGGTGTAGGGGAAGAAACGCCAGATGCAGGCGATCACCAGGCCCGGCCAGCTGTAGGAAATTGCCAGCGGCTCCGACAACAGGTGCAGCACCCGGACGAGAATGCTGTTGAACAGCCCGTTCTCGGCAAAAAACAGAGTCAGCGCATAGGCCGCGATGAGAACGGGAACCGCGAGCGGCAGCGTGACCAGCAGACGGATCGGGGTGGCGAAACGCCGCGAGGCACGGGCCAGATAGCCGAGCGGAATGCTGAGAACGATCGCCCCCGCCGTGGTGGCGAAGGCGAGAGCAAAAGTGTTCAGCAGGGCCCAGTAGCTGCGCGGGTCGGACAGGAAGGCAAGATAGTGGGCGGTTGTTGCGGTCTGCCCGCGCGCCAGTCCGAGGCTGTTGGAGACCGCGAGGCCGAGCGGATAGGCCACCAGGCCGACCACGA
>CAYWOW010000473.1:0-2086 GCA_964459005.1 uncultured Acetobacteraceae bacterium
ATGCGGAGTGCGGCGTCGTAGGACGCCAGGGCGTCGTCGATACGGCCGAGGTCTTTCAGGGCGATGCCGCGGTTGTAAAGCGCCTGGGCGAAGTCCGGCCTAATGCGGAGTGCGGCGTCGTAGGACGCCAGGGCATCGTCGATACGGCCGAGGTCTTTCAGGGCAATGCCGCGGTTGGAATGGTAGGCGGCGACAGTTCCATTGACGTCGATCGCTTTTCCGATCAGGTCGACGGCGACGTCGTTCCGCCCCACCTGGTGGCCAATCAGCCCAAGCAAGTGTAGGGCGTCGGCATGAAGAGAATCCGCCGCCAGGATGCGGCGGTAAAGGGCTTCGGCTTCGGCCAGCCGACCATTTTGGTGGTGCTGAAGGGCCTTGCCGAAGAGCTGTTGGATTAGGGCTGCATTCGTCGGGGAAGAAGGTGCGACCTTCGGCGCCGTCTTCGTCTGCGCCCTACGTTGCTTGCGGTTCATTGCCTTGATTTCGTTCGGCCAACCGAGAAAAGCTAAGCTAGATCACAAGAAAGACTGAAGCAATCCCGTCAGCTCCCATCGGCCTCATCAGCCGGCCGCTTGACCTCGCCCCCGGCGCCCTCCCGCAAAGCGGGTTCGGGCAAGGGGCAAAGCGGCCACCGCGGTCGCAGCTTCCATGCCACCGCGCTCCACGAGCCATCGCCTCACCCGAGCCGACTGGCGGGCTGTGCCGGCACAGAGGCGCCACTGTGCCCCCACAAGCCGTGAGAGAGCGCCGCTCGCCGCGAGCTGCCAGCGAGTAGCGAGCGGCCCGCATCTTGATGCCGGTCTCTCGGCGGGCCCCCCGGCAAGCCCGCGTATCGAGCCGCACGCTGCGGCGCCCATGCCACCAGCCCCGCCCTCCGTCCATAAAGGGCGCGAAGCGGCCAGTCCAGCCATCCTGGAGCATATGGCGGCTTCGCTCTAAAGAGCTGACATTCGGCCGCGCAGCCCCGATAGACGAGAAGGGTCGTCAGCAGTGCTTCCTAATTGGGTTTGGACCCTAGAGTGGGATGAGCGCTGAAGGGCGCTGCTCGGTGTCTCAGCGCCCAGCCGGGTGGCGGCCCCGCGTTGACAAGCGCCCGCGGGTTGGCCCTAAACCCACTCTGGAGTGTCACGAGCATGCCGGAGGCACCTTGGATATTCCCGGCGTTCGCCGGGCGGCGATGGGCCAGAGCGGATCTGGATGCGATGGCGCGCGCGGACTTTCCGGCGACGGACGGTCCCAATCCACTGAACGAACCGGGGTTTTGCGACCATTGGGTCAGCGAGGTGGCGCGCCGGCTCGGAGCCGATCATTGCTGGGGCGGCTGGCTGGAGGACCGTGCCCATCTTTGGCGCGGGCACTACTTGCCGGAAGGCTGCACCATCCACCTGGGCATCGACCTGAACGTGCCGGCGGGAGCGATGGTGCTGGCACCGGTGTCGGGCCAGGTGATGCACGCGGTGCCCTGCCGCGTCCTTGGCGGAGGTTGGGGCGGCTGGTTTGTGCTGCGCGCCGATGAGCCCAGGGGCAGCGCGGAATACGTCCTGCTCGGTCACCTGGCGCACGGCGGATTGCCGGAGCCGGGCGCACGGATCATGCGTGGGACCCCCGTGGGGGTGATCGGCACGCCCGAAGAAAACGGCGGGTGGTACCCGCATCTGCACCTGCAGGGCCTGTCGGGCGAGGCATGGGAGGCAGTCCAGCATGCCCCGGACGCCCTGCTGGATGGCTACGGCTACCCGGATGCCCGGCTCAGCCGGTGGTTTCCCGATCCGGCGCCATTGGCCGGCTTGCGCGGGTAAGCGCCCGCTACGGGCGCGCCCCGAGAGTGACGGCCGGAGGCAGCGTGCGGTTGGCCGGGCGGCATGGCGGAGCGCCCAGCCCCGCCATGCCATGAGCGTCAGGGAGCGACCGGCCTGGCCGCGTTGACAGCGGCCGGCAGCGCCTGGGCGGCAGTGAACGCCAAGGCCTGGCTGGCCAGGAGCTTCACCACCGGGATCTCGGTGGGATTGCTGGTGCAGCCCAGCCAACGCTCTGGCGCGTAGCCGTGCCGGGCGTAGAAGCGGTAAGCGTCCGGCACGGCATTCAG
>CAYWOW010000474.1:0-2082 GCA_964459005.1 uncultured Acetobacteraceae bacterium
CGTCGCGGGCCGCCGCCACCACGCCCTCGGCGATCACGTCGCAGCGCATGATGCCGCCGAAGATGTTGACCAGGATCGCCTCCACGTTGGGATCGGAAAGGATGATCTTGAACGCCGCGGTCACCCGCTCCTGTGTGGCGCCGCCGCCGACGTCGAGGAAGTTGGCGGGGGAGCCGCCATACAGCTTGATGATGTCCATGGTCGCCATGGCCAGCCCGGCGCCGTTCACCATGCAGCCGATGGTGCCGTCCAGCGCCACGTAGCTCAGGCCGTGCTTGGCCGCTTCCAGCTCCTTCGGGTCCTCCTCGGACTCGTCGCGCAGCTTTTCCGCCTCGGGATGGCGGAACAGCGCGTTGTCGTCGAAGGCGACCTTGGCATCCAGCGCCACCACCTCGCCCGCGCCGGTCACCACCAGCGGGTTGATTTCGATCAGCGCGGCGTCGAGCGCGATGAAGGCCTGGTAGATGCCGCCGATGAAGCGGGAAAACGCGCCGATCTGCGCGCCGTGCAGCCCGAGCCCGAAGGCCAGCGTGCGGGCATGGAAACCAGACAGGCCCGAGGCCGGGTCGATCGACACGCGGAGGATCTTTTCGGGCTGCCGCGCGGCCACCTGCTCGATCTCCATGCCGCCCTCGGTCGAGGCGACGATGGCGACGCGCGCCGCGGCACGGTCGATCAGGAGGGACAGGTAAAGCTCGCGGGCGATGTCGCAGCCCGCCTCGACATAGAGCCGGCGCACCTTGCGCCCGGCCGGTCCGGTCTGCTTGGTGACCAGGGTGTGGCCGATCATCGCCTCGGCGGCGGCGCGGGCCTCCTCGGGCGAGCGCGCCAGCCGCACGCCACCCTTGCCGTCGGGGTCGTCGGCGAAGCGGCCGGCACCGCGGCCGCCCGCATGGATCTGCGATTTCACCACGTAGATGGGGCCGGGCAGCTTGCCCGCCGCCGCCTCGGCTTCCTCGGGCGTCCAGGCGACATAGCCCTCCGGCACCGCGACGCCATACCGCTTCAGCAGTTCCTTGCCCTGGTACTCGTGGATGTTCATGGACTCAGACCGCCAGCTTCTTGAAATCGTCGATCAGGGTTTTCACCGCCGCGCAGGATTTGTCGAACTCCGCCTGCTCCTCGGGGGTGAGCTGCACCTCGACGATCTTCTCCACCCCGCCGGCGCCGATCACCACCGGCACGCCGACATAGAAGCCGCTCTGGCCGTACTCGCCGTTCAGCAGCACCGCGCAGGACAGCACCCGCTTCTTGTCCTTGAGAAAGCTGTCCGCCATGGTGATGGCGCTCGCCGCCGGCGTGTAGAAGGCGCTGCCGGTGCCCAGCAGCTTGACGATCTCGCCGCCGCCGTTGCGGGTGCGCTCCACGATGGCGTCGATGCGCTCCTGCGTGGTCCAGCCCATCTTGATCAGGTCAGGCACCGGAATGCCGGCCACGGTGGAGTAGCGGGGCACCGGCACCATGGTGTCGCCGTGACCGCCCAGCACGAAGGCGGTGACGTCCTCCAGCGACACGTTGAGCTCGTGGGCGAGGAACAGGCGGAAGCGGGCGCTGTCGAGCACGCCGGCCATGCCGACCACCCGGCTGGCCGGCAGGCCCGACTTCTGCTGCATCACCCAGACCATCACGTCGAGCGGGTTGGTGACGACGATGACGAAGGCGTCCGGACAATACGTCCTGATGCCCTCGGCCACCTGCGCGATCACGCCGGCGTTCTTGGTCAGCAGGTCGTCGCGGCTCATGCCCGGCATGCGCGGGAAGCCGGCGGTGACGATCACCACGTCCGCGCCGGCGATCAGCGCATAGTCCGAGCCGCCGGCCATGTGGGAGTCGAAATTATCGACCGGGCCGGACTGCATGATGTCCAGCGCCTTGCCCGCGGCGACGCCACCGAACACGTCGAACAGCACGACGTCGCCAAGCTCCCGTAGGCCGATGATGTGGGCCATCGTGCCGCCGATGTTGCCGGCGCCGATCAGGGCGATTTTCGTGCGTGCCATCGTACAGGAACCTTCCAAACGGAGGATGGAACAGACCGTTCCATGAAAAACCGTCGACTTGCTGCCGGGCTCCCCTTGGGCC
>CAYWOW010000475.1:0-2070 GCA_964459005.1 uncultured Acetobacteraceae bacterium
GCCGCTGACCAACGGCTTCGTCGCCAAATGGCTGCTGTTCAACGCGGCGCTCGACAAGGGGCTGATCGTGGTCGTGCTGGTCGGCTGGGCCGGCAGCATCCTCACCGCGTTCTCGTTCCTGAAAGCGACCGTCAGCACCTTCTATGGCAAGCCGTCGCCGGCCCTGCTCGGAAAGTCCGTCCATGAGGCATCCCCCAGCATGCTGGCCGGCATGGGAGCGATGGGCGGACTGTGCGTGGTCTTCGGCCTGGCGCCGCAATTTCTGATGATCCCGGTGGTGGCGCCCGCGGTGCACGCGCTGGGCTTTCAGTGGGATGTCGGGATGAGCTGGCTCGGCATTCTGACGGTCAAGGGCAGCATCAGCGTGACCATCGGCGCGATGGCGGTGCTGCTGTCCGTCGTTCTGGGACTGGTGGTCTACCGCCTGGCCGATGCGCCGGCGGTGGCGCGCGTTTCGGTGTTCGCGGGCGGGGAATCGCTGCCGGTGGGCGACGGGCCGGGTGCGGTCGATTTCGCCGCGATCGCCGAGACCGCGTTCCATCCGGTCTATGCGCTCGATCCGGACCCGCTCTACCTGACGATCTGGGGCGCGCTGGCACGGTTTGCCGGGCAGGCGCAGGCCGTGGCGCGGGCCGCGTTCGAAGATCGCCCGGCAGTGGCGATCGGTGTTGCCGCCGCCGCCGTGCTGGCCGGCGTCTGGCTGGTGTGACGTGGATACTGTCCTGATCCCGCTGTTTCTCCTTACCGCCCTGGGCGTGGGCCTCTACGCCTGGGCGATCCCGCAGGGCGGTCCGCGCTGGTGGGGCTTCGCGGCGGCCACCGTGGCATTGGTGGTGGCGAGCCGCCTCGCCGGGCCGTCCGGGCTGGCGAGCGTGCTGGCGGATCTGGCGGAGCTTGTCGCCGCCGGGCTGATCTGGAGCCGGGGAACCCCACAGGCCGGCGAAGCGGCGCGCAAATACCTGACCGCGATCGCGCTCGGCATCGTGCTGACCCGTATCTCCCTGGCCTTGATCGGCACCGGGATGGCCGCCCCCGACGGGGCGGCCGGCAAAATCGCGGTCGCGCTGCTGATCCTCGGCTTTGCGCTGAAGCTCGCGCTGGTGCCGGTCTATTCCTGGCTGCCGGCGGTCGCGCGCGCTTCCTCGGCGATGACCACGGCGCTGATCATCGGCGTCATCGACGTCAGCAGCTTCTGCGACCTGATGACCCTGCGCGCCGCCGCGCCGTGGATTTTCGAGAGCTTCTCCACCGTGTGGATCGCGGTGGCGGTGGTCTCGCTGATCGGCGCGGCGCTGCTGGCGCTGGCGCAAACCGAGCTGAAGCCGATGCTCGCGTTCTCCTCCATCGACGACATGGGCTACCTCCTGCTCGGGCTGGTATTGGGCGGACCGGTCGGGATGACGGGCGCCTGGTTCGGCATCCTCAGCCACGGCATCGCCAAGATCGTGCTGTTCGGCTCGGTCGGCGCCGCCGAATGGTATCTCGGCCGGCCGGTGAGCCTGCAAACCCGCGGCCTGTCGTCGCCCCTGCCGGTGGCCAGCGCCGCCTTCATGCTGGGCGCGCTCGGCTTCATCGGTATCCCGCCGACGCTCGGCTTCGTCGGACATTGGCGCCTGTATCTCGCCGGCGCGGAACTCGGCGGACCCTGGCTCGTCGCCGCCATGTGTGCCGCCTCGGCGATGGCGGTGCTGTGCTATGCGCGCGCCATCCATCGGACCTGGCTCGGGCCCACCGATATCGCCGACACCGGCAAGTCCCTGCCCCTGACCGGGGCCGTGGTGTTGCTGACTTTTGCTCTTGCTTCCGTGTTTTTCGGTTTCGTCCCCGATGTGCTGCGGACCGCGCCGCCGCCGTCCCAGGCGGTCGCCACACTGGTGCGGAGCGCGCCATGAGTTTCATCGACCGGCTCATTGCCATCTCGCGGCGCCGATCCCCCTGGATTTGCCGGCTGAACGGCGGCTCGTGCAACGGCTGCGACATCGAAATCACGCCGTGCCTCAGCCCGCGCTATGACATCGAGCAGATCGGCGTCGAGTTCCACGGCACGCCCAAACACGCCGACATCATCCT
>CAYWOW010000476.1:0-2064 GCA_964459005.1 uncultured Acetobacteraceae bacterium
ATGATGCCAGTGCCGGTAAGCTCCAGCGGCGGCACGTTGAAGGCCAGGATGTAGGCGATGCCGATAACGGTACCGGGAATGGCGAAGCTCATCATGGTGCCGAACTCGAAGAGGCCCTTGCCGATGAACTCCTGGCGTGCCAGCAGCCAGGCCGTCAGCAGCCCGAGACCCGCGGTGAACGGCATGGCCACCAGTGCCAGTTCCAGAGTGGTGAGGAACGAGCTCCAGGCCGAACCGCTGAGGAACCAGCCGCCGACGCCGTGCTCGATGCTGAAGGCGGTGAGGAAATATTTCAGCGTCAGCGAATTGTCGCGACCGAAATCCACCACGAAGCCACCGCCCAGGATGATGCTGTAGACGACCACGGTCAGCACGATCCACGGCAGCACGACGGCACCGCACATCGCCTTCAGCGCGCCGGGCAGCGGCGGGTGAAGCCCGGCATCGCCTTTGCCCGAGACCGAGGTGAAGCTGCGCCCCTCCTGCCAGAATCGTTGCGCCAGGAAGGCACTGAGCGTGAAGCCGAGCAGCACCATGCCGAGCACGGCGGCGCGCCCCTGGTCGTGCGTCGCGCCCACCACGGCGAAAAAGATGTCGGTCGACAGCACGGTAAAATTGCCGCCCAGCATCAGCGGGTTGCCGAAATCCGCCATGCTCTCGATGAAGCCGATCAGGAAGGCGTTGGCGATGCCGGGGCGGATCAGCGGCCAGGTGACGGTACGAAAGGTCCGCCACCGCCCGGCCCGCAGCGTCTGCGCCGCCTCCTCCATGCTCGGGCTCACGGCTTGCAGCACGCCGGCCATCACCAGGTAGGCGATCGGCGTGAACGCCAGCGTCTGCGCGATAGCGATGCCGGGCAGCCCGTAAATCCAACGGCTGCGCGGGATGCCGAAATGGTTGGCCAGAAAGGTGGTGACCATGCCGGCGCGGCCGAACAGGATGATCAGCGCCAACCCGATGACGAAGGGCGGGGTGATGACCGGCAGGATGGAGAGCAGCCCCAGCACGGGCTTCATTCGCACCCGCGTGCGCACTGCCACGAGGGCGAAGGCCAGTCCCAGTGCCGTGCTGGTCGCGCCCACCAGCAGCGCCATCGCCAGCGAGTTCCATGCCGAGCCGCAAGCGGTGCCGCCGTGCAGGCAGTCGAGCCCCCAGATCGAGCCGTCGGTCAGCTTGTGCAGGAACAGCGGAAAGTCCGTATGGCCGGCATCGTCGCGCACCGCCGAGGCAAGCACCGATAGCAACGGCATCCCGATGAACAACAGGATGGACAGGCCGGTGAGCAAAATCGCCGCCACCACGAAAATGTCGCCGCGGCAGCGCCCCAGCCGGGCGAGCCCGATCGCCAGCAGCATGGTGCAGCTCAGCGCATAAAGCAGTGCGCCCCAGCCCAGCGCCGGCTGGGTCGGCGCTGATCCGAGGACGGACAGGAAGGTCCAGCCCCAGCCCCGATGGATGATGGCCGACCCTTCCAGCGCCAGCCAGACGATCCCGACAACCCCACCCGTCACCATCAGGCGCGGCCGGCCCCGCGCCACCCCCCAGCCGGCGAGCGCGGGTGCGAGCAGCAGCGGCAACAGCCAGAAGCGCCCGCCAAGCGTCCCTTGGCCCAGCGCCGGCATCGCTTCCGCCCGCCATGCCAGCACGGCATCAGTGGTGTTTTCCAGTCCATACCAGGGCAACACCACGAGCGCCGCCGCGACCAACGCCAGCCAGAGTCGTTCCGGGCGTTTCATCGCGGCGGCCTCGCGAGTGATATCAGCGCGGCAGGCTCTTCACTTCGTCGTTGAAGCGCTTGAGCAGGCGATCGCGCACGGCCGCGGCGCCGAACTTGGCGGAATCGTAGTTGATCAGCTTGATCTTGCTCAGGTCGGGGCTTTCCGGAGGCGGTGCCAGGTTGGAGTTGGATGGCAACTGGAAGCTGCCGAAATTCGGCGCCAGCGCCTGTGCCGCTGGGGTCAACGCCCATTCATAGAACTTCTTCGCGTCGTCCATATGGCGGGCGCCCTTGATCAGCGACATCGCGCCGATTTCGTAGCCCGTGCCTTCGCACGGCGAGACCAC
>CAYWOW010000477.1:0-2059 GCA_964459005.1 uncultured Acetobacteraceae bacterium
GGAACAGACCGTTCCATGAAAAACCGTCGACTTGCTGCCGGGCTCCCCTTGGGCCCGAAAGGCGACCGTTGCTAGCCCATCATCGCGGGGGGAGCAAGACGCGCCCACCACCCCGCACCGGGGCGTACACGATCAAGTGAGATGCGGCAGCGCCAGGTATTCCTGGCTTTGCATCTCCGCCAGCCGGCTCGCCGTCCGCGCGAACGTTGCGGCCCCCTCGCCGCGCCCATGGAGTTGGTCCGGCCAGGCATCCGCCGAGGCCACCAGCTTCACCCGGTGCTCGTACAGGGCATCGACGAGCACGACGAACCGCCGCGCCGCGTCGACGTTTTCCGGCCCCAGGCGCGGAATGCCGTCCAGCACCAGGCCGTGGAAATGCGTCGCCAGGGCCAGGTAGTCGCCGGCGCCCAGCGCGGTCGCGCACAGGGTGGCGAAATCGAAGCGCGCCACCCCCGCCGCCGCGACCGGCACCGCGAGCGTGCGCCCCATGACGACCAGCCGCTGCTGGGCGAGCGGCGCATGGCCGGTCAGTTCGCCGAAAACTCCGTCCAGCGCCCGCCCGGCACGCGCGTCGGCCGGCACGTACCAGGTCGGCATGCCGCGCAGCCGCTCCCGCCGGTAATCGCGGCCGGCCTCCATCACCAGCACGTCCAGGTTCTGCTTCAGCAGCGCGATGAAGGGCAGGAAGGCGTCGCGGCCGGGCTGGCCCTTGAACAGATCGTCCGGCGGCGTGTTGGAGGTCGCCACCACCACCACCGCCCGCTCGAACAGCGCCTGGAACAGCCGGCCGAGGATCATCGCGTCGGCGATGTCGTTGACCTGGAATTCGTCGAAGCACAGCAACGCCGCCTCGGTCGCGATCGCGTCGGCCAGCGGCGGAATCGGGTCCTCGCCGTTCGGGCTGGCCTGCTTGCTGGCATGGATGCGGCGGTGGACGTCCTGCATGAAGCGATGGAAATGGGTGCGCCGCTTGCGGGCGACCCGTGCCGCGGCGAAGAACAGGTCCATCAGCATCGACTTGCCGCGGCCGACCTCGCCAACCAGGTAGAGCCCGCCGGGATGGTCCTCGTTGGCTCCCTCGGCCGGCTTGCTGCGCATGAAGCGGGCGAACAGGCCGCCATTCGCCGCCGGTTTCGGCCCCGGATCGTAGCCGCGCAGCCTCACCCACAGTTCCTGCAGCCGCTCGGCGGCCAGTTCCTGCGCCGGATCGGGCGCGAGATCGCCGCCGGCGAGACGGGCGCGATAGGCGGGCAACGGCCCCTGCGCGAGCAAGGCCGGATCGATGGCGAGAACGTCCATGGCGGCGCCGGATAGCCGGAAACCCACCGCGCATCAATCGGGGCTGGCGGGGCACCGGCGACGGCCCTATCTAGGCCCGACGGGGAACGAAGGAGGACGGGATGATACTGGCCACCGACATGCTGGCCGCGACACAGGTTTCGACCGACCCGTTCCCGCATGTCCTGGTGCCCGGCTTCGTTCGCGCGGACGCCCTCGAGGTGGTCATCCGCCACCTGCCCCCGATCGCCCGGCGCGGGTCGTTCCCGATCGGCTCGCTGCGCTTCGGGCCGGCCGCCCAGGCGCTGATGCACGAACTCGCAGGCCCCGGCTTTCGCGCCGCCATCGCGGCGAAATTCGGCCTCGATCTGAACGGCGCCGCCACCATGCTGACCCTGCGCGGCCGCACCGCCGAACGCGACGGACGCATCCATTGCGATTCCACCGCCAAACGCGTGACCATCCTGCTCTACCTGAACCGCGAAAGCGGCGCCTGGAACCGCCACGAGGGCTGCCTGCGCCTGCTGCGCGGCCCGAGCGACATCGAGAACTTCGCCGTCGAAGTGCCGCCGGTGAACGGCACCCTGCTGGCCTTCCCCAACGGCCCCACCGCCTGGCACGGCCACAAACAGTTCGTCGGCCAACGCTACGTGGTGCAACTGAACTACATGACCAACGACTCCGCCGCCCGCGCCGAAATCCGGCGCCACCGGATCTCGGCATTCCTCAAACGACTGATTGCGACGAAGTAAGTGAAGCAAGGCCAGGGCTCTGCCCCTGG
>CAYWOW010000478.1:0-2059 GCA_964459005.1 uncultured Acetobacteraceae bacterium
GCCGCCATGCCGACGTTCGAGCGGTCCAGGTAGGCACAGAAATAACCCAGCATGAGCAGCGGCATCAGCCGCCAGGCCACCCGCTTGATGGTTTCCCGTTCGATCGGCTCGATTCCGCGCACGGTTGGCACAGTTGCATCCATGATGGGTTCCTCCCCTTGGGGCACAGGCCCTGGTCTCAGCAGGCGCTCGGCCTCAATGGCTGTCCCGCGGCACCGCCGCGCCCCGGCAGCCCACCAGGAAGTCGAGGTCGGCGCCGCGGTCGGCCTGCAGCACATGGGCCACGTACAGCGACTGGTAGCCACCGGTCATGGTTGCTTCCGGTGGCCGCCAGGCCGTCCGCCGGCGCGCCAGATCTTCCTCCGAGACGTCGAGGTGCAGACGACGCGCCGCCACGTCCAGCTCGATGATGTCGCCGTCCCGCACCAGCCCCAGCGGGCCGCCGGCCACCGCCTCGGGCGCCACGTGCAGCACCACCGTGCCAAACGCCGTGCCGGACATGCGGGCGTCGGAAATCCGCACCATGTCCCGCACGCCGGCCTTCAGCAGCTTCCTGGGAAGCGGCATGTTGCCGACCTCCGGCATGCCCGGATAGCCGCGCGGGCCGCAGTTCTGCAGCACCATCACGCTGGTCGCGTCGATCGCCAGCGCCTCGTCGTCGATCCGGGCGTGGTAGTCGTCGATCGAGTGGAACACGACCGCGCGGCCGCGGTGTCGCATCAACGCCGGGCTCGCCGCCGATGGCTTGATGACCGCGCCGGCCGGCGCGAGATTGCCGCGCAGCACCGCGATGCCGCCGTTCGCCGTCAGCGGGCGGCTGCGCGGACGGATCACCTTGCCATCGACCGGTCCCGCCTCGGCCACGATCTCGCGCATCGTGCGCCCGCTGACCGTGCGGACGTCCAGGTCCAGCAGGTCGGCGATCTCCTTCATCACGACGGGCAGGCCGCCGGCGTAGCAGAAGTCCTCCATCAGGTAGTGGCCCGACGGCTTCAGGTCGACGATGGTCGGCACCTCGCGGCCCAGCCGGTCCCAGTCGTCCAGGCCCAGCGGCACCCCGATCCGTCCGGCGATGGCGAGCAGGTGCACGACGGCGTTGGTCGAACCGCCGATCGCGCCGTTGACCCGGATCGCGTTGGCGAAGGCCGCCGCCGTCAGCACCTGCGACAGGCGCTGGTCCTCGCGCACCATGGCGACGATCCGCCGGCCGCTCAGGCGCGCTAGCCGCGCCCGCCTTGCATCCACTGCGGGCCACGCCGCATTGGTTGGCAACGCCACGCCGAGCGCCTCCGCCATCGAGGCCATGGTGGACGCGGTCCCCATCGTCATGCAGTGACCGGCCGAGCGGGACATGCCGTTCTCGGCCTGCTTGAGTTGCTCCAGGCTCATCACGCCGGCACGCACGTCATCCATGAACTTCCGCACGTCGGTGCCCGAGCCGACGTCCATGCCGTTGTATTTGCCGTTCAGCGCCGGACCGCCGGAGACGACGATCGTCGGCAGGTCGCAACTCGCCGCCCCCATCAGCAGCGCGGGCGTCGTCTTGTCGCAGCCCGTGAGCAACACCACCCCGTCGATCGGGTTGCCGCGGATCGCCTCCTCCACATCCATCGATGCTAGGTTGCGGAACAGCATGGCCCCGGGCCGCAGATTGGTTTCCGAGCACGAGAACACCGGGAACTCGGCCGGCAGTCCGCCAGCCTCCAGCACGCCCGCCTTGACGTGCTCGGCAAGCTCGCGCAGGTGCCGGTTGCAGGGCGTCAGTTCGGAAAAGGTGTTGCAGATGCCGATGATCGGCCGGCCGTCGAACACGTCGTCCGGCAGGCCGCCGTTCTTCATCCAGGCCCTGCGGTCAAACGCGATGGTGTCCGTGCCGCCGAACCAGGCCTGCGAGCGCAGGGGCTTCATGGCGTGTCCTCCCTTGATGCAGCCTCGACCTTCAACACTGTCGACGGCAGCGTGCGGTTGTACACAGTAGCGACACCGTAACGGCTTCCTGCCGTTCCCGTCAAGGCCGGACGCGATCCCACGCCACCAGATGCCGGGACGAAGCGGCTAG
>CAYWOW010000479.1:0-2051 GCA_964459005.1 uncultured Acetobacteraceae bacterium
TGGGATGCGGACGGATCGGCTTGGTTAAGGGACGTCCGCACCTACGCCGAGAGCAGACATCGGAGAGGCGGTTTCCGGCAGGTTCCGCCGGCGTGCTCTGGCCGAAACGGGAATAATCGCTCCGGAGCGCGCAACGGCAACAAGCAGACGCTCGTTCATGGCTCGCAAACCTGCAGGTTGGTATCGTTGTCCTCAGAACTCGCGCGACGCTTCCTGTTGCGAGGGACCGAGAGGATCACATTCTATTCATCTCTGGCCCGCCAAAACCAAGACATAGTCGTCTCTGCCTATCTGACGGCGACCGTTCCCACAGCTCGATGGTGCCAACAAAAACAACGATAGATGGAGGGACAAGCGATGCCGTATCACCTGGAAGGCCGTCTTCTGGAGGTCTGCGACTGCCGAGTGCTGTGCCCATGCTGGATCGGTGAGGACCCCGACAACGGCACCTGCGACTCAATGCAGGCCTGGCACATCGACAAGGGCAGCATCGACCAGACGGATGTCGCGGGCCGCACCATCGCCATGGTCTGCCATATCCCCGGCAACGTGCTGAAGGGCGGCTTCCGCGTTGCACTCTATGTCGATGACGGCGCCACCGACGCGCAGCAGCAGGCGCTGCTGGATGTGTATTCCGGCAAGCGTGGTGGCCCGGCTGCCGAGCTTGCCAAGCTGGTGGGCGAGGTCGTCTCCGTCCAGCGCGTGCCGATCACATTCACCGTGCAGGAAGGACGTGGCACATTGAAGATCGCTGATGTCGCCCTGGCCGAACTGGAGCCGTACCGCGGACCGAGCGGCGCCGTCACTACGCTGACCGATACCATCTTCTCCACCGTCCCCGGCGCGCCCGTGTTTGTAGGCAAGGCGACGCGCTATCAAAGTAAGAATCCTGCGCTGGGACACAACCTCGACATGACAGATCATAACGCTTTACAAAGCACTTTCGTATTCGACGGCTGACGTCCGTGGCGCGGTGGAAGGCGCCCACCGCCGCGGGCTTTCCGCCTCTCGCGGTGGCGCTCGTGATCCTCTCCTGGATCAGCTTATTGGTGTGGGATGCGAGCCCCTATGGACGTTACTTGCACCACGGCGATTGGACGACCATCGGTTTCGGCTCGTTGATCTGCATGGCGGTGCCAGGTGGCTCTTGGCTGGTGCCGGGCATACTTTATGCGGGAGGCTGGTTGTTGATGTCGGCGGCGATGATGCTGCCGACCACCGCTCCATTGATCGGGATGTTCGATCGTATGATCACCGAACGTCGGGATCGGGCAACGTTGCATGCTCTGCTGATGGGAGGCTACCTGTTGGCATGGGCTGGATTCGGTGCGGCCGCGCACCTGCTGGATGGAGTATTGCATGCGACGCTTGGCGGCTGGGTGTGGCTTGCCTTACACCCTTACGTGCCCGGTGCGGTGATCCTGGCACTGGCCGGTGCATTTCAGTTTTCGCCTCTTAAATATTACTGCCTGGACAAGTGCCGTACGCCGCTTGGCTTTCTCACCAGCTACTGGCATGGCCCGAATCCTCGGCTTGAGGCGTTCCGGCTGGGTCTGGCGCATGGCCTGTACTGTGTGGGCTGTTGCTGGGCATTGATGCTGACGATGTTTCTGGTCGGCACAGGTAGCCTGGGCTGGATGCTGATGCTTGGTCTGGTCATGGCGGTGGAAAAAAACCATCCTTGGGGGCGGCGCCTATCGGCGCCGCTCGGTGGGGCACTCCTGGCTGGGGCGGGGTTCGTGCTGCTTCGTTAGCTGGCCTGAAGCAGGCATGGGGGATGCGATTCGCTGCCCCGCCTGCCTGCTGCCTCGGGTATCAAGCTAAACAGCTGCCATCTCGTCCCGACGCAGCTCCAGAACCCCGGTGGGCGCCAGACTCCACCCCCTACAGTACTCCCCGAACCGCCAGATTGCGCATCAGCGCGCCCGTCCCGAACGCCCACCGCTCGCACTCATCGCTCGGCTGCACACGGTTCACCAGCCGTCCGAGACCCGGCGCGGCGATGGTCACGATGTCCCCGGTCCTGTGGGTGAACCCCTTGCCCGGCGCGT
>CAYWOW010000480.1:0-2041 GCA_964459005.1 uncultured Acetobacteraceae bacterium
TCACGTTGCCCGCCTTGAAGCCGGCGTTGTCGCGCCGCCGCCGGTAGCGGACGGGATGCGGGAAGCCCGCCAGCGCCGCTTCCTCGGCCGCCGCCAGGGCCGGGTCGGAGGTGTCGGAGAGGATGCAGAGGGAAAACCGGTCGGCCACGCCCGCCGCCGCCAGCCCGTCCAGCAGGCGCCCGAGCGGCGGCAGCACGATGTCCATGGTCTCGTTGCGGATGGTCACGGCCAGCGCGGTGCGGGCAGTGACCGGCGCGGCGTCGATGTCGCCCACCACCGGCAGCACCGTGCGGGCGGGTCGGCGGGCCAGCACGCGGATGAGAAATCCGGGCACGGCGTTGCCGACGCACACCCCAAGCCACGGTGCCACGCCGAGGAAGCACAGCAGGATCAGGATTTTCACCACCGTCCAGCCGCCCATCGCCAGCACCGCGGCCAGCAGCAGGGTCAGGCCGATGGCGGTGGCGGCGAGCAGCAGGAAGAAGCAGAGGCGGGGCAGCAACATCGCGGGCCGGTCCGTGGGGCAGGGGATTGGTATGCGACCGAACGGCGTCGCCGTCACGGCGCATCCGCGCTACAGAGTTGCCATGCGCAATGACACCATCGCCGTCGTGCTGCCGCCGCGGGAGGCGTTCTCGCCCGCCGCCGTCGGGGCCGTCGGGCTGGTGGTGCACCGGCTTGCCGTGCAGCCCTCGGAATTCCGCCCGCTGGTGCTGGGAAGCTGGGTCGCGGCGCCGTTCGCCGATGTTGCGTTCCACCCGGTGCGGCCGCGCTGGATGCTGGCCGGCACGACGTCGCGTTATGCCGCCGGGGTGGTGCGGGCACTCGGCCGGGCGGTGCCGGCATTGGTCGAGGTGCACAACCGCCCCGCGCTGGCGCTCGCCCTGGCCCGGTGGCTGCCCGCGCCGGTGCTGCTGGTGCTGCACAACGACCCGCAGGGCATGCGCGGCGCCCGCACCCCGGCCGAGCGCCGCGCCCTGCTCGGCCGCCTCGCCGGCGTGGCGACGGTTTCGTCCTTCCTGCGCGACCGCCTGCTGGAAGGGCTGGCCCCACCGCCGTGCGACCCCGTCGTGCTGCCCAACTGCATCGACCTCGCCACCCTGCCGCCGCCCATGCCGCGCGAACCGACCCTGCTGTTCGCCGGCCGCGTGGTGGCGGACAAGGGCGCCGACAATTTCATCGCGGCCTGCGCCCTGGCATTGCCCGAGCTGCCGGGCTGGCGGGCGGAAATGATCGGCGCCGACCGCTTCGGCGCCGACAGCCCGGAGACGCCGTTCCTGCGCGCGCTCCGCCCAAAGGCCGCCGCCGCCGGCGTCGCGCTGCTGGGCTGGCGGCCGCACGACCAGGTGATGGCGGCGCTGGCCCGCGCCGGGATCGCCGTGGTGCCCAGCCGCTGGCCCGAGCCGTTCGGCCTGGCGGCGCTGGAGGCGATGGCCAGCGGCGCGCCGCTGCTCTGCTCCGCCCGCGGCGGGTTGCCCGAAGTGACCGGGGAGGCCGCGATCCGCATCGACCCCGACGACCCCGCGGCGCTGGCGGCGGCGATGGTGGCGCTGGCGCTGGACCCGGCCCGCCGGGCGGCGCTGGAGCGGGCAGGGCGGGCCCGCGCGGCGCGGTTCGACGCGCCCGCCGCCGCCGTCCGGCTGGACGCCCTGCGCCGCGATGTGCTGCTTGCATGGTCGGCGGAGCGGGGCGGCCCTATATAACCGGTCCCAAGGACGGATTCGGAGCGCATGACCATGGCGGATGCAATGCTGGAACAGGTGCCTGTCACGGTGCTGACCGGCTATCTCGGCGCCGGCAAGACGACCCTGCTCAACCGCATCCTGAGCGAAAACCATGGTCGCAAATACGCCGTGGTGATCAACGAGTTCGGCGAACTCGGCGTGGACAACGACCTCGTCGTCGATACCGACGAGGAAGTCTTCGAGATGAACAACGGCTGCATCTGCTGCACCGTGCGCGGCGACCTGATCCGCATCATCGGCGGCCTGATGAAGCGGCGCGGCCGGTTCGACGGCATCATCATCGAGACCACCGGGCT
>CAYWOW010000481.1:0-2034 GCA_964459005.1 uncultured Acetobacteraceae bacterium
GCCGGTGGCCTCGTCCCAGCGCATGATGCGGTCGTTGGGCAGGTCGCTCCACAGCAGGTAGCGGCCGTCGCCGAACCAGACCGGTCCCTCGCCCCAGCGGGTGCCGCAGGCCAGCCGCTCGACGGTGGCGTTGAAGATGCGGTACTTGAGGAAGCTCGGGTCGAGCACCTCGATCGCCGGATCGGGGTAGCGGAGGTTGGGTTCCCAGGACATTTCCGTCATTTCCCGCCTTACGTCACCTTGCCGTGCCGCGCGGCGACCTTGCCGTACCACAGCAGCGCCAGGCCGCCGAGGAAGACCAGTCCGCCGAGCACCATGAAGCCGGCGGTGTAGGAGCCGGTGTAGCTGTTCATCAGACCGACCAGGAAGCCGGCGATGGTGCCGCCGCCGCCCGCGCCCAGGCCGTTCATGATCCCCGAGGCCGAGCCGACGGCATGGGGTTCGACGGTGGATTGCAGGATCGACCAGATGTTGGGGGTGAAGCTGGCGGCGTAGTAGCCGAGCGCGATGGTGATCAGCGCGAGCTTGGCGCCGCCGGAATCGACCGTCGGCAGCAGCAGCAGCAGCACGCCGGCGACCAGCATGCCCAGCGAGGCGATCAGCACCCGCTTGCCCGTGCGGTCGCTGATCTTGGAGATCGGCCAGGCCAGGAGGATGGCGGCGAAATAGGGCACCGCGCTGGCCAGCCCCTGGCTGACCCCGGTGAAGCCGAGCGAGCGGACGGTGAGTGGAATCCACAGCGTGATGCCCCAGAACAGCATGCCCTGGGTGATGTAGCTGAAGATCATCAGCAGGAAGGCCGGACCGCCCATCGAATCGAGCGTCAGCTTCGGCTGCTGGCCAGCCACCGCCTTGGGCAGATAGGGCGCCTCGGACTCGGGGCGCAGCTTGGCCATGAACAGCGGCACGATGATGACCAGGCCGATGCCGCCGGTGACGAAGAACAGGGCGCGCCAGCCCCAGGCGAAATAGATCGGCGTCAACACCATGAAGCCGATGGCGAGCGCGAGGTACTGGCCGTAGTACTGGATGATGGCGTTGGCCGTGGTCAGTTCGCTTGGACCGAACCAGGCGCGGACGAAGCGCGATTGCTGCGGCCAGTAGATGCCCTCGGTGACCCCCAGGATCAGCCGGCAGACCAGCAGCACGGCGACCGAACCGGTGAGGCCCACCACCACGGTCGCCGCCGACCAGATGGCGAAGCACCAGATCACCACCACCTTCGGGTCCATGTTGCGGGTGACGATACCGCCCAGGATGTTGGCGACGGCGTAGCCGATCAGGAAGGTGGTCAGCGCCCAGCTTGCGGTGACGGCGAAATTGTCGCCGGCGAAGCCCATGTCCTTGGAGAGTTGGGGCAGCGCGACCGAGAGGTTTGTCCGGTCGAGATAGGCGACGAACAAACCGATGAACAGTGTCCCGCCGATGTTCCACCAAGTGGATTGTTTCATGGTCTCTCCTCCAGGTGTTCCTGCGTCAGGGATCTGACAAAGGACGGCATGGCATCATTATCGATACGATACATTTGCGCTGCCCGCGCGGTTCCTGTCAAGGCGCCGGCGGGGTTCAGCGGACGTGGACGTGCTCGTGGGGATGGCTTTCCGGCCCGCCATGCTCGTGCCGCTCCGAGGCGACCTCGACCGGCACCATCACCAGCCGGCCGTGCTTCACGCCGCGTTCGGCGATCACCTGTTCGGCGAATTTGGCAACCGGGCCGGCCAGCCCCTTGAGCACCGCGACCTCCATGCAACTGTCGTGATCGAGGTGCACGTGCAGCGTCGATACCGCCATGTCGTGATGGTGGTGAAAGGCATGGTTGAGCCGCTTCGCCAGTTCGCGCACGTCATGATCGTAGACATAGACCAGGGCAGCCACGCAGCGCTGGTCGGGGGCGGCGGCGATGGCGGTCTGCTGCAACCCGGCACGGGTCAGGTCGCGGATCGCCTCGGAGCGGTTCTGGTAGCCGCGGGCGGATATCAGTTGGTCCAACTCCGCCATCAGGGCGTCGTCGAGGGTGATCGTCACACGCTGCAT
>CAYWOW010000482.1:0-2030 GCA_964459005.1 uncultured Acetobacteraceae bacterium
GCATCGCGGTGGCCCGCGCCATGGTGCTGAAGCCGCGCTTCGTGGTGCTGGACGAGCCGACCAGCGCGCTCGACATGAGCGTGCAGGCGCAGATCGTCGAGCTGTTGCAGCGTCTGCAACAGAACCATGGGCTTGGTTATCTGTTCATCAGCCACGACCTGCGCGTGGTGCGGGCGCTGGCGCACCGGGTGGTGGTGCTGCGCCAGGGCGTGGTGGTGGAGGAAGGCCCGGCCGAGGAAGTGTTCGCCCGGCCGCGCCAGCAGTACACGCGCGCCCTGATGGCCGCCGCTTTCAGCCTCGAGGCGGACGACAGCGGGGTGGTGCAGTCCTGACCGCCCGGCGCTGGCGCCATCGGTAAGCCCGACGGTTGATGCTGGCCGCTGCGTCCCCACATGCCCGGAAACTCCAAGGGGGAAATCGCCATGCTGCACCGCCGCGCGCTGTTTTTTTCCGTCGCCGCCGCCGGCCTGGCCACCTGGGGCAGCCGCCCCGCCGCCGCACAGGCGTCCGGACCATTCACCCTGCCGCCGCTGCCCTACGCGCCGGATGCCAACGAACCGCATATCGACACGCTGACCATGCAAATCCACCACGACCGCCATCATGCGGCCTATGTGGCTAACCTGAATGCGGCCCTGAAGGATTACGGCCAGCTCGCCGCCTTGCCGCTGGACCAGTTGCTGGGCAAGCTCGCCGAAGTGCCGGATGCCATCCGCACCGCCGTGCGCAACAACGGCGGCGGCCACGCCAACCATTCGATGTTCTGGCAAGTCATGGGTGGCAAGGGCGGAGCACCCGGCGGCGCGTTGGCCGAGGCGATCAACCGCGATCTCGGCGGGCTGGAAGCGATGCAGGCCGCGTTCAACCGCGCCGGTGTGGCGCAGTTCGGCTCGGGCTGGGTGTTCGTGACGGTGGACCGTGCCGGCAAGCTGGCGATCGGCGCCAGGCCGAACCAGGACACGCCGCTGGCCGAAGGCGGCCGGGTGCTGTTCGGCAACGACGTGTGGGAACACGCCTACTATCTCAAATACCAGAACCGCCGGCCGGATTATCTGGCGGCGTGGTGGAACGTGGTGGACTGGAACAAGGTCGCCGCCCGCTACGACGCCGCGAGGGCGGGCGGCCTGACGATCTGACCGCCGAGGCTCACGCCGGGTTCTCGTAGTGCGGCAGGAGCCACTCAGGCGGCTCCTGTGCCGCCATGTCGTACCAGGCAACCATGAGCGGATACGCCCGCACCGCCTCGCAATAGGCCCTGGCCTGCGGCGACAGGTCGGGGCGATAGGTGACAAACCGGCACACCACCGGCGCGTACATCGCATCCGCGTTGCCGAACGCGGCGCCGAACAGGAACGGACCGCCGGAAGCGGTCAGCGCCTCGCGCCAGAGCGCATCGATGCGGGCGATGTCGGCCTGCGCCTCCGGGTGCGGTGCGGCGCCGGTGCGGCCCAGATTCATCGGCATGGTCCGGCGCAGGGTGGCGAAACCGGCGTGCATTTCGGCGGCGATCGCGCGCGCCCACGCCCGGGTGGGACGCTCGGACGGCCACAGCGACGGCATGATCTCCGCGCAGTATTCGGCGATGGCCAGACTCTCCCAGACCCGGACGCCGCGATGCTCGAGATAGGGCACCGTGCCCGACGGCGTGCCCTCCCTGATGGCCTGCGTGGCCCCGCGGGCGATCGGGATCACCATCTCCTCGACGTCGAGCGAGGCCAGCCGGACGGGCAGCCAGCCCCGCAGCGACCATGACGAATACCGGCGCGTGCCGATCACCAGCCGACCCTCGGGCATGTCCTGCCTCCTCGTTGCCGGCGCGTATGGTGGCACATCCGCCGGCCCCACCGGAACCACCCTTCCCGCCGGTCCGGCGCCGGTCTAGGGACGGGGCATGTATCGCGCCCTTCCTCTCGAGCCGCTGCGGCGCCGCCGCCTGGGCTGGCGGGTGTTCAAGTGGTCCGTCATCCTGGCGGTATGGGGCAGCGTCACGCTCGGGCTGGCGCTGGTGTGGTTCGCCTGGGACCTGCCGC
>CAYWOW010000483.1:0-2028 GCA_964459005.1 uncultured Acetobacteraceae bacterium
CCCATAATAGCGCTAGCTATTGGCGGTGAGATAGCTTCGCGTTTTCAGCGGTCAGGTTACCGAAATGAGCGTTCCGATGCCGGTCGCGACGGCAGATACGGCACGCACTTGCACAGCGCCCGTTACTTCGACGCCGCCGGCAGCGACGGCGTCGAAGCGACGAGGCACACTCTCTGCCGCGGACAAAGGGCCCAGGTCAGCCGATCGAAATCCGCCTGGGCTGGGCTTCCTTCGCTTTCGGCAGCGTCAGCGTCAGCACCCCATCATCGAGCTGCGCACTGATCCGCTCCTGGTCGATCTTGTCCGACAGCGTGAAGGACCGGGCGTAGTGGCCCACATTGTACTCCGTGTAGATTGGCTCCATCCCTTCGTATTTCGTGAAGTCGATCTTGCCTTCTACATGCAGCACGTCGTTCTCCAGCGCGACGCTGATATCCTTTTTCTCGACGCCCGGCATCTCCAGGACGACGGAAAGCGCGTCACTGGTTTCGTAGATGTCGCCATATGGAACGTAATAGCGGGCGGGGACGGTCTTCTCCTCCTTGGTGACCAGCTCCTTCTTGTCCCGCACAGCCAGTTCATGTCCTGCTGCCATCGTATCCTCCGTCCTGCGATTGGTCTGCCCGCTCATGTCACGCCACCTGGATCGACTTCGGCTTGTCGCGCTCGGCGCGCGGCAGGAACAGGGCCAGAATGCCGTCGCGGTACTCGGCCTTCACGCCGTCAGCGTCGATCTCGACGGGCAGTGTCATCGCCCGGTCAAACCGGCCCGAAAGCCGTTCGCGGCGATGCAGGCTCGCCGCCTCGGGGTAGCTCACCGCCTTGGTGCCGGCCAGGCGGATGGTGTTGCCCTTCACCTGCACCTCCAGCTCCGACTTCTTTACCCCTGGAACCTCGGCGATGACGATGAGGTCATCACCCTTTCGGAATATGTTCATCAGCGGATAGCTGCCGCCGGCGCTTGGGCCGGAGGTCAGCCAGTCGCTTGCATGGAAGGCGTCCAGAGCCTGCTGCAAGCTTGCAAGTGTATCGAACGGATCTGAAAACAGTGGCATTGTCCTTCCCCTCCTCGCTGCTCATGGGCGGAAAGCGCAATACACCGTCACCCCACGCGGTAAGCCCGGCCGGCCACCGGACGGCGATTTGGCACTCTCCCACCATGAGTGCCAAGCGAGTTAGGAAACGCAACGGAACGCTTCAAGGGGGAAAACGCCATGTGCACCGCCATTGACACCCTCCATGCCGGCCGTCGCGCCGCAGGCCTGGCCGGAGGTGGGTCCCGCTGGCCCTTGGCGGGATCGAGGGCAGAGCCCCTCGCCTTCCGTCACCCCGGCACCGCCGCCGCCAGCCCCAGAAACACGTCGGGCGGGCCCATTTGGCCGCCTTTCAGCATGATTTCCACCCCGTCCAGGGCGCCGCCGCGGACCCGGCACACCGTCACGCCGGGGGAGCAGCGCCAGGCGTAGGACAGCGCGCGGACGCCGAGGGCCCGCGCCACCCCGCTGGAGGTGTCGCCGCCGGCGATGCCGATGCGCGCCAGCTTGACCCGCGCCAGGACGTCGCGCGCGAAGCGGCCGGTGGCGGCGGCGAGCGCGTCGAGATCGGCCCGCCCGGCACCGGGCAGCGCCCGGTTGTCCTCTGGCCCGAGGCTGGTGTGCGCGATCACGCTGCGTCCTTGGCGCAGGTGGCGCACGGCCTCGGCAACCGTCGTTTCCGAGGTGTCGCCGGTTATCATGGCGGCGGGGTCGAGCGCCAACACGGCAAAGCCGCCGGCCTCGGCGGTGGCGATCTGGTGCGCCGTCACGTTCGCCCGGCTGCCCGCGACCACCAGCACCGGCCCCGCCGGTACGGGCGGCGCGCTGGCCTGGGGGCGGACGCGCGCGGCGGCGGCGGGCCAGCCCGCCAGCAAGGCCTGCTGCAACCCGCTGGAGCCGATGGCGAACACCGGCCGCGCATCCGCCTCCACCTGGGCGCCGATCAGCGCCCCGATGGCGGCCAGGTGCGCCGGCGCCACGACGTCGAACAGCA
>CAYWOW010000484.1:0-2024 GCA_964459005.1 uncultured Acetobacteraceae bacterium
GGCGATGCACACCAGCATGGCCGACGGCAAGTCCTGCATCGACTGCCACCAGGGCATTGCCCATAACCTGCCCCAGCCGCCGGTCCGGCCGCTCCCCGCGCCGGTCGCGCAAGCCACCGCCGCGCCGCCGGTCGCCGCCCCGGCCGCTGCCGCTGCACCGCCCTCCGCCGGCGGGCAAGGCTTCATCGGCCAGCCCATCGTGCCACTCGCCGCCACGCCCGGCGGCACCGCCGTCGCCACGCTCGATGTCTCGGCCCCCGTCGTCACCACCGGCTCGGACGCCTCCGGCACCCATGTCACGACGAAACTGTGGATGAAAGGCGACGCCGCCGCCGGCCCGATGTTCGCCGCGCCCGACGGCATCGAGCTTGGCCGCCTCGTCGACCCCGCCGCGGCAAAGGCCACGGCCGGCACGCCGGCAAACGGCTGGATCCCCGTCGAGATCGAGGGCATCGTCGCCGCCGATGCCGTCGTCGCGGATATCGAGCCGGTCTGGCAGGCCACCGAGATGAACTACGAGTTCACCTGCGGCGCATGCCACGACCTGCACGACCCGCACGACCACACCGCGGCCGAGTGGGCCGCCGAGATGCCGACCATGGCCAAGAACGCCAATCTCCAGCCCGCCGACGCGATGCCCATCCTGAAATGGCTGCAAACCCAATCGCTCAAACCCAAGACCGGCAACTGACCGGCAGGAAACGACCGTGATCGATGGCCTCCACTCGCCCGATGCCCTGGACGCAACCAGGATCACCCGCCGCCGCCTGCTAGCCGGCACCGCGGCCTTGGCGGCGCTGCCGCTGATGGGCACCGCGCCGAATTCCACCGACCTGATCCTGCCCCCCGCCGGGGGCGAACAGGTCCTCACCTCCGCCGACAACGAGGGCCTGATCGACGTCCACCTGCGCGACGGCCGGGTGACCGGCGTCACCAGCCTGGACGCGCCCGCCAACGAGGCCTCGCCGATGGGGCTGGCCTGGTATGACCGCGCCATCGCCTCGGACCGCATCCTCTATCCGATGATCCGCGTCGACTGGAAGCCGGGCGGCAGCGGCGGCGACCGCGCCACCCGCGGCGTGCCGATGTACCGCCGCGCCAGTTGGGACGAGGCGCTCGGCCTGGTCGCCGGCGAGTTGAAGCGGGTCAAGGAAAGCTACGGCAACGAGGCGATCTTCGGCGGCGTCGTGGGCGGCTGGTCCACCGCCGGCGCGCTGCATTCCAAGGTCGCCCAGTTCAACCGCTTCATGGACCTGTTCGGCGGCTTCACGCCGAGGATCGGCAACAAGAGCTACGCCTGCTGGCAGTATGCCGCCCCCTATTCGTGGGGCGTCATGTATCCCGACGATTCGATGGCCGACACCATGGCCAACACGAACGGGCTGATCTTCTGGGCCTCCGACCCGATGGACTGCCTGAAGCCGCTCGCGGTGGGCTATGGCCGCACCCGCGGTTGGATCGAGGAGCTGAAGGCGCGCGGCGTCAAGCTGTTCAGCGTCGACCCGATGCTGACCGAAAGCGGCGGCCTGTGCGACGCGTGGTTCGCCATCCGCCCGGGCACCGACGCCGCCCTGATGGCGGCGATGGCCTATTACCTCATCAGCGAAACCAAGGCCGACACCGCCTTCCTCGACACCTATACGGTCGGCTACGAGCCATTCCGGAAATACATCATGGGCGAGACCGACGGGGTGAAGAAAACCCCGGACTGGGCCTCGAAGATCACCGACCTCAGCGTCGCGCAGATCACCGCCCTGGCGAAATTCTACGCCGAGACGCCGCGCGTGAAGATCACCTGCTCGCGCGGCCTCCAGCGCTGCGACCACGGCGAGCAGAACGTCCGCATGCTGATAACGCTCGCTTTGCTGAAGGGCGAGGTCGGCCTGCCCGGTGGCGGCCTCACCTTCGAGATTCCGTGCGGCGCCGCCGGCACCGGCGATCAGCAGGTCATCGGCCGCGGCCCCGGCAACTTCCCGGCGGTGGCCAACCCGGTCACCCAGGCGCTGATCGACCAGCATTCCGCC
>CAYWOW010000485.1:0-2022 GCA_964459005.1 uncultured Acetobacteraceae bacterium
AGCAGACGAAAACCCGAAGGCGAATGCGTCAGCGTTTCCACTTGCGTCGTTGCTTACCCGGGCTTAGCGTCTGAAAAAAAGGGGGCTTCCGATGCGTGTGATCGCTGCTGTAATGGGAGCCCTGCTGGCTCTCACATCCTTGTCTGTCCGAGCTGATGAATTGCACGTCACTGTGGCTTCCGGTGCGCTATCTGGGCTCGCCAGCCGAGATGGGCTCGTGCGCAGTTTCAAGGGAGTGCCGTATGCCGCTCCACCGGTAGGAGCGCTAAGGTGGCGTCCACCCCAGCCGGTCGCGGCGTGGCAGGGAACGCGGGAGGCCAGTCGCTTCTCGCCGGTCTGTCCGCAACCAAGTCAAATCCCAGGCGCCTTCTATCAGCGGGAGTTCACCCAAACCGCGGAGGCGCAGAGCGAGGACTGCCTCTATCTGAACGTGTGGACGGCGGCACCTCCCGGCGCTGATCCCCGCCCGGTCATGGTCTTTTTCCACGGCGGCTCGAATTTTGCGTGGTCGGGATCAATGTCGGCCTGGGACGGCAGCTATCTCGCGCGCAAGGGGGCCGTGGTCGTCACGATTAACTCCCGCCTTGGTCCGCTCGGTTTCCTTGCACACCCTGAGTTGGACGCGGAAAGTCCCAACCATGTCTCCGGCAATTATGCCTTGCTGGACCAGCAAGCCGCGTTGCGCTGGGTCAAGACGAGTATTGCCGCGTTCGGCGGTGATCCCGAGCGGATCACGATCTTTGGTCAGTCGGCCGGGGGGTTTAACGTTGGCTATGCCATGGCATCCCCGCTCGCGAAGGGACTGTTTCGCCGCGCTATCATGGAAAGCGGCTCGATATTCTTCACCGTGGGGGCCACACCCAACCTTGCCTCCGCCGAGGAGGGCGGCAAGAAACTCGTCACCGAGCTTGGCGCACCTTCGATCGCGGCGCTTCGCGACATGCCGGCCGCGCAGATCATAGCGCATGTCGGCCGCAATTTAGAGGCCTATGGGCTTCAACCGGTGATTGATGGATGGGTGCTGCCGCGCGACATGCCCGAGGCCATCGCGACAGGACAACAGAATGCCACGGAACTGCTGTTGGGCTCCAACGCGAACGAGGGCACGCAATTGTTGTCCCCGAGCACGCCCGAGGCCTTGCGCGCGAAGATCAAGCAATGGTTCGGAACGCAGGCGGAGCCCGTCGCTGCCCTCTACACCGGAACCAATCCGGATACAGCCACGGTGGCGCAGGACCAGCTCTTCAGCGATTACCGCGCCGCGATGGCCAGGGTCACGGCGGGTCTGTTCGCGCGGCAAGGACATCCCGCGTGGGTCTACAGTTTCAACCGGGCGGCACCAGGCTCAGACCCAGTTAAGGTCGGAGCATTCCACTGCGCCGAACTGGTCTACGTTTTCGGAACCCAGCATACTGTTGACCGCCCTTGGGAGGAAATTGACCGCCAGCTCTCTGACGTCATGTCGTCCTACTGGGTGCGTTTCGCGGCAACCGGAAACCCGAACGGTCCAGACCTGCCGGACTGGCCAGCCTATGACGAACAATCGAGGTACACTAAAGAATTCGGCTCTCGCGTCAGCGTTGGGCCGGGCCTCCAGGCGGCGCCGCTGTTCGAGGCATATCTCACTACGCGGCTGCCGCCTGTGAAGCAGTGAGGACGTGGTGCATCGATAGCATCCGCTCAGGCGGTCTCCCGCTGATCCAGGCGGTGCCTGATCTCGGCCATGTTCCACGGCAGCAGCTCGCGCACCCGTCTGACCGGGTGATCGGCGATGCATGCCAGGATTATTTGGCAATGTCCGTTCGCCACCCCAAACACTCATCTCGCGACATCAGCCGGGTCCCGCCGCTGCGCCGAATCACACCTGGCGCTAAATCCGCTCTCGCCGTTGTGTGTTGACTGTCCAGAGCGGTGGTAAGCAAGGCTCGGTTGAGGGCGTCCGGAATCCGCATCGCCTTTTGCGGCGCGGGCGGGCGCGCAAAACTAGATGCGAAGGGGAACGCACGATGAAAGTCCTGTATG
>CAYWOW010000486.1:0-2019 GCA_964459005.1 uncultured Acetobacteraceae bacterium
ACCACGTTCAGTTCGCCGGTCGTGCTGTTGCGGAACATCAGCACCTGCTGGTCGGCCAGATCCATGCGCATCACCGCGTCGCTGACGGACAGCCGCGCGATTTCGGCGGGCTGCTCGGCGATGACGGTGGCATAGGCGACGGTCGGGGTGGTGCCATTGACGACGGCGGTGCCGGCCTCCTCCTCCTGACGCAGGATGTACTGGTGGGCGGCCTGCGGGCGCTCGCGACCCGCAAGGTCGCGGGCGTGCTCGTTGAAGCGCCGGCGATAGCGCCGCAACCGTTTGGCGACGTGCTCGGCGGCGTCGTCAAAGGCGCTGTTGGCATCGGCGGCCTCGCCTTCACCGCGCAGGATCAGGCCGCGACCGGCATGCATGTTGATGTCGCAGGTGAAAAAGCTGCGGGCGCGGCCGAAGGTGACGTTCGCCACCAGGGCCTGGTCGAAATATTTGGCGGCCACCGTGTCGAGCTGCTGGGCCACGCGCACCCTGAGCGCGTCGGACAAGTCGACCTGCTTGCCGGAAACCGTGATCTGCATGCTTGGATCCTCATACTCCCGAGTTCGGGACCGCCAGCCCAGCCCAATCGCATCGCCCATGATGACGGCAAGACGGCTGCGGTCAGGCAGGCATGGCCTTCTCCCGTTTACGCTGCACGGAGCTCGGTATGCGCAGCGCCTCGCGGTATTTGGCCACGGTCCGGCGGGCAATGTCCACGCCTTCCCGTCGCAGGATGGTGACGATCGCGTCGTCGGATAGAACGTCATCGGACCGCTCGGCATCGACCATGGCCTTGATGCGGTAGCGTACCGCCTCGGCGCTGTGGCTTTCTCCGTCGGTACCGGAGATGGCGGTGGTGAAGAAGTATTTCAACTCGTGGATGCCGCGCGGGGTGGCGATGTATTTGTTCGCGGTGACGCGGCTGACGGTGCTTTCGTGCATTTCGACCGCGGCGGCGATGTCGCGCAGGATGAGCGGGCGAAGGTGGCCGATGCCGAGGCGGAAGAAGCCGTCCTGCTGGCGGACGATTTCGGACGCCACCTTCAGGATGGTTTGCGCCCGCTGTTGCAGCGACTTGACCAGCCAGTTCGCGGTTTGCAGCTTTTCCGTCAGGAAGGCGCGGTCCTCGCGGCTCACCCGGGTCAGCGCCTGGGCGGAAAAGCCGTGGTTGACCAGCACGCGGGGCATCGTCTCGGGGTTCAGCTCCAGTATCCAGCCGCCCCGCGGGTCGGGGCGCATCAGCACGTCGGGCACCACCGGCGGCGGCGGCGTGGCGTCGAAGGAGGCGCCGGGCTTGGGGTCCAGCCGGCGCAGCTCGGCGATCATGTCGGTAAGGTCAGCCGCGTCCACCCCGCAGGCCGCCATCAGCCGTTTCAGGTCGCGTCGGGCCAGCAGGTCCAGGTTGTCCAGCAGCGCCTGCATGGCCGGATCGAGGCGGTTCCGCTCGGCCAGCTGGACCGCCAGGCACTCCTTCAGGTCGCGCGCGAACATGCCGGTCGGGTCGAAGCGCATCATGCGCTCGCGCACCGAGGCGACCACCGCGGCATCGGCGCCCAGCACCGCGGCCAGCGCGGCGGTGTCCACCGACAGCCGGCCCGAGGGCTCCAGCAGCGCGATCATCGCCGCCCCGATCAGCCGCTCGGCCGGGTCGTGCAAGGACAGGCGCAATTGTTCGGCGAGGTGCTCGCGCAGGGTGGCGGCGGGGGCGGCGAAGTCATCGACCGTGCGCTCGTCGTCCTCAAAGGCGAGGTTGCCGCCGCGGCCGGCCGCCACACCGTCGCCGGCACCGCCGGGATCGTAGGTCTCGGCGTAGTCGGGCAGCTCCAGCGTGGCCTCGGCGGTCAGCACGTCGGAGGACGCCTCGGCGGCAGCGTCGGCCGGTTCGGGGCCGGGGATGGCCACCTGGTCGGGGGCGGGGCGCTCGGGACCGCCCGGCTCGGCGGTTTCGTCGCGCTCCAGCAGCGGGTTGCGCTCCAGCTCCTCCTCGACGAAGGCGGTCGCCTCGAGGTTGGAGAACTGCAA
>CAYWOW010000487.1:0-2012 GCA_964459005.1 uncultured Acetobacteraceae bacterium
TCCGGGGTGGAGCGTCTGGAATTCCTACGAATGCTTCATTGAGGCGGCGACCGGCGCGGGCACGATCCCGCCGCGCGTCTGCCGGTAGTCGTCGAGCAGCTCTTTCTGCTTGTCCCCGTCGGCGAAAGCCCAGAGGCCCTTCAGAGCCCCCTCCATGATGATGGCGTAGACCCCAAGCTCGATCGCCTGCTTCACGCACAGCGTGACCGGCTCATTGGTCGAGAACCCGCCTTCCGCCTGCAGCAGCTTGTTGTAGCCAACGTATTTGAAGATCGATGCGTCCAGGCTGACCGAATAGATCGTCTTGTCGGCGGTGACCGACGCCAGGATCTCGCCGGTCAGCACACTGACGGCGCGGATGTAGATGGACACGGTGTCCTTGCTGTACTGGGTGGTGGCGCCGATGCCGAGATAGTTGGCGCCCAGCCCGCCGGTGACCGTGTTGGAATCGTATCCGACGATGCCGCCTTCCAGGATGATCCCGGCATTCAGCAGCGGACCGAGCGGCTGCATGGGCGCCCCGCCCGGCGCCGGAAACTCGATCCGGTTGGCGCGGATGATCTGCCGCTCCTGCAACAGATCGGGCAGGCGGTTGCGCTCCAGCACATGGAACCACGACCCGGTGCCGGCATCGTGCAGGGCATTGATCAGGATGTTGGTGGCGCCCTGGGTGACCGCGAAGGAGAAGTCGGCGAACCCCTGGGTGGGCTGCGCCGGCTTGTGCTGTCCGGTCTGGTCGAGGAAGGCGAACACGCCCACATACAGCTTCTGCCGCGGCGGCGGCAGCGCCAGCAGGTCCTCCAGCGACGATTCCCTCGTGGCCAGCGACGGCGAACCCGAAAAGGTTCGTGCCGACGATGCGCACCCGCCAAGGGCAAGTAATCCCATCAAGACTTCGCGTCTTGTTTTCACACCAATCGTCCAACGTTGTATTAGCCGGTCGGCACGTCAGAAAGTCGGCACGGGAATCTGTATTGTGGTCGTTGCGCCTGTCGTGGAGTCGGTGAGCGTGATGTTGATCTGGTTCCCGACGGTCTGGAAGTTGATCAGCTCGCCGGCGATGTTGTAGCTGCCGGATGCATTGGGTTGCGACAGTCCGCTGCTGATCTGCTGGGCGACCAGGGACAGCACGGCGTTGACCGCGGCCTGTTGCAGGTTTTGCAGGACCTCCTGTTGCGCGGACGTCGCCGAGGTGGCGGTGGTGTGCGTCTTGGGGGTCAGGAAGTGGTTGTTCGCGGTGGCCTCGTTCATCAGGAACGAGCCGTTCAGCGGGCTGCCGCCGAAGTTGGGATTGACCGGTGCGTACAGGAGTTCGGTGGCCCCTGCCGGGACAGAAATACTCAACGTAAAGGCGAAAACTATTTTCGGAACACAACCGCAGGTTATCATGACGTTACGTCTCCTGCGCCCAGCCAAGCCGTTCTCGACTTGCTGAGCAGCCGGTCAACGCGTTAACCGGGCGTTATTACTCCATCAAGTTTACTGATGCAACTGTGGTTGGTAACGGAATAGTGAAGGCGCCGTTCACGAATCCGTGAACGGATTCTAGTATACTTCTATACGCTAGTTATTTAGAATGATTCTTCATTCGTTGCGGTGTTGTGTTTGTTGTATCGTTCATTTATTTATGGATACGCAATTATTCTGAATTCCTGCTCGACGGGAATGAGCCGGCTCCGCCCCATCGCGCGGCATCCGCGACGCCGCGGCAGGGCGCGTCTTGCGCCTCTGTAGTAACGTCCGGGGCCGCGCGCCTGAAGTAACGTTCAATTCACGGTAGATTCATTTCGACGTCGTGTCAGTCCGTGGCAACCTGCCCCGCATGCGCAAGGGAGTGTCCGAGCAGCTCGGCCTGATCGATCTGCCCGCGCCGGCGGGGATCAACCCCGCGCCAGCCGGCGCCGAAGGGCATCGCGAGCGGCTGCGCCAGCGCCTGCTGACGGCGGGGCCGGACAGCCTCAACGACCAGGACCTGCTGGAGCTCATCCTGTTCCTGGCCCTGCCGCGCCGGG
>CAYWOW010000488.1:0-2010 GCA_964459005.1 uncultured Acetobacteraceae bacterium
GCTGTGGAGCGACCTGCCCAACGACCGCATCATGCGCTGGGACGAGGCCACCGGCACGGCCAGCGTGTTCCGCCACCCCAGCGACATCGCCAACGGCAACACGCGCGACCGCCAGGGCCGGCTGATCACCTGCGAGCACCTCGGCCGCCGGGTGACCCGCACCGAATACGACGGCTCCATCACGGTGCTGATGGACCACTGGCAGGGCAAGCGGCTGAATTCGCCCAACGACGTGGTGGTCCGGTCGGACGGCAGCATCTGGTTCACCGACCCGCCCTTCGGCCTGGGCTCGCTCTACGACGGCATCGTGGCCGAGCCGGAACTGCCGGCCTGCATCTACCGCATCGACGCCGACGGCACCCCCAGCATGGTCGCCGACGACGTGCTGGGGCCGAACGGGCTGTGCTTCTCGCCCGACGAGAGCCTGCTCTACGTGGTCGAATCGCGCGGCATCCCGAACCGCAAGATCCTGGCCTTCGATGTCCTGGACAACCGCCGCCTCGCCGGCAAGCGCATGGTGCTCGACGCCGGACCGGGCGGCACGCCGGACGGCATGCGCTGCGACGCGGACGGCAATATCTGGGCGGGCTGGGGCATGGGCACGGCGGCGCTCGACGGGGTGATGGTGTTCAATCCCGCGGGCACGCCGATCGGCCGCATCGCCCTGCCCGAACGTTGCGCCAATGTGTGCTTCGGCGGGCGGCACCGGAACCGGCTGTTCATGGCGGCCGGCCACGCGCTCTACGCGCTCTACGTCAACGTCCAGGGCGCGGCGGGCGGCTGAGCCGCCGGGATCAGGCGCAGGCAGGCGCTCCGCCAGGCCTGCTTGCGCTTCTCCGTCAACCCGGCGATCACGAATGTCGCGCCCAGCACGCCGGGCAACAGCACCGCCGCGGCCAGCCCGGGGCTCGCCCCCACCGGCAGCCAGGAGCGGATCAGGAACGCCAGCGGCAGGTGCAGCAGATACAGCGTGAACGTGGTGTTGGCGAGCCAGCGGATCGGCCCCGCCGCCCACGCCAACGCCCGCCCCAGAACCCCGGAAACATAACGCGCGCCGATCAGATGAAGCGCGAACAGCACCGCCACGGCGTAGGCGAGCAATAGCGGCCGGGCGGTGTATCCCAGCCCCTCGGCGATCGGCCGCAGCGCACCCAGCCCCACCAGCGCGGCCAACCCGACCCCGGGCAGCACGAACAGCGGCCAGCCCGCCCAGCGCGCGACGGGCTCCCGCCGGCACAGGGCGTAACAGCCGCATCCCAGCAGCCAGGCCGGGAAAAATTCCATGACCTGCGGCCCCGCCACGCCGGCGGCCAGCGCGAACAGCGCCAGCCGCGTCCAGCCCCGCGCGAACACCGCGATCGCGAACAGGACGTAGTAGGAGGCCTCGAAACCGAGCGACCAGTAAGTGACGGCGGACCCGAAGGCGGGCACGCCGCTCCACCATGCGTTGGTGAAGGTCAGGCAGCGCAGGAACGCCGCCCCCGACAGCCCGGCCGGATAGAGATCGGGCCGCACCAGCCGCCCGACGCTGTCGAACGCCGCCGTCAGCACCAGGGCAGGCAAGGCGACGGAATACAGCCGCGACAGCCGCGCGACCGTGTAGGCCGCCAGCGTCTGCTCGCGGCTCGCCCGGACGTGGCTGATGACGAAACCGGACAGCACGAAGAACACCAGCACCGCCGGGATGCCGAGTTGCCCGAAGTGGCCGTAGAAACCGCCGGCCAGCCGCGGGTAGCCCAGGTGGAACAGGAACACCGCCAGCGCCGCCGCGAACCGCACCAGGTCGAGATAGAGCGACAGCCCAGCGGTCATGGCGGCGCGGGCACGGGCCAGTTCGGACGGTCGAACGGATCGATGTTGGACTGCACGCGCATGTGGTCCTCGACCGCCCGCACCCCGGGCAGCGACCGCGCCAGCCCCAGCAGCGCCTGCCGGTCGGTCTCGCTGTCGATCACCCCCCACAGGTTCACCACCCCGGCATCGACGATGCAGGTCGGGTTGCTCGCCGCG
>CAYWOW010000489.1:0-2005 GCA_964459005.1 uncultured Acetobacteraceae bacterium
GATTGTCGGCCAGCGCCAGGCCATAGGCCACCGTCTTGCCCGAACCGGTCTCGGCGGAGACCAGCAGGTCGCGGCCGGCGGCGGCCTGCAACACGGCATCCTGCACCGGGGTCGGCTCGACATAGCCGCGCACGGCGAGCGCGCCGGCGAGGGCGGGGTGAGCGAGATCGAAGGACATGCGGCGGCGATCCAAACGGTTGGCGGCAACCGCCGCGGCAAAAACAACAATAAACCACAAGCGCCAGGAAAGTAAGGCCCGGACGAAGCCCCTGCCCTTGCTTTAACGCCGGTCTGGCAACCGCGCGGATCCACACCATTGTTCGGGTAGGCGGGACGGGCCGGGACGCCGCACACGAGGCTGGTTGTTCGCCGGCACACGGTTTAGATTCTCGAACAGCGACCGATTCGGCCCAAACAAGGTGGTCACCATGACGTTGCAGCGGTTGGTGTTGTGGTTCCTTGGCGTCAGTGCCGTCGTCTTCGTCGGCGCTGCGGGGGCAACCGTCTATCAGGTGCTTTCGCCGCGGCCTGCGCCGGTGGCAACCGCCGTCACAGCGGGACCCGCAACGCCCACCGCGCCGGTGGCAACGGCGGCGGCGGAACCGCAGCCGGTGGTGCCGGCAACCGCGCCCGCCGCGCCGCCGCCGTCAGCGCCGCGCGCCGCGGTTGCGCTGCCGGGTCGCGCGTCGCACCCCGGCAAGCCTGCCGCCACGCGGTCGGCAGGATCCGTGGCCGCGGCACCCCATCCGATCCATCGTCCGGCCAGCGCGACGGCGGCGCGCCAGATTCCGACCTACCGGCCCGGCGGATACCCGCCAGCGGCTGCCATCCATGGCTATCCGGGCCACTACGCCTACTACGCCGGATATCGGCCCTACGCCTACTACTACCGGGTCTATTGATCGGCGGTCCGGGTCGGCTGGATGTTGCTGCTATGGAGGTCGTCCACCCGAGGGCTGTCGTCCACCAGAAGCATCTCAAGCCACGTCTAGCGACCCCGTGAGTCAGGGTTGCTTCAGCCGGTTCCATGGTCAGGCCGCACGACAAACCATGATGTGATTGTAGCGAGGTCGGCGGCGGGCATTCCCCGGAACCGCGGCGCCAGCGGCAGCGCGGCGGCGTCTTGCAACGCACCCCGGTCCACCTCGCCATCCTCAGCCATCACCCGCCAGCCGGTCTCGCGGAACAAAAGACTGTAGTCGGAATGACGCAGCCGGTTCTGGTAATTCTGCGGGTTCAGGCAGGCGAGCCGCCAGAGCAGGCTGGCCTCGTCGTAGCGGAGCATATTGATGCGGCTGAGCCGCTTGTCGCGGTGCTGCCAATGATCGGAGTTGTCGATCGCGTGGCACATCGCGCCGCTCGGCCGGATAATCCTGCGGCACTGGAACATGAGGGACTTGAGGTCAGCCGCCGGGATGTGCTCGAACACGGCCCGCGACACGATGATATCCGCGCTGGCGCTCGGCGTGCGTTCGGGCTGCCATGGCGCGAGGTAGCGCGGTGCGAACGGGTCCGCCAGCCCCGCATGCACCGCGGCCTCGGTGATTCGGAGAGCTGCCGCCACGTCGACGGCGCGTGCCGCGACCGCTCTCCTGGCAAGGTCATTGGTGTGCGCGTCCATCAGCCGCTCGATATCGGTCAGCGTCAGGCTGCGCGCTCCGGCCAGGCGGAACAGCAGCGGGATCACCGGCAGCCAGCCAGAGCCGATCTCCAGCACGTCGGCACAGAGATCGACGCTGGCGGCGCGCAGCATGCTGATCTGGCGCAGCCCCTGCGTGATGGCGAGGTCGGTGTTGGCGGGAGTGTCGGCATAGGGTGTGAGACGGCGCTTCACCCGGCGCAGCCATCCCTGGAACGGCAGCAGCGTCTTGGCGCCGTCCAGCAATGCTCGCCTGATGGGAAAGTCATCTCTCATTTCGAAACCATATCAGCCTCCGACTGGATATGAAATTCCAGAGCGCGATGATCGGAGGCGGCATCGCCGGAGGTCTGAGTCACGCTCTAG
>CAYWOW010000490.1:0-2002 GCA_964459005.1 uncultured Acetobacteraceae bacterium
GCCACCTCCGCCACCGTCATGCCCCAGGCGCAGCGCGCGCCCTGCGGCAGGTAGGCGACCCGGCGCGGGTCCGGCGCACCGCCCTCGGGCAGCAGGCCGGCGAGCGCACGCAGCAGGGTGGACTTGCCGGAGCCGTTCGGTCCGCACAGCGCCACCATCTCGCCGGCGGCGGCGGAAAAGACGATGTCGTGCAGCACGTCGCGCCCACCCAACCGCACCCCCGGCGCCCGCAGCGCGATCATCCCGCGCCTCCCGGCGCCACCTGCCGGGCGATGCGGACCAGGAAGGGCGCGCCGAGCAGCGCGGTCAGTACGCCCAGCCGCGGTTCCTGTTGCAGCGGCAGCAGCAGCGGCGCCACCCGCGCCAGCAGGTCGGCGGCCAGCAACAGCGCCGCCCCGCCCAGCAGGGAGGGGGTCAGAAGCGCGCCGGGCCGCTGGCCGACGCCCGGACGCAGCAGATGCGGCACCACCAGCCCGACGAAGCCGATGCCGCCCGCCACCGCCGCCCCGGCGCCGACCGCCAGCGCCACCCCCGCGGCGGCGAGCCGCAAGGTGCGGCGGACCGGCACGCCCAGGCTGGCCGCCACATCCTCGCCCAGCGCCAGGCCGTCGAGCCCGCGCCCCAGCGCCAGCAGAACGCCGCAGCCCAGCACGATCGGGCCGGCGGCGAGCAGCAGATGGGTCAGCGTCCGGTCCTCCAGGCCGCCCATCAGCCAGAACGTTATTTCCGCCAGGGCGAAGGGGTTCGGCGCCAGCGTCAGCGCCAGCGCCAGCATCGCCGCCGCCAGCGCCGAGGCCGCCACGCCGGCGAGAATCAGCGACGGGCCGCTGGTCGCCCGGCCCGCGAAGGCGAGCAGGAAGGCGCAGCCCAGGGCCGCGCCCAGCAGGCCGGCCAGCGGCAGCGCCGGCGCGAAGACGGCGGCGAGGCCCCAGTAGAACGCCACCACCGCGCCCAGGGCGGCGCAGCCGCCGATGCCGAGCAGTCCCGGATCGGCCAGCGGGTTGCGCAGCGCGCCTTGCAGCACCGCCCCGGACAGCCCGAGCCCGCCGCCGACCAGCAGCGCCAACGCCGTGCGGGGCAGGCGGATCTGCCACAGGATGAGCGGCTCCGGCACCCCCAACCCGGCCGCCCCGGTCAGCAGCGAGGCGACGAACAGAACCGCGACGGCCAGCGCGAGCCAGCGGGTCATCGCGCCAGTACCGTCACGGCGCGCGCGGTCCAGGGGCCGCCGCACACCAGCAGGGCCGGCGCCACCTCCCGCCGCGGGATGCCGGCCAGGGCGGGGTGGCGCAGGAGGTCGGTGGCCATCGAGGGATAATCGGGGGCGGTCGCGGTCACCAGCAGGTCCGGCGGATGGGCCGCCAGGGCCTCCAGCCCGGGCTGGCCGGCGCGGCCCGAATTGACCAAGCCGGCGGCGCGCAGGACCGCATCGGCCAGCGATCCCGGCCCCGCCACATAGCCGCGCGCCCCAAGGAAAACCGCGGGCTGCGGGCGCCGCCATGGCACCGCGTCGAGCCGCGCCTGCATATCGGCCAGCAGTGCCGCGCCGCGCGCGGGCTCGCCCAGCAGCGTCGCTACCCATCGCGTCTCGGCGGCGATGGCGGGAAAATCCTGCGGCAGGCCCAGCCGCTCCACCCGCATGCCGCGCCGTTCGAGCAGCGCCAGCGTGGTCTGCGCGCCGTAGGGGCCGGCGAGCACCAGGTCGGGGCGCAGCGCCAGCACCGCCTCGGCGTCCGCCCGCACCGCCACCACGCGCCGCGCCGCCGCGGCCACCACCGACAGCGCCGGGTCGGCGGCGAGCACGCTCACCGCCACCGCCTGCTCGGGCGCCAGCAGCAGCAGGTAGTCGTCGGCGCACAGGTTCAGCGACACCACGCGGGCCGCCCCGGCCGGTTGCGGGGCCGTCACCACCAGCAGCAGCGCGACGGCGAGCGCCCGGATCAAAGCACCAGAACGCCCTGGTGCAGCGCCATGCCCTCGGGCTCGACATGGATGATGATCT
>CAYWOW010000491.1:0-1999 GCA_964459005.1 uncultured Acetobacteraceae bacterium
AGCCGTCCACCACGGCCCCCGCCGCCCCCAGCGCGGTGGCGCGCCGGCTCATCAGCCCGCCCCAGAGCGCGTAGCGCGGCGAGGCCCCGGTGGTGACATAGACCTCGCCGGCGCGCAGGTCGTCGAGCGCGCGGAACATCATCCCGAAGGCGAAGGCGCGGCTTTCCGCAGCGACCGTCTCGCCGCAACAATCCGCCTCCAGAACCGGCATGGCGCGGCCCACCAGAACGGTCGCGGGTCGCAGCGCGCGGATGGCGGGCGGCAGGAACTGGTGAGTCAGCCCGGCGACATCGAGAATGTCGCCGATCACCGCGGTGAACAGATGGGTGCGGATGGTGTCGAAAATCGTGGTGTCGTCAGCCATCGGTGGTTTGCCTTCGTGCGGAGTTGGGGCGGCGGGCAGCGATGCCGCGATAGACCGCGGCCAGCGCATCGTCGAAATGGCGCGTCATCGCGAGCGCCGCGGCATCGGCATCGCCCTGCCGCACCGCCTCGACGATCTGCACATGCAGCGCCTGGACCCGGTCCAGTTCGGCCGCGGTGAAACGGTGACGCATGCCGACGTCCATCGAGGACTCGAAGGCGGCACGGCAGGCGTCGATGATCTCCACGTAGAACGGATTGGCGGTGGCGGCGGCGATGGTGCGGTGGAATTCCAGATCCAGCACCACGTATTCCTCGGCGTGGCGCAGCCTCCCGGCCATCTGCGCGGCCAGCCCGGCAAGCCGGTCGACCGCGCCGGCGTCACGGCGGGCCGCCGCCAGCGCCGCCATCGAGATTTCCAGGCCGCGGCGAACCTCCAGCACATGCTGCGCGCCGGCCTGTCCGGTCATCAACGCGTGCTCGAAGAAATGGCGCAGCACGCGCCCGCGCATCCGGCTGACGCGCGGCGGGCGGCCGGGCGCGATGTCGACCAGCCCGAGCGCCGCCAGCGTGCGCGATGCCTCCCGCACGACGGGGCGGCTGACGCCCAGGACCCGCGCGACCTCGGCCTCACCGGGCAGCCGGTCGCCCGGCCGCATGCCGTGGCTGGCGATGTAGCCGCGCACATAGGTGACGACCTGCCCGGCCAGTCCGTCGTCGCGATGCGCGCGGGCGAGCGGCATCATGATGATCGGCGAGGGCGCGCCATCGGGCGGGGATTCGGGTCCGTCCACCTTGTCTGGCCTGTCTGACATGTCTGACTATGAACACAGGACGAACGGCGGCGCAAGGGGCCGGCGGCCCGGTCACCCGTAGCGGCGCACCAGTTCGGCAATCGAGGCCCATTGCCGTTCGATGGTGTCGTCGTCGGCGCGGAAGGTCATCTCCTTCAGCACCTTCAGCGCCTCATCGGCGGTCCTGATCCGTTGGTCCAGGGCCTCGATCTCGGTCCGACATTTCTGGACCCGCCGTTCGACGACGGTCTCCATCAGGTTGTTGCGCGACGCGGTGATGAACCGGCCCAGCAGATGACGGGACTGCTCGGCGACCCGCTCGAACTCGCGGCGCCGGCCGGTCCATTCCTGGCGCTGGAGGCGCAGCACCTCGGCGGTCAGCAACACCAGATTGGCGTGTTCCGGCAGCCTGGCGCGCTGCGACAGCCTCAGCAACGCGGTATCCAGCGCGGTGAACAGCGTCTCGATCAGTTCGGCGCGGCGGTGATCGGCCGGCCCTTCGCCGGGCTCGCCGGTTTCGTCGTAGCGCCGGCGCCGAGCGTCATCGATCAGGGTGTCGTAGGCGGCCTTGACCTGCTCGAAGTATTCCGCCGAACCGCCGCCATCGGGGTGAGCGCGGCGGGCCTTGGCCCGGTAGGCGCGCCGGATCGCCGCCGGGGTGGCGTCGCGAGGCACGCCCAGCACCGCGTAAGGGTCCACGAACGCCCCCGTCATCGAGGCCGGCCGGCTTTGGCAGCCCCGAAAATGATACGCGCGCTGCCGGGCCGGCGCCACAGGCTTGGCCGGCATGCCCGCCGGGGGACTCGAACCCCCACGCCAACTGGCCGCGGATTTTAAGTCCG
>CAYWOW010000492.1:0-1993 GCA_964459005.1 uncultured Acetobacteraceae bacterium
CCGGTGTTTCACGCCATCAATGCCCTGTTCGGCCGCCAGCAGCGCCCGCCCATGGAGAGGTTCCGCCAGTTCGGCGGCGCGCAGTCCTATCCGAGCCGCACCAAGGACGGGCCGGAAGTGGATTTCTCCACCGGCTCGGTCGGGCTTGGCGTGGCCATGACCAGCTTTTCCGCGCTCGTCGCCGACTATGTGCGCCTGCACGGGCTGGCCGCCGAGGCGCTGCCCGCGGGACGGCACATCGCCATCGCCGGCGACGCCGAACTGGACGAGGGGAACATCTACGAGGCCCTGCTGGAAGGCTGGAAGCACGACATCCGCAACGTCTGGTGGATCATCGACTACAACCGCCAGAGCCTGGATTCGGTGGTGCCGGACCGGCTGTTCGGCCGCATCGAGGGCCTGTTCCGCGACATGGGCTGGAACGTGGTGACGATGAAATACGGCCGCCGCCTGGAGGCGGCCTTCGCCCGCGACGACGGCGAGGAACTGCGGCGCTGGATCGACGATTGCCCCAATTCCCTCTACTCGGCCCTGACCTTCCAGGGCGGCGCCGCCTGGCGCCAGGTGCTGCTGACCGATCTCGGGCGCTCGCGCGGCGTGCGCGCCATCATCGACCCGCTGTCGGATGACGAACTGGCCGCGTTGATGACCAACCTGGGCGGCCACGACATCGAATACCTGATCGAGACCCTGCACGCCGCCGCCGCGGCCGGCGACCAGCCGACCTGCTTCATCGCCTATACGGTCAAGGGCATGGGCCTGCCCTTCGCCGGCCATAAGGACAACCACGCGGGGCTGATGACCAAGGAGCAGATGGAGGTGTTCCGCACCGCCATGGGCATCCGGCCCGGCCACGAGTGGGATCTGTTCGAGGGCCTGGACGTCGGCGAGGCCGAACTGCGCGGCTTCATCTCCCAGGTGCCGTTCGCCACCCCGCTCACGCCGTCCGGCCGCGCGCTTACCGCCCCCGTGGTGGCGGTGCCGGAAGCGTTGCCGCTGCCGAAACTGGCGGGCCGGAAGATGTCCACCCAGACCGGGTTCGGCGACATCCTGGCGGAGATCGGACGCGGCCAGGGGATGCTGAAGGATCTGGCCGCCCATATCGTCACCGCCAGTCCCGACGTGGCGGTCTCCACCAACCTGGGTCCCTGGGTGAACCGGCGCGGCGTGTTCGACCGGCACACCCGCAACGACGTCTTCCGCGACACCAAGCTGGCCAGCGCGCAACGCTGGGGTATGACCCCCGAGGGCCAGCACATCGAGCTCGGCATCGCCGAACTGAACCTCTTTCTGCTGCTCGGCGCGGCCGGGCTGGCGCCGGCGCTGCACGGGGCGCGGCTGCTGCCGATCGGCACGGTCTATGACTCGTTCGTCAACCGCGGGCTCGATGCGCTGGTCTACGCCTGCTACCAGGACGCCCGCTTCCTGCTGGTGTCCACGCCGTCCGGGATCAGCCTGGCGCCCGAGGGCGGCCAGCACCAGAGCATCAACTCGCCGCTGATCGGCATGAGCACCGACGGACTGGCCAGCTACGAACCGGCGCATGTGGACGAACTCGCCATCCTGTTGCGCCACGCGCTGGTCCACATGCAGCGGCCGGACGGCTCGGCGGTGTGGCTGCGGCTGTCCACCCGTGCCATCGCCCAGCCCAGCCGCGCGCTCGATCCCGCCGCGGTCATCGCGGGCGCGCACTGGGTGGTGCCGCCCGCGCCCGGGGCGCGCATCGCCCTGGCCTATCAGGGGCCGGTGGCGCCCGAGGCGGAGGCGGGTTTTGCGGTATTGCGTGAGGACGAGCCGGGCGCCGGGCTGCTGGCGATCACCAGCCCGGACCGGCTGCACGACGGCTGGCTGGCGGCGGCGCGGGCGCGCCGGGCCGGACAGCGCGGCGCCCGGTCGCACATCGAACGCATCCTCGCCCCGCTGGCGCCCGGAGCCGCGCTGGTGACGGTGCTGGACGGGCATCCGGCGAGCCACTCCTGGCTGGGCGCGGTGC
>CAYWOW010000493.1:0-1993 GCA_964459005.1 uncultured Acetobacteraceae bacterium
AGGACCACATCGCGCCGTGGCGCAGCACCTACCTGGGCTGCCGCCTGCTGGGCGGGGAGAAGCGTTTCGTTCTCGCCGCCTCCGGGCACATCGCCGGGGTGGTGAACCCGCCGGAGGGGGGCAAATACAGCCACTGGATCAACCCCGACCTGCCCGACGAAGCGGAAGACTGGTTCAAGGGCGCCACCGAGATCGCCGGGTCGTGGTGGCCGGACTGGCAACGCTGGATCGCCGCCAAGGACAAGCGCCGCGTGCCGGCCCGCCAACCGGGGAGTGGCAAACTGACCCCGATCGAGGACGCGCCGGGCAGCTACGTGAAGGTTGTGCTGGAGTAGCGAAGGCCAGGAGGCGCCACGCCCCAGGTTGAGGGACGATCGAATTAACCATCACGAAAACACCATTTGTAGCGGTACAGGTCTTCGATGACTATCCTCGGCCTACCAGCCGCGCGGAGATAAAGTCATGGCAAACGAAGACAGAAAGCACCGGTCTCATCTGCCCATTCCCACTCTGGAGCGATCCGGTCTGGTGACTTATGACGCCAAGGATCCGGACAGCAAATTCCCGCCCATCGAGCAGTTGCGACCACCCAAGGGCGCCCCCAACGTACTGATCATCCTGCTCGACGACGCCGGGTTCGGCGCATCGAGCGCCTTCGGCGGCCCCTGCCAGACGCCGAACGCGGAAATGCTCGCGGCGGGTGGTCTGGAGTACAACCGCTTTCACACCACCGCGCTCTGCTCGCCGACGCGCCAGGCCATGCTGACGGGTCGCAACCATCACTCCGCGGGCATGGGCGGGATCACCGAAATCGCCACCGGCGCGCCGGGATACAGTTCCGTGCTGCCCAATACCATATCGCCGTTGGCGCGAACGCTGAAGCTCAACGGCTACTCCACGGCGCAATTCGGCAAATGCCACGAAGTGCCGGTGTGGGAAACCAGCCCGGTGGGGCCGTTCGACGCATGGCCGACCGGCGGCGGCGGCTTCGAGTATTTTTATGGCTTCCTCGGCGGCGAGGCGAACCAGTGGTATCCGACGCTGTACGAGGGCACCACGGCGGTCGAACCCAGGAAGACGCCTGAAGAGGGCTATCACTTCATGGAGGACATGACCGACAAGGCGATGGCCTGGGTGTCGCAACAGAAGGCGCTGGCGCCGAACAAGCCCTTCTTCGTCTACTTCGCGCCCGGCGCGACCCACGCGCCCCACCATGTGCCCAAGGAGTGGGCCGATAAATACAAGGGAAAATTCGATCAGGGCTGGGACAAGCTGCGCGAGGAAATCATCGCCCGGCAGAAGAAGCTCGGCGTCATCCCCGAGGACACGCAGCTCACGGCGCGCCACAAGGAAATCCCGGCCTGGGACGACATGCCGGATGCGCTCAAGCCCATCCTCCGCCGGCAGATGGAAGTGTACGCCGGCTTCCTGGAGTACACCGACCACCATGTCGGACGCCTGCTCGATGGCCTGAAGAAGCTCGACATCCTCGACGATACGCTGATTTACTATATCATTGGCGACAACGGGGCCTCAGCCGAGGGCACGCTGAACGGCGCCTACAACGAAATGGCCAACTTCAATGGCCTGGCCGCCCTGGAAACCGCGGAATTCCTGATGGCGCGGTACGACAAGCTGGGCGGACCGGAATCATACAACCACTACGCCGTGGGCTGGGCGCACGCGATGAACACGCCCTACCAGTGGACCAAGCAGGTTGCGTCCCACTGGGGCGGGACGCGCAACGGCGCCATCGTGCACTGGCCGAACGGCTTCAAGGCGAAGGGCGAAATCCGCTCGCAGTTCCACCACGTCATCGACGTGGCGCCCACGATCCTTGAGGCGGCGGGGTTGCCCGAGCCGGTTTCGGTCAACGGCGTGCATCAGCGCCCCATCGAAGGCGTCAGCATGCTGTACTCGTTCGACGACGCGAACGCCGCGGAGCGGCACGAGACGCAGTACTTCGAGATGTTCGGCAACCGCGGCATCTACC
>CAYWOW010000494.1:0-1992 GCA_964459005.1 uncultured Acetobacteraceae bacterium
CGGTCCATGCCTTGGCGACCGGCTGGAATCGGTTATAAGCGAAATCAAGAATGGCGTCGTCCTCGTGCCCGGGGATGCTGGCCTGTAGGCTCGGACGGCGCCGTGGTTGCAAGCGTTCAAGAGGGGAAACGTCAGCATGTCCGACAGCCTGTTTCCGGTGCGTTCCGAGATCGCCGCCAGGGCGCATGTCACGGCGGATGGGTATCGGCGGATGTACGCCGCCGCCGCCGACCCGACGACGTTCTGGGGCAGCGAAAAGCGGCGCATCGCCTGGATGCGGGAACCCACGAAAATTCTGTCCGGCGACTTTCAAGGCGACGTCCGGGTCACCTGGTTCGAGGACGGCACGCTGAACGCCTCGGTCTCCTGCCTCGATCGCCACCTCGCCAGCCGCGGCGACCAGGTGGCCATCATTTGGGAAAGCGACGACCCCGGCCAGCAGGCGCAAGTCACCTACCGCGAGCTTTACGAGCGGGTCTGCCGCCTCGCCAACGTCCTGCTGGGGCTGGGCGTGCGCAGGGGCGACCGGGTTTGCATCTACCTGCCGATGGTGGTGGAGGCCGCGGTCGCCATGCTGGCCTGCGCGCGGATCGGCGCCGTCCACACCGTGGTGTTCGGCGGCTTCTCGCCGGACAGCCTGGCGCAGCGCATCCAGGACGCCTCGGCCAAGCTGCTGATCACCGCCGACGAGGGCCGCCGGGGCGGCCGGCGCGTGCCGCTCAAGCTCAACGCCGACGCCGCGGTGGCGCAGTGCCCCGGCATCGAGCACGTGCTGGTGGTGCGCGTGACGGGCGGCGCCGTGCCGTGGAACGCCGCGCGCGACAAATCCTACGAGGCGCTGTGCGCCGCCGCCGCGCCGGACTGCCCGCCCGCCGAGATGAACGCCGAGGATCCGCTGTTCATCCTCTACACCTCGGGCAGCACCGGCAAGCCGAAGGGCGCGCTGCACACCACCGCCGGTTACATGGTCTGGGCCAGCTTCACCCATGACCTGGTGTTCGACTACCGGCCGGGCGAGGTCTACTGGTGCACGGCCGACGTGGGCTGGGTGACGGGGCACACCTACATCGTCTATGGACCGCTCGCCAACGGCGCGACCACGCTGATGTTCGAGGGCATTCCGACCTACCCCGACGCCGGGCGGTTCTGGCAGGTGGTGGACAAGCACCAGGTCAACATTTTCTACACCGCGCCGACCGCCATCCGCAGCCTGATGCGCGAGGGCGAGGCGCCGGTGAAGAAGTCGTCGCGCCACAGCCTGCGGCTGCTCGGCAGCGTCGGCGAGCCGATCAACCCCGAGGCCTGGCTGTGGTACCACCGCGTGGTGGGCGACCACCGCTGCCCGATCGTCGATACCTGGTGGCAGACCGAGACCGGCGGCATCCTGATCAGCCCGCTGCCCGGCGCGATCGCGCTCAAGCCCGGCTCGGCCACCCTGCCGCTGCCCGGCGTGGCGCCGGCGATCGTGGACGCCGAGGGCCACGAGCTGGCCGGCGTCGCCGAGGGCAACCTGTGCCTGAAGACCCCCTGGCCCGGCATGATGCGCACCGTGTTCGGCGACCACGAGCGCTTCGTGCAGACGTATTTCTCGACCTTCAAGGGGCTTTACTTCACCGGCGACGGGGCGCGGCGCGACGAGGACGGCTATTACTGGATCACCGGGCGCGTCGACGATGTCATCAACGTCGCCGGCCACCGCATGGGCACCGCCGAGGTGGAAAGCGCGCTGGTGGCGCACCCCAAGGTGGCCGAGGCGGCGGTGGTGGGTTTCCCGCACGACATCAAGGGCCAGGGCATCTACGCCTATGTGACGCTGAAGACGGGCGAGGAACCGACCGACGCCTTGCGCCTCGAGCTGGTGGCCTGGGTGCGCAAGGAGATCGGGCCGATCGCCGCGCCGGACGCGATCCAGTGGGCGCCGGGCCTGCCGAAGACGCGCAGCGGCAAGATCATGCGCCGCATCCTGCGCAAGATCGCCGCCAACGAGACCGA
>CAYWOW010000495.1:0-1989 GCA_964459005.1 uncultured Acetobacteraceae bacterium
GCCTCCAGCAGCGCGACGTTCTGGGTGACGACCTTCTTGTCCTTCTTGCCGAAGGCGCGCGCGATCTGCTCGCGGGCGAGCGGCACCGACAGGCTGTAGATGCGGCACAGCATGCCCAGGGCGAACATGTTCTTGCCGCGCCGGGCGTCGGACACCAGCTTGTGGCATTCCCGTTCCATCGGGATTTCGCGCACGTCGTAGCCCGCGGCGACCAACTGGTCGTGCACCTGGATGTAGGCGGCGGCGATGTCGGGGTCGCGGTCCTCGCGCCACATGCTTTCCAGCAGGATGATGCAGCCCGGCTTGAGTTCGCCGGCGCTGACGCGGCCAAGCAGGACCTGCTCGTTGAAGGCGACGGCCAGGTCGGTCTCGCCGCCGCCATTGGTGACGGGTCCCGCGCCGAGGCGGATGCGGTTGCCGCTGGCGCCGGCCGTGCTGCGCGCGGGCGGGCGGATCTCGGCGGGGATTATTTCCACCGTCCACACGCCGTTGCCCATGCGCGCGGCGATGGCGCCGAGCGCCTGGCCGCAGCGCTGCGCACCCTCGCCGGAATCGCTGATGATCTCGACGATGTGCTCGGTGAGCACGATCGGCTCGCGGGCGCCGGCGGGGCGTTCGAGCGGGATCGTAACGGCGTCGTTCATGGCTGCCTCGGACGGGTCAGGCGACCCGCAAACGGACGAAATTGCGCTGGTCGGGCGCGAGACCGAACAGGGTCGCGGACGGATCGCCCGGTGCGCGTACCACGGACGGATCGGACAGGCCCAGGTAGGCCTTCATGCTGCGCGCGGCGCGCCGCCCGGCGCCCATCGCCTCGATGACGGTGGCGGCCCCGGTGACGATGTCGCCCCCCGCGTAGACGCCGGCCATCGAGGTGGCGAGATCGTCGTTGACCGCGATGTAGCCGCGCTTGTTCAAGGCGAGCCCGGAGGTCTGGCCGATGATCGGGTTGGCGTTGGTGCCGATGGCGAACACCACCAGGTCGACGTCCAGTTCGAACTCGCTGTCGGGCACCGGCACCGGGCGGGCGCGGCCGGAGCTGTCGGGCTCGCCCAGCATCATGCGCTGGCAGCGCAATCCGCCCACGCCGCCGCCAAAGTCGCCGAGCACCGCCACCGGGGCGGTCAGCCAGTGGAATTCGACGCCTTCCTGTTCGGCGTGGTGGACTTCCTCGGCGCGCGCCGGACATTCGGTCGGGCTGCGGCGATAGACGCAGATCACCTGCTCCGCGCCCAGCCGCAGGCAGACGCGCAGGGCGTCCATGGCGGTGTTGCCGGCGCCCACCACGGCGACGCGGCGGCCGAGCGGCAGCGGCGTGTCGACGTTCGGGAAGTCGCGCGCCCGCATCAGGTTGCAGCGGGTCAGCAATTCGTTGGCCGACAGCACGCCGTTCAGTTGATCGCCGGGAATCCCGAGCATGGTTGGGTAGCCGGCCCCGGTGCCGATGAAAACGGCGTGGTAGCCGAGCTCGTCGAGCATCTGCTCGATGGTGAACAGCCGGCCGACCAGTGTGTTGCATTCGAACGCCACGCCCAGGCGCTGGAGCGATGCGATCTCGGCGTCGATCACCGGGTTGGGCAGCCGGAAGTCGGGAATGCCGTAGCGCAGCACGCCGCCGGGCAGGTGGAACGCCTCGTAGACGGTGACGGCGCAACCCGCGCGGGCCATGTCGGCGGCGCAGGCCATCCCCGCGGGTCCGGAACCGACGACGCCGACGCGGAACCGGTTGGGCTCGATATAGGGCCGGCGGGCGAACCCCTCGGCAATGGCGCGGTCGCCGACGTAACGCTCCAACCTGCCGATCGCCACCGGCTCCAGCGTCTCGCCGACGAGGCAGACGCCCTCGCACTGGGTTTCCTGCGGACAGACCCGGCCGCATACCGCGGGCAGCAGGTTGGCGCGCGCCAGCACGTCGTAGGCGCCGCGCACATCGCCCTCGCCGATGCGGGCGATGAAGCCGGGGATGTCGATGCCCACCGGGCAGCCGGC
>CAYWOW010000496.1:0-1985 GCA_964459005.1 uncultured Acetobacteraceae bacterium
GGATCGGCCATCGCCACCTTGCCGGAGGTCAGCAGATCGAAGATGCCGATGATCAGCACCAGCGAGGTGTCCTTGAAGTTGCTGCTGAAGGTGTTCACCAGCGGCGGGATCACCAGGCGCAAGGCCTGCGGCAGGATCACCAGCCCCATCTTTTTCCAGTAGGTCAGGCCGAGCGCGTCGGCCGCCTCGTACTGGCCGCGCGACAACGCCTGCAGGCCGCCGCGCACCACTTCCGCCAGGTAGGCGCCGGCGAACAGGACGTAGGCCGCCTGCGCCCGCAACAGCTTGTCCGGATTCAGGCCCTCCGGCATGAACAGCGGGAACATCACGCTCGCCATGAACAGCAGGCTGATCAGCGGCACGCCGCGGATCAGCTCGATGTAGAGCACGCAGAGCCAGCGCACCGCCGGCATGCCGGTGGAACGCCGGCCCAGCGCCACCACGACAGCGAGCGGAAACGCCAGCGCCAGCCCGAAGGTCGCCAGCATCAGCGTTATCGGCAGCCCGCCCCACTCCTCCTGGGCCACGTATTGCAGGCCGAACACGCCGCCCCACATCAGCACGCCGCACACGGTGAGCGTGCCGAGCCAGATCAGCGCCAGTTCCCAGCGCCAGAACCGGCGCCACGCCGAGATGCCGTAGAGGCCGATGAACAGCAGGATGACGATGGCGGGGCGCCACTGCTCCTGGTACGCATAGCGGCCGAACAGGATCAGCCGGTACTTGTCGCCGATCACCGCCCAGCAGGCGCCCGCGCCAGCCTGCCGGCACAGTGACGAGTCCGGCCCGTTCGGACCCACCGGAACGGTCCATACCGCATCGAAGATCGCCCAGTCCGCGAAGCCCATGCCCCAGCGCACGATGGCATAGAGCAGCAGGATGGTGACGGCACTCGACCACCAGGAGTTGAACAGGTTGGCGCGCAGCCAGGCCACTGGTCCCAGGACCGTCTCGACGGGCCGCTGGCGCGCGGCGGCGGGGATCATCGTCTCAGCGCTCCACCAGCGCGATGTGCGCGTTGTACCAGTTCATGAACGCGCTGATCGACAGGCTGATCGTCAGATAGACCGCCATGATGATGGTGATGCCCTCGATCGCCTGGCCGGTCTGGTTCAACGTCGTGTTGGCCACCGCGACGATATCGGGAAATCCGATGGCGACGGCGAGCGAGCTGTTCTTGGTGAGGTTCAGGAAGTCGCTGGTCAGCGGCGGGATGATCACGCGGAGCGCCTGCGGCAGCGTCACCAGGCGCAGCACCATGCCGCGGTGCAGCCCGAGCGCTCCGGCGGCCTCCGATTGCCCGTGCGGCACCGACTGGATGCCGGCGCGGACGTTCTCGGCGATGTAGGCGGCGGTGTAGATCACCAGGCCGGTCAACAGCGCGCCGTATTCCGGGCTGATGTCGCCGCCGCCCTGGAAGTTGAAGCCCTTCAGCGCCGGGTAATCGGGCACGAACGGCGCGCCGAACGCCGCCCAGACCGCCAGCGGCGCGCCCGCCAGCAATGCCAGCGCCACCGGCCAGACCGGCGGCTTCACCCCGGTCGCGTCCTGCCGGCGGCGGGCGATGTGGTTCCACGCCAGGGTCACCGCCAGCCCGGCCGCGAATGCCGCCGCCGCCCAGCCGTACGCCGGCTGCCACATGGGAAGCACGAACCGGATGCCGCGGTTGCAAAGAAACACCAGGTTGCCGATGTGCAGGGCCTGCCTGGGTCCCGGCAGGTTCTGCAAAAACATGTACCAGAACAGCAGTTGCAGCAGCACCGGGATGTCGCGCATCAGCTCGACGTAGGCGGCGGCGAGGTGCGACATCAGCCAGTTGCGCGACAGCCGGGCGATGCCGATCAGCGTGCCGAGGATCGTCGCCAGCACGATGCCGACGGAGGCCACCTTGGCCGTGTTGAGCACGCCGATGAGCAGGGCGTACCCGTAGGTGTTCACCGCTGGGTTGTAGGGCAGCAAGGCTTCGCTGAGCGGGATGCCGGCGA
>CAYWOW010000497.1:0-1983 GCA_964459005.1 uncultured Acetobacteraceae bacterium
TCGCCTCCCACATCGCCTCCGGGCGCGCCGGGTCGAACAGCAGCGCCGTGCGCTCATGCTCCAGCACCTCGCGGATATTCGGCTGGTCGGGCGCCACGATGGCACGCCCCGCCGCCATGTAGTCGAAAATCTTGAGCGGCGAGGCGTACTCCACCACGCGCGGCTGCAACGCGATATCGAACCCGGCGACGGCTTGCGGCACCTGCTCGTGCGCCACCAGGCCGGTGAAGTGCACCCGTTCCGCCACCCCGAGCGAGGCTGCCAGCGCTTCCAGCGCGGGCCGTGCCGGACCTTCGCCGACCACCATCAGGCTGGCCTGCGACCCGGTCTCCGCCAGCCCGCGGATGACGGCGTCGAGCCCGTGCCAGTCGCGCACGAACCCGACGAAGCCCAGCACCGGCGGGTGCCCGGCCGCCCCCGGGTCGAAGGGTCCGGCGGCCGGCACGGCAAAGCGCTCCAGCAGCACCCCGTTGGGCACCACGCGGACCCGCTCCGGGGCGCACCCCGCCGCCAGGATGCGCTGGCGCAGCACCTCGGTCACCGCCAGCACGCAATCCGCGGCGCGCCAGGTATGGCGCTCCGCGGCGCCGGCCAACGCGCGCAGCCGCAGCCCGCCGTGGCGGCCGCGCTCCTCGGCGAGGGGCGAATTCACCTCGAGGAAATAGGGCAGCCCGGTGCGCCGGGCGAGCCAGGCGCCGGCGAGATGGAAAAGGTTGGCGCGCTCGTAGATCAGCTCCGGGCGGAATTTTCGGCAGGCCCGGCGCAGGCGGCAATAGGCCGGCAGGTTGTAGGCCAGTTCGGCCAGCTCGCCCGCCACCCCGGGCAGCAGCCGGCGCAGCAGCGCGACCGTGCGGCTTTCGCCGCCGAAGCCCGTCGCCGCGTAGAACCCCGGCCCCACCACCGCCACCGCGTGACCTTGCTGGCGCAGCGCCGCGACCAGTTCCTCCAGATGCACGCTCATGCCGTCGCGCGATTGGATGCGATGGCTGTAGAGGATGCGCATCAGTGCGCCGCCGCGCGCGCCAGCGCGACGATGCGCTCGGTCAGGCCGTCCTGGGCATCCAGGAAGGCGCGGATCGCCGCGCTCGCCTGCTGGCGCTGGCGCTGGTCCATCGGGGCGCCGGTGCCGTCGACGCTTACCGCCGCCAGTACCGGCGCGAAGTCGCCGCCGAACAGACTGTTGCGGGCCTGGCGCAGCCGTCCGGCCAGCCCGCCCAGGGCGGGATCGCCGTCGATCCACAGGGCGCTGGCGGCCACGTGGTCCGGCTTCTGCGTTTCCACCAGTTGCCACCGCGCATGCGCGACGGTGAGCGGACTGAAGGCGACATCCTCCGCCAGGTCCGACGCCTCGGCGTTGCGCCGCGTGGCGATCGGCAAGGCGGGGTTGGCGCGCGCCGGGAACACGTCGATCGTCGCGGTCAGCGAGAAATCGCCGCAGGTGAAGTGCTGCACGCCGGAGAGCATGCCGCCGCGTTGCCTGGACCAGGTGGAGGTCTGCACGCCGGAAGCGCTGCAATCCGGGCCGGGGACGAAGGCGGGCAGCGCGACCATGGGCACGCCGGCGCTGCCGCGGTCGATCGCGGTGGCCACCGCGGGGCCGATCACCGCGCCCGCCATCAGCAGAACGCCAGCCAGCCAAACGGCGGCGGCAGCGGGCGGCGCGCGGTCCGGCCGCGGCGCCGGCGGTTCGCCCCGGTCCTCGCGGAACGGCAGCCCGGCCAGGATGAGCAGGAGAATGACCGTCGAGAAGAACACCCAACCATAGATGACGTGGTCGGCCGCGACCGCCTTGGAGCTGCCCAGGATGTGGCCCAGCACGATGATGCCGAGCGCGCGGAACCCGTTGGCGATGATCGGAATGACGCAGGAAGCCAGCATGAACACCGCGCGGCGCCACGGGCTGCGATAGATCAGGCAGGCATAGAGCGCGCCGAAGGCGATCGCGGCGATCAGGAAGCGCAGCCCGGCGCAGGCCTCGGCGAT
>CAYWOW010000498.1:0-1973 GCA_964459005.1 uncultured Acetobacteraceae bacterium
TGGCATGGTTTTGCCGCTGTCCAAGTAAGCGCATGCGATTCCATCAAGAGCGAGGCCATATTCTCCGACATCAATAAACTCCTGATCCAAATCTCCTTTCCAACCCGCAATGTCAGACGCAGCCCGATGAAGTACCAACAGACCGGCTCGAATGGTTTTCCAGGTATCGTCTGGCATGACCGTCACTCCGCGTTTCGTGGGGTGTTGGTGGGAAAGGCCGTGACGATGGTTTTACCATCCCGACCGACGATGACTCTTACGCCGACGCCGTCCCGAATTCCCTCGACGTACGTTCGTCCGTTGTAAGCCGGCCCCCGCGCGGAGGTCGGATCGCTTGCGACGTCCTCGATGGCTTTGACTGTTTTATCATCAGACCAATCGCGCGGGAACTCGCTTTTCCCAGGAGTCTTGCGGCCTGGTCCGTGCCCGCCGCCGCCCTTTCCGTCGCCGTTCAGGATGTAGTTGCGCCGATCGTCGGAGAGACTGCTTCGCTCCGGCACAGCCGACCGGGCGTTGCGCCGCGCCACGGCGGCCCGGGCCTCCTTCTCCAGGCTCTCGACCCAGGCCTCATCAGGAACGTGGCTGGGGTCGCTGACGGACTCGAGTTGCGGGTTGTTCGGCTCCAGTTCACGGAGTGTACGTGTGGCAACCGCGTATCGGTCCAGGCGCAACTCCTCGGCCGGGCTGAACTCGCGGCCGCCCGGCCCCCGCCGCGTGGTTTCTTCCTCCTCAGCCCCCTGCGCCTTGGCTGACGGGATGCCGAGCAGCTCATTCGCGGTGCTGGCATAGGTCCGGCTTTGGACCTGCGGCGGCGCATCCGCGACACGACGCATGCCGGCGGCGCCCACGGGGTCCGCCATCGTGGCCTGGGCCTCGCGCCATGCCCTCAGTGCGGCTGCGGTCGTATCGTAGTCGTCAATGGTGCGGACGGGCGGGATGTCGCCTCCACCCGCGGCTGGGGCGTCGGAAAAATCGATCCGCGCGTTCCATTGCGGGCTGCTTTCGCCGGGCGCCGGGTCGCGGGGAACGAACGTCGCCGGGAAGCGGACCCAGCCCGGATGCTCGTGCATCCATTCGATCGGCAGCGGATGGCCGTGCGGCACGAAAATGAACGGCACAACCAACGTGTTCGGGTCGTTCGGATCGGCGATATCATACTCAGGCATTGCAGGCGGTCCCGGAGTTGCGTAGAATATCTAACATTTTTTGTTAGAAGACGCAACCGAAGTCCGCTACCCCCTGGCGGGTCCGGGGGCCGCGCTCCGACCTACCCTACCCCGGATCGTCCAGTCCGATCGCCCGCAGCCGCGCCCCTTCGTCGTCCCAACCCGCCCGTTCGCGGACGTTGAGGAACAGGTGCACCTTGCGCTCCAGCAGCCGCCCGAGTTCCTGCCGCGCGCGCGCGCCGATGTCGCGGATGCGCTTGCCGCCCTCGCCGATCAGGATCGCCTTCTGGCCGGGCCGCGCGACATAGACCGTGGCCTCGACGCGCACCGAGCCGTCGGCGCGGTCCTGCCAGTTCTCGGTCTCCACCGTGGTGCCGTAGGGCACCTCCTCGTGGGTTTGCAGGAAAATCTGCTCGCGCACGACCTCGGCGGCCAGCAGCCGGTCCGGCAGGTCGGTCAGGTCGTCGTCCGGATACAGATGCGGCCCCGGCGGCATGCCCTGCGCCAGCGCCTCCAGCAGCCCCTCCAGCCCGTCGCCGTTGGCGGCGCTGACCATGAAAGTCTGCTCGAAGCTGGCCAGCCCGTTGAGCTCCGCGGTCAGCGGCAGCAGTTTTGGCCGGGCGACGATATCGACCTTGTTGAGCACCAGCCAGGTCCGCCTGCCGCCCAGCCGTTCGGCGATGGCGCGCACCTCGTCGGTCAGGCCGGCGCGGGCATCGACCAGCAACAGCACCAGGTCGGCGTCCTCGGCGCCGGTCCAGGCGGCGCGCACCATGGCGCGGTCGAGCCGGCGGCGCGGGCGGAAGA
>CAYWOW010000499.1:0-1969 GCA_964459005.1 uncultured Acetobacteraceae bacterium
TCGCGGCGACGATCGTCGAGAGCGGCCGCATCCGCTTGCCGGCCCACGACTTCGGGTGGTCGATGTCGGGCAACAGGGCCCCCACGACCGCCAGGCCGAGCGGCACCGGGTCCATCGCGGGCAGGCCGAGGTGCGGCGCCGCGGCGAACCAGGCGGCCGCCCCGAGCGCGACATGTGAGCCCGCCATCATGGCGACGTCATCTCCGCAACAGGGAAGGTGACCCTAAGTGCGAGGACTCGTGGCTACAAGCCTGTTCTTCGGGGGCAATTGACAGGCCCCGGTGGGGTCCGCCGGCTGCCGGTGTTGCGGCCGCGACGCACCCAGACCGCGCAGCACGAATGGGCGAACGGCACAAATACATTAGGTAAATTGCACTGCTTCGTGAAATATGGAGCGCGAGTTTGATGTGCGTTGCCCGCGATCGCGACGGAGCCCACCGCCGGGCGGGAGCCAAGGGAAGGAGAGCGACCCGATGAGCGTCAGGAAGTTGAGATATTGCGTCGATAACGAGTGGCACGAGTCGAAGACGACAAAGTACATGGCGGTGATGAACCCCAGCACGGGCGAACTGATCGCCGAAGCGGCCTGCTGTACGCAGAGTGAGGTCGACGCCGCGGTGGACGCAGCCGCGCGGGCCTTCCCCGGTTGGGCCGACACGCCGATTCCCGTCCGCACCCAGCTGATGTACCGCTTCAAACAGTTGCTCGACGCGCATCTGGACGAATTGACGCTCCTTCTCGCGACCGAAAACGGCAAGGTTCTGTCCGAAGCCCGCGGCGACGTGCTGAAGGCGATCGAGGTGGTGGAGTGCGCGTGCGCGACTCCCTACCTGATGCAGGGCGACACCTGCATGAACGTTTCGAACGGCTACGACACGGTCTCGTTCCGCGAGCCGCTCGGCGTGTTCGGCGCCATCGCGCCGTTCAATTTCCCCGCGATGATTCCGTTCGGCTGGATGATCCCTTTCGCGATCACCACGGGAAACACGGTGGTTCTGAAGGCAGCGTCGCTGGTGCCGCAGACCGGCATGCGCATGCTGGAGCTGCTGATCGAGGCGGGACTGCCGAAGGGCGTCGTCAACCTCGTCACCTGCTCGCGCGTCGAGGCCGACGGCCTGCTCGTCAATCCGGTCGTCAAGGGCATCACCTTCGTCGGTTCGACGACGGTGGGCGGTCATGTTTACAAGACTGCGGCCGGTGCGGGAAAGCGCGTGCAGGCGCTGACCGAGGCGAAGAACCACGCCCTGGTGCTGGAGGACTGCGTCCTTGAGCGCACGGTGCGCGGTGTCGTCAACTCGACGTACGGCTGCGCCGGACAACGCTGCATGGCCTTGCCGGTGGTCTGCGTGCAGGACTCGATTGCCGACGAGTTCGTGGCGCTGCTGAAGAAGTTCGCGCAGGAGCTCAAGATCGGCCCTGCCTACTTGCCCGAGTCGCAACTCGGCCCGGTGATCTCGACCGGCCAGAAGGAATGGATCGAGACGTCGATCACCCGCGGCGTTACCGAAGGCGCCACGCTCGTGCTCGACGGCCGCGGCGTCAGGGTGGCGGGTTATGAGAACGGCTACTACGTCGGCCCGACGATCCTCGATCACGTCAAGCAGGGCGACTTTGTCGGTGAGGAGGAGATCTTCGGCCCGGTCACCAGCATCAAGCGGGTCAAGAACTTCGAGGAGGGGTTGGCGATCATGAACGCCAATCGCTTCGCCAACGGCTCATGCATCTACACGACCTCCGGCCGTTACGCCCGCGAGTTTGCCAGGCGGACCGATGGCGGCATGGTCGGCATCAACGTCGGCATTCCGGTGCCGTTCTCGATCTTTCCGTTCTCGGGGCACAAGAGGTCGTTCTTTGGCGACCTTCATGCCATGGGCAAGGACGGCGTGGCGTTCTACACGGAAACCAAGTCCGTCACGTCCGTATGGTTCAGCGAGGAAGACGCCAAGAAGTCGGTCAGCACCTGGGACGG
>CAYWOW010000500.1:0-1969 GCA_964459005.1 uncultured Acetobacteraceae bacterium
AATGGGCGCAATGGCTCGACACGGTGTTCCGCCAGTCCGACTTCGACGCCACCGTCATCAGCCACACCGAGGCCCGCGACCTCGATATCTACGCGCGCGACAACTATTACTTCAATTACCGCTCCGACGCCTACCGGGCGCTCTACAACGAATACCAGGCGGCGGTGGATCCGGGGCGCCAGTTGGACTTGGTCGGGCAGTTGCAACGCCGGCTCGCCGAGGACGAACCCAACGTGTTCCTGTTCGCGCTGGCCAAGGTCGGCGTGTGGAACGCCAAACTGCGCGGGATGTGGGAAAACAGCCCGATTCCGGCCAACGACGTGACCGGGGTGAGTTGGGCGGAGTAGGGCCGGAGCCCGACCCCACGCAAACGTTGCGAATCAGCCAGAAAGCGCGATGCTGCAACCGCTTCGGGATGGCCATCCGGCTGTCCCCGGATAAAGGGGGGGGCCTGACGATGGTCGGCAGCACTCGGTGGTATTCCGAACTGACGGTGTCGCATGCCAAGGTGCTGATCGGCAGCTTCCTCGGCTGGGTATTCGACGGATACGAGAACTACGCGATCATCGTCGTTCTGGGGCCGGTATTGAAGTCGCTGCTGACGCCCGAACAGTTCCGTTCGCCCGCGATCTGGGCCGGATTGGTGATCGGCGCGGTTCTCCTGGGCTGGGGGATCGGCGGGCTGGTGGGCGGCATTCTCGCCGACTACATCGGCCGCAAGACCATGATGATGTGGTCGGTGTTCCTCTACGCCCTGTTGAGCGGGCTGACGGCCTTCAGCACCTCGATATGGATGCTCCTTGCATTCCGGTTCCTGACCGGTCTTGCCATGGGCAGCGAGTGGAGCACCGGGATCTCGCTGATCAACGAAACCTGGCCGGAACGGGCGCGCGCCAAGGGAGCCGGCTTCCTGCAATCGGGATTCGGTTTCGGCACCTTGCTGGCCGCCTTGCTCTGGTTCCTCATCGCCGATACCAAGCCGTTCGGATTTGAGACGTGGCGCCTGATGTTCGTCTTCGGCGCGCTGCCCGCCGTTTTCCTTCTTTATATCTGGAAAGGCGTGCAGGAATCCGAGCGCTGGAAGCAGGCGATCCGGGAGAAACGCTGGGCGGCAACCGAGGTCGCCTCGCAGGTCGCATCGGGCGCTGCGGAGGGGAAGCGACCCTTCACCCTGGCCGAGGTCTTTCGCGAGAGCGAAAGCCGCCGGCGCGTGATTCTGTGCTTCGTGCTGTCGGTCGTCACCATGATTGGCTGGTACGCCGTCGCCAGTTGGCTGGCCTTGTTCTCGGTTTCCATGGCGGTTCGCGAAGGCTTGCCCAACGCCCAGTCCTGGGGCGCCTGGATCGCCATGCTGTATACCGTGGGCGCCATCACCGCCTACCTGCTCGCGGGCTTCATTGCCGACGGCATGGGCCGGCGGAAATACCTGATCTTCACCTTCCTGGGCTGTCTGGTCTTTACGCCGATCATGTACCACTTCACGCCGACCGTCTTCGCGATGCAGTTCGTCGCACCGATGAACGGCTTCTTCACATTGGGGTGCGCCTATTCGTGGATGGCGATCTATCCCGCCGAGCTGTTCACGTCCTCGGTGCGGTCGACGGCCATCAGTTTCGTCTTCAACGGCTCGCGCCTGATCGCTTTTTTCTTCCCGGTCATCGCCGGTACCATGATCAACAGTTTTGGCGGCATCGCCAATACGGCGATGATCCTGGGCACCATCTACGTGATCGGGCTGATCGTGCCGATATGGCTGCCCGAAACCAAGGGCAAGGGGCTGGCTGGATAAGAACGAACGCAACCTGCTTAATCCAGCTATACTTAAGCGATGGGGTCCAGGGGTCCATTGATCCCTGGCCTTTCTTCGTGGAGTTCCAGGCGTGACGCGCTAGCTGCTGCGGCGGCTGATTGGGCTGGTGCTGACGCTGCTGGCGGCCTCGCTGGTGGTGTTCCTGGTGCTCGACGTCCT
>CAYWOW010000501.1:0-1955 GCA_964459005.1 uncultured Acetobacteraceae bacterium
TCGAGACGCCGGTCACCGAGCCCACGGTGATCAGCACGATGCTCGGCGGGATGGTCTCGCCCATGGCCGCCGCGGAGGACAGCAGGCCGATCATTTCCCCGGGCGGCAGGCCTCGCCGCTCCATTTCCGGCAGCAGCACCGGCGCGATCGCGGCCATGTCGGCCGCCTTCGAGCCGGAGATGCCGGACACCAGGTACATCGAGCAGACCAGGACGTAGGAAAGTCCCCCGCGCAAATGGCCGACCAGCGCCGCCATCAGGTTGACCAGCAGGGCGGCCAATCCGGTCATTTCGATCAGCAGGCCGAGGAAGATGAACAGCGGGATCGACAGCAGCACGGGCGCGGCCATGCCCTCGTCCATGCGGCTGACGACGATGGTCATCGGCATGTCCGTCATGAATTCGAGGTAGGTTATCGTGCTGATGCCGAAGGCAAACGCGATGGGGGTGCCGGCCAGCACCAGCACCGGGATCAGCAGGCCGAAGAAGACCAGCAGGTTCCAGTTCTCGATGCTCTCCAGGAAGGGTTCGGCGAACCAGAGCGCGGCCGCGACGGCCAGGATGGCGGGCAGGCAGAACGCCAGGTCGCGCGGAGTGGCGCGGCGCACCATCTGCAACAGCGCGGTCGTCAGCATCAGCGCCGCGCCCACCACGATCGCGGACGTCCGGTAGCAGCCGTTCATGCCGAGCGCCGGCATGGTGATCGGGATCTGGTCGATCGCGTACTCGGCCGCCGGCAGGATGATCTGCAGCATGAACAGCGCGGCGACGACGGCGGCCAGGGCTTCCAGCCGGTTGCGCCAGACCTCGGGCAACCGCACCGCAACCGCGGTCAGGCGCATATGCGCGCCGCGCCGCTGGGCGATCACCGCGCCGAGCATGCAGAGCCACAGGAACAGCAGACTCGCCAGTTCGTCGGTCCACACCAGCGGGCGGTTGATGCCGTAGCGGAACACGACGCCGGTGAACAGCACCGCGATCTCGGCCACCACCAGGGCGGCGGCCGGCAGTTCGGTCGCCAGGCCAAGCCAACGGTCGAGCCGGGCGCAGGCGCGCTGAAGCGCGGAGGCCGGCGCGGCGGGAAGCCCGGCCGGGCCGCCGGCGCCCGGGACGACCGTCATGCCGGCGCCGGTCTCAGGCGAGGCGGCCGGTGTAGGACTCCATCGCGTCCCAGGCTTCCTTACCGAACGTCTTCTGCCACTTCTCGTAGAAGCCGGAGTGTTCCAGGATGGCGCGGAAAGCGGGCGTATCCGGCGTGTTGAACTGCATCCCCTTGGTCTCGAGCTGACCCCGCAGCGAGGCGTCGAGGGCGGCGATGTCCTTGCGGTCCTCGTCGGCGGCGCGGTTCAGTTCGCGCGACACGATCTGGCTTATGTCCGCGGGCAGGGTTTTCCAGTAGCGCCCGTTGCACAGCATCCAGTAGCCGTCCCACATGTGGTTGGTCATCGAGACGTATTTCTGCACTTCGTAGAGTTTCACGGTATCGACGATGGACAGCGGGTTCTCCTGCCCGTCGATCACGTGGGTCTGCAGCGAGGTGTAGACCTCGGCGAAGTTCATGGTGATCGGCGAGGCGCCCAGCGCGGTGAACATCGACACGCCGAGTTCGCTCGGCGGAATGCGGATCTTGAAGCCCTTGAAGCTGTCCGGCCCGGTGATCGGGTGGGTGCTGGAGGTGACCTCGCGGAAGCCGATGTCGAAGATCTTGTCGATCGGGTGCAGCCCGACCGCCTCGATCTTCGGGCGGATCAGGTCGCCGAGCTTGCCGTCCATCGCCGGCCAGACCTGGCTGTAATCCTTGAAGGCAAACCCGAGCGCGTTGATCGCCGTCAGCGGGGCGAGGGTCGACAGCACGAGGCCCGACGCCGTGAATGCCTGGATCGCGCCCGAGCGGACCTGCGAGAGCATGTCGGTATCGGTGCCGAGCTGGCCGGCGGGGAAGATCTGCAGGTCGAA
>CAYWOW010000502.1:0-1952 GCA_964459005.1 uncultured Acetobacteraceae bacterium
CGCCTCGGCGCGGCCGATTTCCACCATCAGGTTGCCGTACTCGGTGCGCTTGACCGTACCGTTGACGATCTCGCCGACGCGGTCCTTGAACTCGTCGAACTGCCGCTTGCGCTCATATTCGCGCACGCGCTGCACGATCACCTGCTTGGCGGTCTGCGCGGCGATGCGGCCAAAATCGATCGGCGGCAGCGGATCGACGATGAATTCGCCGATCTTGATCTCGGGCTTGAACTTGCGGGCGATGTGGACCGGGATCTGGGTTTCCTCGTTCTCCACCGTCTCCACGGCCTCGGTCCAGCGCGACAGCCGAACGTCGCCGGTCTTGCGGTCGATGGTGGCGCGGATGTCCTTCTCGTGCCCGTATTTGGCGCGGCCGGCCTTTTGGATGGCCTGTTCCATCGCCTCAAGCACTTCCTCGCGATCGATCGATTTCTCTCGCGCCACGGCATCTGCCACCAGGAGCAGTTCGGGGCGGGCGATGGCGGTATCCATGGAGGTGATCCTCTCGAACCTAGTTCGTACGGGGAGGGAGTGCGGTTGCAGCGATAAGGTCGTCGGTCAGCACCAGCTTGGCGCGGTGGATGTCGGCGAGCGGCAGGGTGACCTCGCCGGCCTCCGTGCGCAGCCGCGCATGGGTTTCATCGGCGCCCAGCACGGTGCCGGACAGCCGTTTGCGCCCGTCCAGCGGCACCGCCATTTCCACCCGCGCGAGGTGCCCGGCAAACCGGTTCCAGTCGCGGCGCCGGGTCAGCGGCCGGTCGATGCCGGCGGAGCTCACTTCCAGCGTCCAGGTGCCGGGAACCGGGTCCTCGACGTCCAGCACGGCGCCCAGCGCGTGGCTGATCGCCTCGCAGTCCGCCACCGAGATCTGGCTGCCGTCGGCGCGGTCGGCCATGATCTGCACGGTCGGCCGCTCCCGGCCAAGTACCGCCACCCGCACCAGCTCGTAGCCCATGTCGGCGAGCGTTGGCGCGACGATACCGGCCAAACGGCCTTCCAGGCCGGTATGATGGAGCAGGTCGGGCAGGTCGGTGTCTCGTTCCAAAACAAAAAAAGGCGGCCGGTTAAGGCCACCCTCCGTAACGATCGGAAGATGATTGTGATGACAATCTAGGCGCGGCCACCGGCACATGCAAGTGCCGCGTCGTCCCTTTGCGGGTACTCTTGTGGCCTGCCCCGGCACCGTTGTATCGACAGCGAATGGACAGCCCTTCGCCGCCCGCGCCCGCGTCTGCCCACCCGCCGGCGGCGCTGTGCGTCGTCATCCCGGTGCTGAACGAGGAGGCCAACATCGCCCGCCTCGTTGAGCGGCTGGACGTTGTGCTGGACGGCATTGCCTGGGAAGCGATTTTCGTCGACGACGACTCCGCCGACGCCACCCGCGCCGCCGTCGCCGCGATCGGCGCCCGCGACCCGCGGGTGCGCCTGCTGCACCGGATCGGCCGGCGCGGTCTCTCGTCGGCCTTCATCGAGGGCGCCCAGGCCAGCCTCGCGCCCTGCATCGCCGCCATGGATGGCGACCTGCAGCACGACGAAACGCTGCTGCCCCGGATGTTTGCCGCGCTGCACGATGGCGGCTGCGAGCTTGCCATCGGCAGCCGCTACGTCGGCGGCGGCGGCGTCGGCGACTGGGACCGGCGGCGCGCCGGCATGTCCAGCTTTGCCACCAAGCTGAGCCGCATCGTGCTGCGCGCGCCGGTGACCGACCCGATGAGCGGCTTCTTCATGATCCGCCGCGACACCTTCGAGCGCGCCGTGCGCCGCCTTTCCGCCCTGGGCTTCAAGATCCTGCTCGACATCCTGGCGTCGCTGCCGTCGCCGCCGGCTCTGGTCGAACTGCCATACGAGTTCCGCAGCCGCACCGCCGGCGAAAGCAAGCTCGATGCCGGCGTGTTGCGCGACTACCTCATGCTGATCGCCGACAAGCTGGTCGGCCATATCGTGCCGGTTCG
>CAYWOW010000503.1:0-1949 GCA_964459005.1 uncultured Acetobacteraceae bacterium
CCTGGCCGAGCAGGCGATGTCCCTGCCGCCGGGCCATGGCGTGGACCTGTTCGATACCGCCGGCACCCTGGTCAATTCGTCCCATCCCTCCCCGGCGCCCGTCAACATGGCGGACGCCGCATGGTTCCAGCACCTCCGTGATCATCGTGACAGCGAGGTGGTTATTGGTGAGGTGTCGGCGCGGCACACGACGGGTGGAAAGGCATTCTTCATCGGCCGCCGGATCAGCGCGCCCGATGGTACCTTTCTCGGTGCCGCCGTTGCGGCGATCGATATCGACGATATGCACTATTTCTACACGGTGATGGACAACGAACGGCGCCTTTCCGTGACGTTGCGTCGTGACGATGGCCTTGTGCTCATGCACTATTCCGCGACCGGCGGCATCGAGCAGACGGTGCCGTCCACGGCGGCGTGGTTCGATCTGGTCGCGGGGGGTGGGGGCATCTATCACGCGCCGGACGATCCCACCGTGGTCCGTGCGATCATCTCGATCAACCCGACGCCGCGCTATCCCCTGGCGCTCGACGTCGCGGTTCCTGAACAGGACATGCTGAAAGCCTGGCACGACCAAGACCTGTACCTCATGGTGGCCAGCGGCGGTTTTTCCGCACTTTTATTGGTAAGCTTTGGTTTGATCGGGCGGCATCTGCGCCAGCAGAAGGAGCAAAACGTCACGCTTGCCCGCTACGCGGCCACGCTGCGGAAAAGCGAAGCCCGGCTCCGCGATTTCTCCGAAATGGCCTCCGACTGGTTCTGGGAGCAGGACGCCGACCTGCGCTTTGTTGCGCTCACTTCGGACGAGACGCTGAGAGCCAGGAACCGGGCCAAGGATAAAGAGTCGCCGTTCGGCAAGCTGCGATGGGAGCTGAACGACACCAGCCGCGACCCGGAACACTGGGATAACCACCGGCGGACGTTGCTGGCCCATCAGCCGTTCCGTGACTTCAGCTTCGATCAGATGGACGAGAACGACCGGGTGCGCCATGTGACCATCAGTGGCGCGCCGATGCATGACCAGAACGGCACCTTTACCGGCTATCGCGGCGTCGGACGCGATATTACGGCACATATCGAAGCCGAACGGAACCTGAAAGAAGCCAAGGAGAAGGCCGAACGCGCGGAGGCCCTGTTGCAGGATGCCATCGACACCATCGGCGAGGCCTTCCTGATCTGCGACGCCGAGGACTGCCATGTCCTGTGTAACGAAACCTATCGCCGCATCTATGAATATGAGAGTGGCGAGCAGTGGGTTCCCGGCCGTACCCGTGAGGATGGCCTGCGCCGAAGCCTGGCGAACAGCAGATTTGCCGAACCGGCGGGCCGCGATCCGGCATGGGTCGATGAATGGGTGCGAAAGAACCTGGAAGTGCCGTCATGGGCGGAGCGGTCACTGGCGGATGGCCGATGGTTGCTGGTGACCCGGCAGCGCATGCGCAGCGGCGGCATCGCCGTCCTGATGGTGGACATCACCAAGCTCAGGGAAGCGCAGAGCGCGCTTCGCGAATCCGAGGCAAAGTTCCACGGAGTGGTGAACCAATCCTTTGCAGGGATCGCCGTCATTGAGGATGGAAAGTTCAGCTACAGCAACGCCAGGTTCGACGAAATATTCGGGTACACCACTGACGAGATCCGGCGACTTGGGCCAAGCGATATTGCAGCCATAGAGGATCGTGACCTGGTCAAGGAGGACATGCGCCAGCGATTGAGTGGTGCAAAGGATCGCGCTGATTCCGGATTCCGCGGGTTACGCAGGGATGGCACCGTGATCGATATCGAAGTTCATGGCAGTGTGATGGAAACAGGCGGCAAGCGGGTGCTGATCAGTCTGCTCCTCGATGTGACAGACCGTGTTCGGATCACGCGCGAACTGGAGGCCCTGAAGGAAAGGCTGCGCGAAGAATCGATTCACGACGCGCTAACCGGCCTGTACAACCGTCGCTACCTCG
>CAYWOW010000504.1:0-1937 GCA_964459005.1 uncultured Acetobacteraceae bacterium
AGGATATCGACGAAGGGTTCGTCGGGGGTGCCGCTGAAGTTCAGCCACAGTCCATCGGGCAGGGTGCGCAGGCGGTCGCTGCCCGGCAGTTTCAGGAACGGATGGCAGGGGCTGGTATTTTCGGTGGGGCGCCCGCGCAGCCACCCGTCGTGGCCGCTGCGCGGGGCGGCCAGGCCGGGCGGACGCTGCGGCCACTGACGCAATCTGGTCCGCACCAGCGCGTCGAGCGAGCGGAATTCCTGCATGGAGACCCTCCTGATCTGCCGGTATGTCGGCGGGAGCTGCATACAGGTGCAGGCTATCCATTTTTTGGACGCACAACAATTCGTTATTTCAGATAGATAGCGGGCGAGGCTGAAAAACCGCCTCTCGTTAAGTGGTTCTTCAGGGAATACGACGTTCCAGCGGCATCAATATCGCGTCAATATTCACGGGCGCGAAAACGTTTTATAGCACAACGGCAATGAAATCGTGTTGGCGTTGAGGGACTTGGCTAGAATTGCTCGCCCAAGTTGTGAAGGGACTCTCGCATCGCGTGTGCTGGCCCGGCGTCACGGCGCCCGAAACGCTGCCTCGACGCAGATTTGCTCCTAGAGCGTGATCGCCCGAATCGGAATCGGCCGAGGGCGTGAATCACGCGATCAAACAAAGAGTTAGAGCGGGATGACTTCGCCTATCAGAAGTCATCCCGCTCTAACGGGCTGTGCCGAAAAGAAAACCCGGCAGGCCGGGGCCTGCCGGGCCGCGCCGTTCAGCCGCCGGTCACTGGCGTTCGGCCAGCGGCACGTAGTCGCGCCGCGCCGCCCCGGTATAGATCTGCCGGGGGCGCCCGATCCGCTGGCTCGGGTCCTCGACCTGCTCCCGCCACTGGCTGATCCAGCCCACGGTGCGCGCCACCGCGAACAGCACGGTGAACATGCTGGTCGGAAAGCCCATCGCCTTGAGGATGATGCCCGAGTAGAAATCGACATTGGGATACAGCTTGCGCTGCACGAAATAGTCGTCACTCAGGGCGATCTTTTCCATCTCCATGGCCAGGTCGAGCAGGGGATCCCCCTTGATCCCAAGTTCCGCCAGCACCTCGTGGCAGGACTGCTGCATGATCTTCGCCCGCGGATCGTAATTCTTGTAGACGCGGTGGCCGAAGCCCATCAGCCGCACGCTGCTGTTCTTGTCCTTCACCTTCTCGATGAAGCCCTTGATGTTGCCCACGTGCCCGATCTCGCTGAGCATTTTCAGCACCGCCTCGTTCGCCCCGCCATGGGCCGGGCCCCACAGGCTGGCGATGCCGGCGGCGATGCAGGCATAGGGGTTGGCGCCGGTCGAGCCGGCCAGCCGCACCGTGCTGGTCGAGGCGTTCTGCTCGTGGTCGGCGTGCAGGATCAGGATCCGGTCCATCGCGCGCGCCAGCACCGGATTGACCTTGTACTCCTCCGGCGGCACCGCGTTCATCATGTGCAGGAAGTTCTCGGCGTAACCGAGGTTGTTCCTTGGATACATGAACGGCTCGCCGATCGAGTACTTGTAGGCCCAGGCCGCGATGGTCGGCAGCTTGGCGATCAGCCGGAACTGGGCGATCCGCCGGTGCTCGGGGTTATTGATGTCCAGGCTGTCGTGGTAGAACGCGGACATCGCTCCCACCACGCCGCAGATTACCGCCATCGGATGAGCATCGCGGCGGAACCCGTTGTAAAGAGTGCGTAGTTGCTCGTGCACCATGTTGTGGCGCAGCACCCCCAGCTCGAACTCGGTCTTCTGCCCGGCGCTCGGCAGTTCGCCGTACAGCAGCAGGTAGGCGACCTCCAGGAAGGACGACTTCTCGGCCAGTTGCTCGATCGGGTAACCGCGGTGCAGCAGCACGCCGGCGTCGCCGTCGATGTAGGTGATCTTGCTCTCGCAGGACGCCGTGTTGCCGTAGCCCGGGTCATAGGTGAAGA
>CAYWOW010000505.1:0-1936 GCA_964459005.1 uncultured Acetobacteraceae bacterium
GCCGGCGCCGGCGGCGGCCAGCACCCCGCCGATGCGCCGCGCCAGGTCCAGCCGGGTCGCCGCCAGCAGCCGCGCGCCGCAGGCCGCGTAGGCGCCGGCCAGGTCGGCGGCTTCGCCGGCATCCAGGCCGGCCGGCAGCACCACGACAAGATCGGCGCCGGCGGTCGCGGCCAGCGCGGCGATCTCCTCGCGTTGATCCGCATCGAAGGGGTCGGAGCCTGGCGAGTCGATCAATACCGGCGCACCCCCCTCCCGCCGGGCGAGCGCACGCGATAACGCCGCCGGCGCGCTGGCCACCAGCAGTTGCAGGTCAAGCAGGCGAGTGAAGGCGGCCAGTTGTTCGGCCGCTCCGGCGCGCTTGCCGTCGGTGGTGACCACCACCGGCGCGGTGCCGGCCATCACCAGCCCCGCGGCGAGCCGGGCCACGGTGAGGGTCTTGCCCGCGCCGGGGGGGCCGATCACCAGCAACGGCGGCGCCGAGCCGTCCAGCGCCAGCTTCTCGAAGCACAGCACCGTCGACAAGGCGAAGGGCAGCGGCCCCGCTTGCAGCCGGCGCGCGAGCCCGGCCGGCACGCCGTGCCAGGCGAAGGCGGCCGCGCGCTTCGGGTCGGCGGCGGGGGGCGGGGCAGGGGCGTCGTCCTTCTCCAGGGCGGCGGTCACCTCGACCCCGCCGGCGACCCGGCGTGACGACAGGATCAGCGCCTCGGCGCCGAGTTCGGCGCGCACCTGCGCCATCGCCCCGGCGATCGCGGGGGCGCGATAGAGCTTCAGGCGCATGGCGCGGCCCCGCTCAAATCGTCCCTACCGTCCGGATGCGGGCGCGGGGAAAAATCTCGGCCTGCGCCAGCACCGGCGTCGCCGGGCGGATGCGCTCGACGATGGCACGCACGTGGCAGCGGATGCCGCCGCTGGTGAGCAGCACGGGGGCCTCGCCGCTCTGCGCCGCGCGGTCGAACACCGTCCGCAGGGCCTGCATGAACTCGCCGAGCCTGGACGGGGCCATCGCCAGTTGCCGGTCCTCGGACGGACCCGCCAGCGATTCGGCGAAGGCGGTCTCCCACTCCGGGCTCAGCGTCACCAGCGGGATGTAGCCGGCGGGGCCGACGTGGGCGTCGCTGATCTGGCGCGCCAGCCGCCCGCGGACGTGGCCGACAATGGTGGGAATGGCGCGCGCCCCGCCGGCACAGGCCTCCTGGATGCCTTCCAGGATGGTCGGCAGGTCGCGGATGGAGATCCGCTCGGCCAGCAGCATTTGCAGCACCCGCTGCACGCCGCCGACGGTGATCTGCGCCGGGATCAGTTCGGCCACCAGCTTCTGCTGCTCGCGCGGCAGGTCGTCGAGCAGCTTCTGGGTCTCGGCGAAGGAAAGCAGTTCCGCCATGGTCTGGCGCACGATCTCGGTGAGGTGGGTGGCGAGCACGCTCGGCGGATCGACCACGGTGCAGCCCCGGAACACCGCCTCCTCGCGCAGCGACGGGCCGATCCACAGCGCCGGCAGGCCGAACGCCGGCTCGATGGTGCGTTCCCCCGGCAGGTCGGGAATGCCGCCGTTCGGGTCCATCGCCAGCATCATGCCGGCGCGGATCTCGCCATGTCCGGCCTCGATCTCCTTGATACGCACCGAGTAGCCGTCCTGGGACAGTTGCATGTTGTCCTGGATGCGGACGGGCGGCAGCACGAAGCCCATTTCCGCGGCGATCGTGCGGCGCAGCGCCCGGATCTGCTCGGTCAGCCGCGGCGTCTCGCCGCCGGCCAGGCCGAGCAGCCCGAGCCCCAGCTCGAGCCGGATCATGTCCATGCGCAACGCTTCGTTGATCGGCGGCTCGGCGGCGATGGCGGGGGGTGGCGGGGGCGCCGCCAGCAGGCCGGCCGGGTGGCGGTGGCGCAGCCAGGCCCCGCTGCCGGCCAGCCCGGCCAGGGCGAGGAAGGGCAGCGC
>CAYWOW010000506.1:0-1915 GCA_964459005.1 uncultured Acetobacteraceae bacterium
GCCTCGACGGCGCGGCCGGACATGGCGAGCACGTTGAAGCGCACCAGCCGGTCCATCCCGGCGATGCCGATCGCCGACAGCAGCGCGCCGATGGTCGTCGGGATCAGCGTCACGAACAGCGCCACCAGCACGAGAACCGACATCGAGCCGCCGGCGTAGGCGGCAAAACTGGGGATGGTGGCGACGGCGAAGACGAAGATCAGGGTCATGCCGGCGAGCAGGATGTTCAGCGCGATCTCGTTCGGCGTCTTCTGCCGGCTGGCGCCCTCGACCAGCGCGATCATGCGGTCGAGAAAGGTGTGGCCGGGGGCGGCGGTGATGCGCACGCGGATCCAGTCGGACAGCACCTGGGTGCCGCCGGTCACCGCCGAGCGGTCGCCGCCGCTCTCGCGGATCACCGGCGCGGATTCGCCGGTGATCGCCGCCTCGTTGACGCTGGCGACCCCCTCGATGACCTCGCCGTCGCTCGGGATGATGTCGCTGGCCTCGACCAGGACGATGTCGCCGGGCTGCAGTTCGGGGGCCGGGACCAGTTCATAGATGCCGGTCGCCTCGTACTGGCCGTTCGAGCCGGGCAGCAGCCGTTTCGCCTGGGTCTCGGTGCGCGCGCGCCGCAGCGTGGCGGCCTGGGCGCGGCCGCGTCCCTCGGCCACCGCTTCGGCGAAATTGGCGAACAGCACGGTGAACCACAGCCAGATATTGATCTGGATCGAAAAGCCGAGGGCGTGCTGCCCGGTCAGAATGTCGCGGAACAGAAGAATGGTGGTGAGGGTGGCGACGATCTCCACCACGAACATCACCGGGTTGTGCCACATGCTGCGCGGGTCGAGTTTGCGCACGGACTGGCCGATGGCCGGCAGCAGGATGGCGGGATCGAGCAGGGTGGCGGCGCTGCGCCCGCCGCGGGTCGCGGATGTCATGGTTCGGACCTCAGAACGTTGTGCCGGCCAGCATCGCGAAGTGCTCGACGATGGGGCCCAGGGCCAAAGCGGGGAAGAAGGTGAGGCCGCCGACGATCACGATGACGCCGACGACCAGGCCGACGAACAGCGGTCCGTGGGTGGGGAAGGTGCCGGCCGACGGCGGCACGGTCTTCTTCGCCGCCAGCGATCCGGCGATCGCCAGCGCCGGGATGATCATGAAGAAGCGCCCGACCAGCATGTCGAAGGCGAGCGTGTCGTTCCAATAAGGCGTGTTGGCCGACAAACCGGCGAAGGCGCTGCCGTTGTTGCCCGCCCCCGAGACATAGGCATAGAGCGCCTCGGTGAAGCCGTGCGGTCCGCTGGCCGAGATCGCCGATACCGCCCCCGGCAGCACCACCGCGACGGCGGTGAAGCCGAGCATGACGAGCGGCAGGCAGAGGATGGCCAGCATGGTCATCTTCACCTCCTTCGCCTCGATCTTCTTGCCGAGGTATTCCGGGGTGCGCCCGACCATCAGCCCGGCGACGAACACCGCCACGATGGCGAACAGCAGGAAGCCGTACAAGCCCGAGCCGACGCCGCCGTAGATGATCTCGCCCAGCATGATGTTGACCAGCGGCACCATGCCGCCGAGCGGCATGAAGCTTTCGTGCATGGCGTTCACCGCGCCGCACGAGGCATCGGTGGTGACGGTCGCGTACAATGCCGACAGCGCGGAGCCGAAGCGGACTTCCTTGCCTTCCATGTTGCCGAGCGACGGATCGACGCCGAGCGCGGTGAGCATCGGGTTGCCGTGCGCCTCGGCCCAGTAGCAGACGGCGACGCCGGCCAGGAACAGCACGCCCATGGCGGCGAACACCGCCCAGCCCTGCCGCTTGTCGCCCACCATGCGGCCGAACATCGAGGTCAGCCCGGCGCCGAGGGTGAAGATGGTAACGATCTGGATCAGGTTGGTGAGCCCGGTCGGGTTCTCGAACGGGTGCGCCGAGTTG
>CAYWOW010000507.1:0-1909 GCA_964459005.1 uncultured Acetobacteraceae bacterium
TCGTCGCCGGCGAATCCGGCGTGGCGGGGTTGGCCGGCTTCCTGCTCGCCGCCGCCGACCCGGCGGCGCGCGAGACGCTGGGGCTGCAGGCGGCGAGCCGGGTGCTGCTGTTCGGCACCGAGGGCGCGACCGACCCGGCGTTGTACCGGCGGCTGGTGGATGGTTAGAGCGTGATCGTTTGAGGCGGAGGAAACCAGCAATGCGAATGTCATCGTTGCCTCGGCGGGGCCTGCTGACGGGGCTGCTTGCCGCGCCCCTGGCGGCGCATGGCCAGGCCGCGCAGCAGCTCACGGTCTGGCACGACCTCGGCGACAACGGGACCAAATGGTTCGCCGCGGTGTCCGCGGAGTTTGCGAAAAGCCACCCGGGCGTCACCTTGCGCGCCACCAGCTATCCCACCGACCAGTGGTTCGGCCGGGTGGTCGGCGCGCTCAACACCGACACCGCGCCCGACCTGATATTCAACAACTACGAGCGGGTGATCCGCATCGCCGCGCAGACCGGCAAGGTGATGGACCTCAAGGACGTGCTGGCCGGCATCGCCGACAAGGCTTTCCTGTCCGAGGACGACCTGCGGGTGGCCACCTATGACGGGCGCATGATCATCCTACCCGTCCAGCGCGTGCAGATGGGTTTCGGCGTGCGCAAGTCGTGGCTCGACCGCGTCGGCGAGCCGTTCCCGGCGACCTGGGAAGACACCATGCGGGTGGCACAGAAATTCCGCGACGGCCATCCGGACGGCGATCCCGGATCGAAGGTGTTCGCCTTCGGGCTGGAGGCCGCCCAGCCGCGCGACCTCATCCACATGCTCGACCTGTTCATCTTCGGGGCGGGCCTGCGCAATACGCTGATCGACCCGCAGGGCAACATCGTGGTGGACGAGCCGCAACACGCCCGCGTGCTGGAGGAGTTCCTCAAGACCTACACCACCTACCGCTTCGTCTCGCCCGACACGATCAACTATTCGTTCGGCGAGATGTATCAGGTGATCGAGGGCGGCAAGGCGGGCATGTTCCGTGTCGGTGACTGGAATGTCGGCAAATGGGACGGGCCGGCCGTGCTCGGCGGCGACTTCGTCGTGGGGGCGTGGCCGAAGTTCTTCGCCGACCGGCAGAACGGCGTGGTGATCGGCGGCATGCGCGGTATCGCGGTGCCGGAGAATTCGCCGCACAAGGATCTGGCCATCGCGTTTGCCGGCTTCATGCTGACCCAGCCCGCGCAGCAGGCCTCGCTCGCGATGATGGGGGCGGCGGTGCGCAAGGACCTCGACGTCGCCGGCCTGTCGCCGCGCCAGCAGGCGTTCGCCCGGCCGGCATGGGCGCTCCACGCCTACGACTTCCCCGAGAGCATCCATCCGTTCTATCCGCAGCTCGAGGCCGCGTATCATCGCAAGCTGCTGGAGGCGATTGCCCGACCGCCGGCGGACTGGCAGCCCTTCATCGCCGCCACGGCGCAGGAAATGCGTGTGCTGGGCAAACAACTGGCGGAAAAGAAGATTTGAACGGCGCGCCATGAGCGAAGCGCTCGTCGCTTCTCCCCCTCCCCTTGCGGGAGGGGGGAGGGGGGAGGGGTGGCGGCTCCTCCGCGCATGGCGTCGCGACTCCGTTTTCTACCTCTTCGCCATTCCGTTCGCCGCGCTGACCATCGTCTTTGGCCTCTGGCCGATCGTGCTGTCGGTGATCACCTCGTTCACCGCTTCGGCCAGCGCGCTGAAGCCGGTGCCGGTCTATGTCGGGTTGGCCAATTACGCCGCGATCCTGCGCGATCCGGTATTTTTCGCCAGCCTCGGGCTGACGCTGCTCTATGCGGTGCTGGCGGTCGCCGCGAATCTGGGTGTCGCGCTGGCCTACGCGCTGCTGCTGGACTCGCCGCCGCTGGCGGGCGGGCGCGGGTTTTTCAAACTCGCCAT
>CAYWOW010000508.1:0-1893 GCA_964459005.1 uncultured Acetobacteraceae bacterium
ATCTGCGCCAGGGCATCGGCTTGCGCGCCTATGGCCAGCGCGACCCGCTGAACGAATACAAGAGCGAGGCTTTCGCCCTCTTCAACGCCATGCTGGACGAGTTGAAGGAGCGGGTGACGTCGATGCTGGCGCGGGTGGAACTTGGCGGCGAGGCGCCCGCCGAGCCGCCGCCGCCGCGCGACATGGTGGCGCACCATGCCGAGCCGGCGATGGCGCTCGCCGGAGCGGAGGCGGAGTACGAGATGGCCGACGGCGGCACGACCCACCTGACCACGCAGCCCGTCCGCAGCGTCGCGATCGATCCGCGGGACCCCTCGACCTGGCGCAACAGCCCGCGCAACGCCCTTTGCCCCTGCGGCTCGGGCAAGAAGTTCAAGCACTGCCACGGGCGGAATATGTAACCAGCCGCCGCACTGTCGTCGCCCGGAGCTGCCTCGCCCCACGACTGCCGCACGGCCCAATGAGCGGTGCCCGCATCCCTGTCGCGCCCGGACTGCGCCTTGTTTACTGGCGGGCGCTGCGGCATGTTTCGGTGGACGACACCGAAACAAGGAGAATGCTTCATGCGCCGGGCATCATACCTTGCCGCCACCCTTGCCGCCACGCTGTGCTTCGGCGCCGCTCAGGCGCAGACGCCGCCCGAAGTCACCGCCCCGCAGACCAAGGGGCTGGAGACGTTCATGTATGTCGGCAACAGCTTCTTCTACTTCAACAATGGCATGCCCAGCTACGTCACCCGCCTCGCGGCCGGCGCGCCGGAGGCCGACCGCCGGCCGAATCTCGCCACCATGGTGACCATCGGCGGCTCCGGGTTCGACTGGCACGACATGGAGTCGTACTTCCGTCCCCACGCCATCGGCTACTATAATTTCGACGCAAACAACAACATCGTCTTCAACACGCGTAGCAAATACTACGACGCGGTGGTGATGATCGATTGCAGCCAGTGCCCGATCCATCCGCAGCTTGCGCCGGTCTTCGTGAAATATGCCAGGGAGAACGCCGAGATCGCGCGCCGGCATGGCGCGGAGCCGATCCTGTTCATGACCTGGGCCTACGAGGACAAGCCGGAAATGACCGCCCTGCTCGCCGACGCCTATACCAAAGCCGGCAATGACAACCATGAACTCGTGATTCCGGGCGGCCTCGCCTTCGCGCGGGTGTTCAAGGAGCGCCCGGACCTGGGCCTTTATCAGCCGGACAAGCGGCACCCGACGCTGATCGGCACCTACCTGGCGGCGGCGACGATCTACTCGGCGATCTATCAGCGTTCGCCGGAGGAGAATTCCTATACCGCCGGCATCGACCCCGGGGTGGCGCGCTATCTGCGTGCGACGGCCTGGACGGTGACCAGGGAGTACTACGGCGCGAAGATGTAGCCAGGCTCAGCCGCCCAGGTAGGCCGCCACCACCGCCGGATCGTTCGCCACCTCCGCCGCCGGCCCCTCCAGCACGATCCGGCCCGTCTCGAGGACCAAAGCGTAGTCGGCCACCTCCAGCGCCGCCGAGGCGTTCTGCTCGACCAGCAGGATGGTGCGGCCCTCGCGCCGGAGGCCGGCGATGATGGCGAAGATCTCCTCCACGAATAGCGGCGCCAGCCCCATGCTCGGCTCGTCCAGCAGCAACAGCTTCGGCGCGCCCATCAGCGCCCGCCCCAGCGCCAGCATCTGCTGCTCGCCGCCCGACATCGAGCCCGCCAGTTGGCCGAGCCGCTCGCGCAAGCGCGGAAACCGCGCCAGCACTTCCTCCTGCCGCCGCGCCCGTTCGGCCGCCGTCGGCTCCAGCCAGGCGCCAACGGCAAGATTCTCGGCCACCGTCAGTTCGGCGAAGATCTGCCGTCCCTCCGGCACGTGGCGCATCCCCAGCGCCGCGATGCGGTGCGGCCGCATCCCG
>CAYWOW010000509.1:0-1887 GCA_964459005.1 uncultured Acetobacteraceae bacterium
GGCCCGCTGATTAAGAGTCAGCTGCTCTACCAACTGAGCTATGCGCCCGGCCCACATCGCGGCCCCGGGGTACCACCGAGGCGCGCCCTATAGCAAGCGGGTCCCGCCCTGTGAAGGGCCTCCCCGACCTGCATCCACCGGCTTGCGCCCCGCGCAACCCCGTGCTTCGCTGCACGCAGGGAACCGTGCCCCGGGGGGACGGTTCCACCCACAACAAAACGGTCAGGTGCCTTGTGGCCTACGCGCTGCAACAACTCATCAACGGACTCACGCTCGGCATGATCTATGGCCTGATCGCCGTCGGCTACACCATGGTCTACGGCATCATCGGCATGATCAATTTCGCCCACGGCGACGTCTTCATGGTCGGGGCGTTCCTCTCCCTCATCGCGCTGACCGGGCTGTCCGCCATCGGCCTCACCTCGGTGCCGCTGGCGCTCGCGCTCACCCTGGTGTTCGCCGCCGTCATCGCCGCCCTCTACGGCTGGACGATCGAACGCATCGCCTACCGCCCGTTGCGCGGCTCGTTCCGCCTGGCGCCGCTGATCTCCGCCATCGGCATGTCCATCCTGCTGCAGAATTTCGCCCAGGTCAGCCAGGGCGCCCGGGTCAAGCCGATGGCCCCGCTGATCGAGGGCGACATCAAGCTGTGGACCGGCCCGGAATTCAGCGCCTCCGTCTCGGCCATGCAGATCGCCATCATCATCACCACGCTGCTGGTGCTCGGGGTGTTCACCTGGCTGGTCACCCGCACCCCGCTCGGCCGCGCCATGCGCGCCTGCGAGCAGGACCTCAAGATGGCGGGCCTGCTGGGCATCGACACCGACCAGACCATCAGCCTCACCTTCGTCATCGGCGCCGCCCTGGCCGCGGTCGCCGGGCTGCTGTTCCTGCTCTACTACGGCGTCATCGATTTCTACATCGGCTTCATCGCCGGCGTGAAAGCCTTCACCGCCGCCGTGCTGGGCGGCATCGGCTCGTTGCCCGGCGCGGTGCTGGGCGGGCTGGCCATCGGCCTGATCGAGACCTTCTGGTCGGCCTATTTCACCGTCGAATACAAGGATGTCGCCGCCTTCTCCATCCTCGTGATCGTGCTGATCTTCATGCCCTCCGGCCTGCTCGGCCGCGCCGACGTGGAGAAAGTGTAGCCATGCCGGCGCACCGGCGCGCCCTGGCGGCGCTGCGCGACGCCTCCCTCTCCGCCCTGGTGACGGTCGGCCTGTTCGGCGCCATGATCGGCCTGAAGACCGACGTCGGCGCGACCAGCCTGAGGCTGATCCCGCGCCCCTGGGCGGTGGTCATCGCCGCCGCGGTGGTGTTCGCCGGGCGCCTCGCCATGCTGGCCTGGCGCGCCTGGCGACCGGCCGGCACCCCCTCGCCGCGCCGCCTCATCGCGCTCGGCGGGCGCGTCGGGCGCTATGTCACCCCGATCCTGCTGGCCTTCGCGATCGGCCTGCCCAGCTTTGCCGGACGCTACTGGCTCGACCTCGGCGTCCTCGTGCTGACCTACGTCATGCTGGGTTGGGGGCTGAACATCGTGGTCGGCCTGGCCGGGCTGCTCGACCTGGGCTACGTCGCCTTCTACGCCGTCGGCGCCTATTCCTACGCCCTGCTGGCGCAGGATTTCGGCCTCGGCTTCTGGACCTGCCTGCCGCTCGCCGGCCTGCTGGCGGCCTGCTGGGGCGTCATCCTCGGATTTCCGGTGCTGCGCCTGCGCGGCGACTACCTCGCCATCGTCACCCTGGCCTTCGGCGAGATCATCCGCATCGTGCTGCTCAACTGGGTGTCGCTGACCAACGGGCCCAACGGCATTTCCGACATTCCCCGCCCCACCCTGTTCGGCCTGACCTTCTCCATGGGCGGCGGCCCCGGCACGGTCGCCGGCTT
>CAYWOW010000510.1:0-1875 GCA_964459005.1 uncultured Acetobacteraceae bacterium
CGCCGCCTGGCTCACCATCCAGGTGACATTGTAGCGGGTGGCATCGCGCAGCGCGCTCTGCTGCTGCACGATCAGCACGGACGCGTACGCCGCGATGGCGACCAGCAGCAAGGTCACGGCCACGAACACACGCTTGAGGCGTCCGGGTCCGTCCAGGCCCATGTCCCGCTCGCGTTGGCCGGGCTGCAGCCAGCCCATCGGGCTCCAGCTCATTTGATCACGAGCTGCCTGACCTGCCAGGCCGACCGGCTCGTGAACGGCGGCCGGCCCAGCGTGGGGTCGCTGTCATAGGGATAGACGATCCACAACGGCCCCTTGTCGCGCACCGGCATGTAGGCGCCGTCGCGCTTCAGCGCCATGAGGGTGCCGTAGCGGGCGAAGTCCGACACCGGGATCTCGGTGGTGTAGTCATTCAGCGCGGTCGCGGTCACCATGTCGCCGCTGGCCCCTACCGTCGTCATCAGCTTGTCCATCCGGACGCCCTCGAACACGACCGGGTTGTCGTACCAGGGCGTTTTGGTCTTGAACGACGTCATGCCGAGCGCCTCGAGCATCGGACGGTCGAATTGCGCGGTTTGGCCGACATTGAACACGCCTATTTTCCCGGACACGGTCAGGATCACGGCTTCTTTCGGGGCTTCCAGCCCCTCGGCCGCCGCCGGCCCGGCGTCGAAGGGCAGGGCGAGCCCCGCCAACAGCATGCCAAAATTGCGGCGCGTCAGCATCTGGATCATGCGGTCCTCGTTCGGCTTGGCGTCATTGGGTGGCGCTCGTGGGACAATCAGTCGGGCGAGAGGCGACGATCATGTCGGCGTGGGCAAGCGGCAAGTGGCTATGCGACGGCGGGCGGCGCGGACCGGTCAACCGCCCCGCGCGCCGCCGCCATCGCCGGTGCCTGCGGGGTCGTGTGCGTCGGTGTCATGCCGCACCCGCCCGGACCGGCCCGGCATGGCGCGGCATGGTCAGACCTGCTCGCTGTAGCTGCAACCTTCGGTCTGGCCGACAAAGCCGCGCCGGACGGTCACTTCGCTCAGTCCCTCGATGCGGGGCTTGAGGTAGTCCCAGATCCACTTCGCCACATTCTCGAGGCTGGCGTACGGCAGGCCGTCGATTTCGTTCAGCACCCTGTGGTCGAGCTTGTTGCGAACTTCGTCGGTGATCTTGTGCACTTCCAGCAGGTTGTGTGACCACCCATACTTCGGGTGCGGGCTGCCCATCATGGCAACCTCGACCCGAAAGGTATGGCCATGCATACTACCGTGCGGCGCCGAATCATGTGCCGCATCGAAAGTAAATTCCGTGAACGTCCGCTGCACGGACCTGATCGCCGGTTGAACAGGCTCAGGATCGGTGCGCGTATCGGTCATCTGTTGGTCAACTTGCACCATCACGATCGGGTCCCCCCCTCTGGGAGAATTTCGCGTTACATACCGGCCCATGAGAGCGCGAATCAACCGCAATTCCATGGAATAGCCGTTTCGTGCAGAATCAGGACAAAACAAGACGTGGCCGAAACCACGGTAGTGCCCCGCCGGTCGCGCGACCACCCGGGGATCGCACAAGCCGTGGACTGGCGCGCCGGCGAATGACATGCTTGCGACATGACAGTTCCCTCCCTGTCCGCCTGTGTGCTGCGGACCGCCGAACCGCCGATCCCGCTCGTCCGGACCTGGGCCGCCGCCTACACCGGTGAAGCCGGGCCACCGATCGACCTTACCCAGGCCGTGCCGGGCTATCCGCCCCACCCCGAACTGCTCGCCCGTCTGGCGGAGGCGGCGGGTCAGGCGTGGTCGGCCGGCTATGGCGACATCGAGGGCGACGCCGGGCTGCGCGAGGCATTGGCCGCCGACATCGCCCGCTGCTACGCCGCCCCGG
>CAYWOW010000511.1:0-1864 GCA_964459005.1 uncultured Acetobacteraceae bacterium
TGCTGCGCGCCGGCAAGGACTGCATCGCCGGCATGTACCCGATCAAGTCGCTGAACTGGGGTCACACCGCGCTGCACCACCGGCTGCACGGCGAGGACGATAAGACGGCTTGCCTGATGTACGTCGGCAAACCCTACGAGCCGGCCGAACGGGAAGTCGAGGCCGGGCTAGTCACCGCGATCTATGCCGGCACCGGCTTCATGATGGTCACCCGAAGCGCGATCGCGCGCATGATCGATGCCTACCCGCAGACCCGCTACCGGGCCATTCACGCCTGGCCGTTGCCGGACGGGCCCGAACGCGAGCGGTACGCCTTGTTCGACACCATGATCCATCCGGAGACAGGCGAATATCTCAGCGAGGATTACGCCTTCTGCCACCGCTGGCGGGCGATCGGCGGGCGCATCTGGCTCGACACGCAGAGTCGCCTGACCCACGTCGGCAGCTTCGAGTTCCACGGCAACCCGGCCGCCCGCTTCGCCGCGCCGGCAGCGCCTGCGTTAACTGAGCCATCCGCCCAGGAACGTCCCCGGCGCCAGCAGCAGGCCGGCCCATAGGAAGGCGGATATCCAGTTGGCGATCTGGAACGGCCAGAACGCCATCTGGAAGATGCCGCAGAGCAGCGGTATCGTCGCCCGCAAGGGGCCGAAGAAGCGACACAGCGCCACGCTCATGACCCCCCACCGGGCGAAAAAAAGCTCGGCGCGCGGCAGCAGGTCGGGGTGGCGCGTCAGCGGCCAGACATGCCGCGCCCGGTCCTTCAGCCAGAAACCGATGGCATAGCTGACCCAGTCTCCCAGCGCGGCGCCCAGGCTGACGCCGATCCACACCGGCACGAACGGAAGGTGCGCGGCCCCGATCAGCGTGCCGATGGTCAGCAGAATGGCCATCCCCGGCACCACCAGCGAGACGAATGCCAGCGCCTTGAGGAAGGCGATGACGAAGGCGATCGGCCCCGCCCAGGCGGCATGCGCCTGGATGAACGCGACCAGAAACTCGAGGGAGGACGTCAAGCGTCAGACCGTGGGCATCCGGCCGAAGCCGGGTTCATTGTAGGGCTCCGCGAGTTCCTCGACGATCTCGGTCACCTCGGCCAGCCGTGGACCGCGGCGGCACAGGCGCAGCAATTCCTCCACGCTGGCGGTGTCGCCGTCGACCAGCGCCTCCAGCGTGCCGTCGCGGCGGTTGCGCACCCAACCCGACACGCCGAGGCGCTCGGCCTGGTGCACCATCCAGGCACGGTAGCCCACGCCTTGCACCCGGCCGGCTATGAACAGGCGTTTCGTCGCCATCAGCGCACCAGCCCAAGGAATTGCGCGGCCACCGCAAGCTCCACGGCCATGCGCCGACGACGTTCCTCGGCCGCATCGTCGCGGCCCCACAACTCGGCCTGAAAACTTTCGTCCAGGCTGGCAAGCGCAAAGGCCGAGGCGGCGTCCAGGCGGAGCGCCGCCATGGCGAGGCCGAGCACCAGGCTGCCGAGCGCCGGCACGGCCACACCCAGCGCGGCCAGGACCGGAGGCGTCTGCCCCGCCACCGCCCGCGCCAACGCCGCCAGCGCCGACGGATCCTGCACCACAGGCATCACCCCGGTGGTGACCCGCAACCTGGCCCCGTACTCGCGTTCGGCCCAGTCCAACCAGGGCTGCCATTGTTCCCGCTGACGCTGCACCAGCACCTCCGGACCGTCGGCACGGTAGCACAACAAATCGGTCGCGCCGTAGCGGGCAATCTCCAGCGCGACCGGCTCGGGATTCGGGGCGATGCGTTCCTGTGCCGTGCCGGCCAGCCGGGTGAGCGGCACGTCGGTCCAGTCCATCTCGCCGCCCTTGCTCCCGCCGGCGGCGCCCCATTCCACCGCGAT
>CAYWOW010000512.1:0-1858 GCA_964459005.1 uncultured Acetobacteraceae bacterium
GCGAGATCGACCGTGCCGCTGCCGTCCAGCCGGGCCCCGAGCCCGCCCAGGAAAGCCGACAGCAGGGCCACCGCCGCGACGATCACGAAGACGTTGACGCCACGCCGATGCATGATCTGGCGCAGGGCCTGGCCGACGCCGCTGGCCACCAGGGTCGCCAGCATGGCGCGCGTGTCGGCCCCGAACAGCCCGGCGAAGGCCGCGCAGGCCACGCCGACCGCGATTGCCACCAGCCAGCCCGGGTAGCGCGGCGTGTCGGCCACCAGCGCGTCCAGCCGGGTGTCGATCTCCGCCGGTGCCATGCCGGTGCGCGTCGCCTCGCGCACCAGGGCGCGGACGGCCTGGTCCAGCCGGTGGTTCACGCCATGGCCGGCGACGGTGACCATGCGCGTGATGGAGTTGCCGTCGCGGCCCAGCGTGATGCTGGTGGAGGCGTAGCCAACCCGCAGGCCGAGCAGTTCCACCCCCTGGCTGCGAGCCAGCAACGCGCCGCATTCGTGGATCACCCGCCCGTTGCTGCCGCTCTGCATCAGCAGGCGCGCACAGCGCAGCGCGATCAGGGCGATCTGCTCGAGGTCGCGGTGGCGCACCCGCACGGGATCGGACTCGGGAGCTGCGTTCAGTGAATTCTCCCCTGCGTCATTGGCGCCAGGATACGCAGCCCCGGCACAATGGCAAACCGGCAACGCGAGCCAGCGGGCGGGGTCAGAACCTGGCTTGCGGCGCCACGCCGATGCGCGCGGCCAGCAGATAGCCGGCGGCGACGGCCAGCAGGCACAGCACCACGGACAGCGCGACGTTGAGGAACGCCGCGCCCCAGGCTCCGTCGCGCGCCAGTTCCAGCGTTTGCAGGCTGAACGAGGAAAAGGTGGTGAAGCCGCCGCAGATGCCCACCATGACGAAGACGCGCAACGCCGCATTCGCCGGCAAGGGGCCGCCGGGCAGCGTCAGGGTGCCGAAGAACGCGATGACGAAACTGCCGGCGACGTTGATGAGGATGGTGCCCCAGGGGAAGGCGAGGCCCCACAGCCGCGCCGCCGCCAGGCCGACGCCGTAGCGCGCCATGCCGCCGAGCGCGCTGCCCAGCGCCACCCAGAGGTACGCCATCATCCGCCGCCCCTATTTCAGCACCACGTCGGCCTCGACGCTGGCCTCCACCGGCACGGGCTCGGCCTCGGCGGTGGGCGGCGGGGCGGACGGGGAGGCGGCCATGGCGCGCATCGGCATGGGGTGCGGGCGGGCGGCGGCATCGAGCCGCACCTCGCGGAAGCTGTCGAAGTGCAGGCCGAGGACGCCGGCCGCCTCCTCGGCACGGGCACGCAGGTTGCCCAGGGCCTGCCTGGTCGCCTCGGCACGAGCGTGGCGCTCGGTTTCGGCGGCCACCTGCCAGCCGAGTTGCGACACCGCGAGGCCGCGCTGTTGCAGCGCGCCCACCAGGGTCAGCAGCACAGCGCCGTCGCCGCCGCGCAACTCGAGGGTCTGGCTGGCCCGCCAGTCCTGCCGGCCGCCGGGGCGAACGATGGCCTGCGGCCAGACCGTGTAGAAGCCGGTGGTCACGCTGACCCCCGCGGCTGCGCGGGCGAGCGTGACCGCGCCGGCCATGGCCGTATTGACCTGCGCCTGCGCCTCCGCCGCGCTGGCGGCCACGGCCTCGACACGGAGCGACGCGGCGAGTTCGTCGGGCTGCACCATCACGCGGGCGGATTCGGACAGGTGCAACAGCGTCTCGGCCGCGGCGGGGCCGGCCAGCAAAATGCCAACAGCCAGCGTGACGGCGCGCATCATCGGAACCTCCGCGTTACCGTGAGGGCGTGACGCCATTCTGCACGTTGCCGCCGGGCGGGGGAAGCCGGCCTAG
>CAYWOW010000513.1:0-1858 GCA_964459005.1 uncultured Acetobacteraceae bacterium
TCCGCCACCGCCGCGTTGTCGGCCTCGATGAGCAGGTTCACCTTGTCGCAGCCGCGCTCGCGCAGGCGGTCCTCCACCAGCGCCAGCAGGCCGCGGCCGAGACCGGTGCGCCGCCGCGCCGGATCGACGGCCAGGCGGTTGATCCAGCCGCGGCGGCCGTCCCAGATGCCCATGACCGAGCCGACCAGAACATCATCCTCGAAGGCGAGCAAGAACAGCCCGGGATGCTGGCGCGCCACCCCGGCGAGCCGCTCCGGCGTGTCCGACGCGCTGGGGTGCAGGCCGCAGCGTTCCCACAGGGCGGTTGCGGCGGCGTAATCTTCGGCGGTGAAATCGCGTATCTGCATGTCCGACTCCCTGGTCAACATGCTGGACCATCCGGGCCGCGGTTCCTAGCATCGATCGCAGCACCGAGGAGAGCGACGATGGCGAGCGGCCTGCGCAAGGGACTGACCAGCTACGGCGACAAGGGGTTCTCGCTGTTCTTCCGAACCGCCTTCATCAAGGCCATGGGGTTTTCCGACGATGCGCTGGACCGGCCGATCGTCGGCATCACCAATACCTTCAGCGACTTCAACCCCTGCCACGGCAACGTCCCGGACATGATCGAGGCGATCAAGCGCGGCGTCATGCTGGCCGGCGGGTTGCCGATGGCCTTCCCGACCATCTCCATGCACGAGGCCTTCGCCCACCCGACCAGCATGTTCCTGCGCAACCTGATGGCGCTGGACACCGAGGAAATGATCCGCGCCCAGCCGATGGACGCGGTGGTGCTGGTGGGCGGCTGCGACAAGACGCTGCCGGCCCAGTTGATGGCGGCGGCGAGCGCGGACATTCCGGCCATCGTGGTGCCGACCGGTCCGATGCTGGTGGGGCATCACCGCGGCCAGGTGCTGGGGGCCTGCACGGATTGCCGCCGGCTGTGGGGCCAGTACCGCGCGGGGGCGATCGACGCGGCGGAGATCAAGGAAATCAGCGGCAGGCTGGCGCCGACCAAGGGCACCTGCATGGTCATGGGCACCGCCAGCACGGTCGCCAGCATGATCGAGGCGCTCGGCATGTGTCTGCCGGGCGGGGGCACCTGCCCGGCGGTGCACTCCGAGCGGATGCGCATCGCCGAATCCTCCGGCGCCGCCGCCGTGCGGCTGGCCGCGGAAAATGTGCGGCCGAGAGACATATTGACGCCGGCGGCCCTGCGCAACGCGTTGACGGTGTTGCAGGCGATCGGCGGTTCGACCAACGCGCTGGTTCATTTCACCGCGGTCGCGGGGCGGTTGGGCATTGCGGTGGATCTGGAGGCCTTCGATGCGATCGGGCGCGAGGTGCCGGTGCTGGTGGACCTGAAACCCTCGGGCGAGCACTACATGGAACACCTGCACCACGCCGGCGGCATCAGCCGGTTGCTGCGCGAACTGGCGCCGCTGCTCGATACGTCGTGCCGCACCGTGGGCGGGGTCACCATCGCCGACATCATCGCGGCGGCCGAGGAGGTGCCGGGGCAGGACGTGATCCGCCCGCGCGAGCGCCCGATCATGACCGGCGGCGGGCTGGCGGTGCTGCACGGCAATCTTGCGCCCGGCAGCGCGCTGATCAAACGCTCGGCGGCGAGCCCCGGATTGCTGCGCCACGAAGGCCGCGCGGTGGTGTTCGAGAGCGTCGGCGACATGGTGGAGCGGATCGACGACGAATCGATCGGGATCACGGCCGACGACGTCATCGTCATGCGCAATGCCGGGCCGAAGGGCGCGCCGGGCATGCCGGAGGCCGGCTACATCCCGATCCCGCGCTATCTGGCGCGGGCGGGGGTGAAGGACATGGTGCGCATCTCCGACGCGCGCATGAGCGGCACCGCGTTCGG
>CAYWOW010000514.1:0-1858 GCA_964459005.1 uncultured Acetobacteraceae bacterium
TCGAGCGCATCCGCATCGACATGGACCCCAGCACCAAGGTCGAGCAGATGCCGCGCATGGAAAACCGCCAGATGATCATGGTGCTGAGCCCGCGCTAGCCGGCCCCAGGAACCGGCGCTCGCAGCGGGTACCGGGCCGGTACGCGCGGCCTGTTGGCGTCAGCGGCCTGGGGATCAGCTTATCGTCGCCCGCAGGTACTGCGGCATCAGCTCGAGCGGTGCCCCCAGACGCTTGGCGGCCCTGAGCGGCCAGGCCGGATCGGCCAGGATCGCGCGCGCGACATACACCAGGTCGGCGCGCCCGTTGGCCACGATCTCCTCGGCATGCTCCGGCTCGGTGATCAGCCCGACCGCCCCGGTCGCGATGCCCGCCCGCCGGCGCACCGCCTCGGCGAACGGCACCTGGTAGCCCGGGTGCAGCGAGGCGACCCGCGGCCCGGCCAGCGCGATCCCGCCCGACGAGCAATCGACCAGGTCCACCTTGCCGGTCGCCTTCAGCCGGGTGGCCACTTCGACGGTGTCGTCGATGGTCAGCCCGCCCGCCATCCAATCCACCGAGGACAGCCGCACGAACAGGGGAAGCTCGTCCGGCCATTCGCTGCGGATCGCGTCGACCAGCTCGAACAGCAGGCGCGAGCGTCCGGCGAGGTCGCCGCCATAGGTGTCGGTGCGGCGGTTGGAGACCGGCGACAGGAAGGAATGGATCAGGTAGCCGTGCGCCCCGTGTAGCTCGATCACCTTGAACCCGGCCTCGCGCGTCCGCCGGGTGGTGGCGGCGAACTGGCCGACGATCTCGGCGATGCCGGCTGGGGTCAGCTCCTCCGGCACGGTGTGGGACTCGCCAAAGGCGATCGGGCTGGGACCGAGCGGCACCCAGCCGCCCTGCCCGACCGGCAGACCCTTGCCGCCCTCCCACGGGCGCTGGCTGCTCGCCTTGCGCCCGGCGTGCGCCATCTGCACCCCCGGCACGGCGCCGCCGCGCGCGATCAGCTGGGCCAGGCGCGTCAGCAGATGCTGGTGCGCCGGGTTCCACAGTCCCAGGCAGCCCGGCGTGATGCGCGCCACTGGCGAGACATGCGTCGCCTCGGTGAACACGATGCCGGCGCCACCCATGGCGCGGGCGCCGAGGTGCTGGACGTGCCAGTCGTCGCCGAGACCCTCGACGGCGCTGTACTGACACATCGGCGAAACGACGACGCGGTTGCGGGCCGTCACCGAACGGAAAGTGACGGGGGTAAACAGATACGCCATGTCAAAGGACCTCAGTTTGTCTCGGCTGCCTGACCCGCGGCGAGGCTAATCGCCTTGAGCTCGTCGATCAGCGCGCGGCCCGCAGCGGTGCGATCGACCAGCACGCTGCGGCGGTCCGACGGGTCGGGCAGGCGCTGCGCGAGGTCGAGCTCGCCGAGCTTGTCGAGCGCGCGGGTGATCACCGATTTCGACACATGCAGATCGGCCGCCAGCCCCCGAACCGTGTGGTCGCCGTCCTTGAGATAGCAGGTCAGGAACACCCCGAGCTGGTGGGTGGACAACGCCGGTCCATCCTTGCGGACCAGGGCCACGATAACCTCCCGGAGGATGCCGACGGCGAGATCGGGGGTGAACTTTGCAGCCATGGGCGGACGTCCTTTCGTTTGGCAAGGAGGCGCCACGGGCCCGCCCGCAGCAGAACTTACGTGGTCTTTCGTCGGGTCTTGTCGAGAGCCGGCAACGAAATGTGACAACGCCGCTGGTTCAGCCCGGCACGCTCACCTCGGCGATGCCGCGCAGCGACAGCTCGGCGGCGCGCAGGCAGGCGACGAACCGGCCCGGCGCCACCTCGCGCAGCTCCGGGGTTTCCTCCCGGCAGTTGGCGGTGG
>CAYWOW010000515.1:0-1844 GCA_964459005.1 uncultured Acetobacteraceae bacterium
GACCTGTTCAACCTCGGCATCACCTTCACCGTCTATTCCGATGCCACCGCGATCGACCGCATCCTGCCGTTCGACTGCATCCCGCGCATCCTGACGGCGGCCGAGTGGCGCGTGCTGGAGGCCGGGGTGAAGCAGCGCGTGACGGCGCTGAACGCCTTCCTGTACGACATCTACCATGGCCGGCGGATCGTGAAGGAAGGCGTGATTCCGGCCGAGCTGGTGTTCGGCAACCCGAACTACCGGCCCGAGATGGAGGAGTTCCCGGTCCGCTTCGGCACCTACGTGCACATCTGCGGCACCGACATCGTGCGCGACCGCGAGGGCCGGTTCCTGGTGCTGGAGGACAATGCCCGCACTCCCTCGGGGGTGTCCTACGTGGTCGAGAACCGCCACCTGATGAGCCGCACCTTCCCCGACCTGATGGCGGGCATGCGCCTGCGTCCGGTCGACGACTACGGCCTGCGCCTGCTGTCGGCGATGGCGGAAATCGCGCCGGAGGGGGTCGATCATCCGCAGGTCGTCCTGCTCAGCCCGGGCATCTACAACTCGGCCTATTTCGAGCACGTCTTCCTCGCCCGCGAGATGGGCGTCCCGCTGGTCGAGGGCGCCGACCTGTTCGTCGAGGACGACAAGGTGTGGATGAGCACCACCGGCGGGCGGCGGCCCGTGCACACCATCTACCGGCGCATCGGCGACGACTTCCTCGATCCCACGGTGTTCCGCCCGGACAGCCTGCTCGGCGTGCCCGGGCTGATCGGCGCCTGGCGCCGCGGCAACGTGGCGCTGGCCAACGCGGTCGGCACCGGGGTCGCCGACGACAAGGCGGTCTATGCCTACATGCCGCGCATCATCCGCTTCTATCTCGGCGAGGACGCCATCCTCGCCAATGTCGAGACGCACATCTGCCGCGAGCCCGAGGGGCTGGCCTTCACGCTGGACCACCTGGACGAGCTGGTGGTGAAGCCGGTCGGCGAATCCGGGGGCTACGGCATCACCATCGGCCCCCGCGCCAGCCGCGCGCAGATCAAGGCGGCGCGCGCCGCACTGCTGGCCGACCCGGCCAACTGGATCAGCCAGCCCGTGGTGCCGCTGTCGGTGGCGCCGACGCTCACCGAGGACGGCATCCGTCCGCGCCACCTCGACCTGCGTCCCTATGCGGTGACGGGGCGGGACACCTGGGTGATGCCGGGCGGGTTGAGCCGGGTGGCGCTGAAGCAGGGCAGCCTGGTGGTGAACTCCTCGCAGGGCGGCGGCTCGAAGGATACCTGGGTGCTCGCCGACGACGAGCCGATCGGCGGAGGCGCGCCATGAACCGCGACCTGCCGCTGCTGGCGCGCTACGCCGAGGGCCTGTTCTGGATGGCGCGCTACCTGGAGCGGGTCGAGAACATAGCGCGCCTGGTCGATGTCACGCAGACCTTCGAAAGCCCGGGCCGCGAGGCGGAGAGCTGGTTCGCGCTGGTGCGCATCAACGCCGACGAGGAAGGCTTCGCCAGGCGCGGCCTGCCGCCCACGGCCGAGGCGGTGAAGCGCTTCTACCTGCTCGACCGGGACAACCCGACCTCGGTTCCGGCCTCGCTGGAATCGGCGCGGACCAACGCGCGCACGCTGCGGCCGCTGATCTCCACCGAAATGTGGATGCAGCTCAACGTGTTCCATCGCGACATGACGGCGATCGTGGAGCACGAGCTGCATGGCGACCGGCTCAACCGGCTGTGCGTGCGCATCAAGGAAGGAGTGCAGGCGCATACCGGCATCACCGAGGGCACGCTGTTCCGCGACCAGGGCTGGCTGTTCTACCAGCTCGGCCGGCTGATCGAGCGCGCCGACCAGACCACGCGGCTG
>CAYWOW010000516.1:0-1841 GCA_964459005.1 uncultured Acetobacteraceae bacterium
TACACCCGCATCGGCATCAGGACATACAGTGCGCTGGCGTCGGCGGCGTCGCGGACGACGGTGGGGGCGGAGCCGTCGGCGAAGCGGAACTCCACGTCGCCGGCGATCTGGTCGGTGATGTCGTTCAGGTAGCGGGCCTGGAAGCCGATCTCCAGCGGGCCGGACTCGTATTTCACGTGATCAGCGTCGAGTTCCTCGGTGGCGGTGCCCTGTTCGGGGCTGGCGGCCGACAGCACCAGCAGGTCGCGCGCGAGCGACAGTTTCACCGGTCGCGAGCGTTCCGACGAAATGGCCGCCACGCGCGCCACCGCGTCGGCGAAGTCTTTCTTGCCGACGCGCAGCACCTTGTCGTTGTCGCGCGGAATGACGCGTTCGTATTCGGGGAAGGTGCCATCGATCAGTTTGCTGGTCAGTGTGATGCCGTCCACGTGGAACTGGATGCGGGTGTCCGACAGGGCGATGCCGACCTCGCCGCTGACCTCCTCGAGCAGCTTGCGCAACTCGGCCACGGTCTTGCGCGGGATGATGACGCCGGGCATGGCGCCGGCGCCTTCCGGCAGTGGTTCCTCCACCCGGGCCAGCCGGTGTCCGTCGGTGGCGACTGCGCGCAGCACCTTGGTGCCGTCGCTCTCGGCGGCGTGCAGGTAGATGCCGTTGAGGTAGTAGCGGGTTTCCTCGGTGGAAATGGCGAACCGCGTGCGGTCGATCAGGCTGCGCAGCGCCAGCGCCGACAGCGCGAACCTGTGCGGCAGTGTGCCGGCGGTCATGGACGGAAAGTCCTCGGTCGGCAGCACCACCAGGCTGGTGGCGTAGCGGCCCGAGCGGAGCGCCAGTTGGGCGTCGCCGCCGCCGTGTTCCAGCTCGACCTCCGCACCTTCGGGCAGTTTGCGGACGATTTCATACAGGGTGGCCGCCGGGGCGGTGCAAGCGCCATTGCGCGAGGGCGTGGCGGGAACCAGCTCGACGACGGCGATCTCCATGTCGGTCGCGGTCAGCGTGAGCTGGTCGTCGCGCACCGCGATCATCACGTTGGCCAGGATGGGGATCGTATTGCGCTTCTCCACCACGCTCTGGACATGCGCCAGGGCCTTCAGCAGGGTCGCGCGATCAGCCTTGAACCTCATGGCGTCATCCTCTCGGGCCGGCACGTCAGGAAACCACATCCGGATGGCGACGCCGCCGGTTCGCGTGCCGCCGGCCGGTTGCCGGGTCGGCTACTGTAGCAACGGTGGGGCCGGCCGCAAAGCGGCACCGTTATGACCGTTCGCGTCAGGATTCCAGCATCCGGCGCAGCAGCTCGACGTCGTCGGCGAAGCCGGCGTCGAGCCCCATCAGTTCGGTGACGCGCTGTACGGCGTGCATGACGGTGGTATGGTCACGGTTGCCGAACCGGCGGCCGATTTCCGGCAGCGAGCGGCTGGTGAGCTGCTTGGCCAGGTACATCGCCACCTGGCGCGGGCGGGCCACGTTGCGGGCGCGCCGGGCCGAGGACATATCGGTCAGGCGGATGTTCCAGTGTTCGGCGACCTTGCGCTGGATCTCCTCGATCGTCACCCGCCGGTCGTGTGCCTTGAGGATGTCGTGCAGCACCTCCTGGGTGGATTCCAGGGTGATGGCGCGGTCGAACAGGTTGGCGTGGGCGATCAGGCGGTTGAGCGCGCCTTCCAGTTCGCGGACGTTGCTGGTGATCTTGTGGGCGAGGAACTCCAGCACCTTGGGCAGCACCGGCACGCCGGCGCGGTGGGCCTTGGCCTCCAGGATCGAGACCCGCAACTCGAAGGTCGTGGCGTGCAGGTCGGCCACCATGCCGCAGCCGAGCCGGGTGCGCACCCGTTCCTCCA
>CAYWOW010000517.1:0-1831 GCA_964459005.1 uncultured Acetobacteraceae bacterium
CGCCACCGGGCGGAGCAATGGGTGGTGGTGGCGGGAACCGCGCTGGTGACGCTGGATGCGGCGCAGTTCGAACTGGCTCCCGGCGGCACCGTGCACATCGCCACCGGTCAGGTGCACCGGGTGGAGAACCGGGGCAGCGCGGACGTGGTGTTCATCGAGGTGCAGACCGGCGCGACGCTCGACGAGAACGACATCGAGCGGCTCGAGGACATCTACGGCCGGGCGTGAGGCGGGCCCTCGGATCCTGTTGCCTGCGGGCCGATGGCGGTGCATGGTTCGTTTCGGAACCAGCGCCGTAAGGGCACGGCAGCCGACGCCGGTCGGATGTTTCCTGTCGCTGGCAGCCGGTGCGGCTCGAGGAGAGAACGATCATGACTGCCGGTGTGCCAGTGGTGAGCGGCGTCGACCCGCTCGAACGGGAAACCGTGCGGCGGGTGGCCTGGCGGCTCATTCCGTTGCTCATGCTGGGTTATTTCTGTGCCTATCTGGACAGGGTGAACGTCGGGTTCGCCGCCCTGACCATGAACAAGCAGCTTGGCTTCTCCTCGGCGGTGTTCGGATTCGGCGCCGGGCTGTTCTTCATCGGATACTTCCTGGCGGAGATACCGAGCAACCTGATCCTCAACAAGGTCGGCGCGCGCCGCTGGCTTTCCCGCATCCTGGTGAGCTGGGGCATCATTTCCGGACTGACCGCGTTCGTGTGGAACGACTGGAGTTTCTATTCCATTCGAATCCTGCTCGGCGTCGCCGAGGCCGGGTTCTATCCCGGTGTCGTGCTCTATCTGACCTGGTGGTTTCCCTCCTACTACCGCACCCGCATGATGGCGCTGTTCCAGACCGCCAGCACCCTGTCATCCGTCATCGGACCGCCGATCTCGGCGCAGTTGCTGAACCTGAACGGCGTCATGGGGGTGATGGGCTGGCAGTGGCTGTTCGTGCTCGAGGCGATGCCGGCGGTCATCATGTCGGTGGTGATGTGGCGGTTGTTGACCGACCGGCCGGCCCAGGCGCGGTGGCTCAGGCCGGACCAGAAGACCTGGCTGGTCGAGCGGCTGGATTCCGAGCAGGCGCAGCGCGAGGCGATCCGGAAGTTCTCGCTTGGCGAGGCGTTCGCCAACCGCAAGGTGTGGCTGCTGACGCTGGCATATGTCTGCCAGACCACGGCGGGCTACGGGGCGTTGATGTTCATGCCGTTGATCGTGCGCGGGCTCGGCGTTTCCCAGAACAACACGGGCTGGGTCACCGCGATCCCCTATCTGTGCGCCTGCGTGGCGATGAACTGCTGGGGCTGGCACTCCGATAAGACCGGCGAGCGCACGTGGCACGTTGCCGGCGCCTGCCTGCTGTGTTCGGCGGGGTTCGCCGCCTGCATCCTCATCGGCGCCGGCAATCCGGTCTTGTTATTGGTTGCGTTGAGCTTCGGCGTCATGGGCCGGGAGTCGATTTCGCCGACCTTCTGGTCGATCCCGAGCGCCCTGCTGACCGGCGCCGCCGCGGCGGGCGGGATCGCCATGATCAACTCGATCGGCAACCTCGGTGGATTCGTCGGGCCATGGGTGTTCGGGCTGGTCAAGGACGCCAGCGGCAGTGACAACGTGGCGCTCCTGGTGCTGGCTGCCGCGCCGCTCATCTCCGTGATCGCCCTGGTCGCGGCCGGCCACGACCGCCGGCTCGAACGGATCCCACCGCGGGCACGGACGGCCTGACGGTCAGGCTGCTCGCAACGCCGCGTTGACCTGGGCAAGCACGGCGGCCCAGTCGCCGTAGCGGGGCTGGCGGAACAGCCGGGCGGTCGGATACCACGGGCTGTCCGTGCGGCCGCTGAGCCAGC
>CAYWOW010000518.1:0-1828 GCA_964459005.1 uncultured Acetobacteraceae bacterium
TCGTGGCGTTGAGCGCCAGCAGATTGGTCTGGCTCGCGATGGTCTGAATGAGCTGAACGACATCGCCGATGCGTTGCGCGGTCTGGTTCAGCCCCTCGACCACGGCGTTGGTCCGCTCCGCTTCCTCGGCCGCCTTCTGCGCGATCCGGGAGGACTGCTCCATCTGGCGGCCGATTTCGAGCACCGAGGCCGACAGTTCCTCGGCGGAACACGCCACGGTCTGCACGTTGGAGGAGGCCTGCTCGACGGCGGCGGCCACCGCCGTCGCCTGTTGCGTCGCCTGTTGCGCCGTGCCCGCCAGCGTCGTCGCCGCGGCCTGCATCTCGGTGGCCTGCGCGGAAACCGAGTCGACGACGCCCTTGATGCCGGCCTCGAAGGTGTCCGCGATATGGAGCATGCCGGCCTTGCGCTCGGCCTCGGCCGCCGCTCGTTGCCGCGCGTGATCGGCATGCAGCCGCTCCGTTTCGATCATGCTGTCCTTGAACACCTGCATGGTGGCGGCCATCTGGCCGATCTCGTCCTTGCGGCCCACGCCAGGGATGGCGACGGTCATGTCGCCCGCCGCGAGGGTGCGCATGGCGGCACAGATGCGAACCACGGGGGAGGCGATACCGCGCCCGATCATCCACGCCAGCGCCGCGCCGAGCACCAGCCCGCCGATCGACAGGCCCAGGACCAGGGTGCGGGTCCGGTCCATTGTCGCCAGCACGGCCGTTTCCTCCTGCCTCTCCTCGGCGATGCCGCTGGCCTTGATCGCCTCGGCATCGGCCTGCACCTGCTCGCCCATGGTGGCCATCGCGCCGTTGACGAGTTCGCTGACCTTGCTTTGCAGCGCGGCGCACTGGCGGAATGCATCGTGATAGGCGGGCACGCCGTCGTGCAAGGCGTCGAGAGTCGAGCGGTACGCGGCTTCCCTCGTCGCCGCCGCGACCGCTTCGAGGGCTGCGTTGAGTTGGGCGAAGTCCTTTTCCGCCGCCTCGCCCGCCGCCGCCTCGTGCCGTCCGAGCAGCTTGTTGACGTCGATGCGCGCGATCAGGAATTGCTTCAGGGCCTGCTGGCCGAGATCCGTCAGGTTGACGTTGCCCGCGCTGCCGGCGGTGGCGATCAATGTCTCGAGTTGCTCGCTCTGCTGCTGCCCCAGCGGGTCGAGGATGTCCCGCTGCAAATTGGCCAGCTCCCGGGTGCGCGCCGTGATCTCGTCGAAATCCTTCAGGTAGGCATCGGTCATGCGGGAGATGTTCTCGACCCGCTGGTGCCGTTCCGGGCTTTTGATTTCAGCCAGGCCCTGCTGCAGCAGTGCGTGCAATGTGGCTGCCTCCTTTTGCACGCTGTCGGCACTGGCTTGCACGCCGGTGAGCGCGAACTCGCGCGCGAAGCGGCGGAGGTTGATAAAGCTCCGGTCGATGTCGCGCGCGATGTCGACGACCGTCACCCGTTGCGTGTAGGTCGAGAGACCCTCGGCGGACGAGCGGAAGGCGGACCAGGTCATGCCGGAGACAACGGCGAGGATCGCCAGCACGCAGCCAAAGCCGATGGCGACCTTGGTGCCGATTTTGCGGTCGCTGAACAGCGATGCGAGACCGTTGCGCTCACTCATGAATGGGGTCCTCACGGAACAGTGGGCTGGCGAACTGGCAGCGCCCGAGGTCCGGAGACGGCTCGCCCGCCTGCCCCGGCCCTGCCTGCCCCTCCTCGCCCCGGCACCGCGGGAACGTTACGGGGAGGATCGGCGCGACAGTGCTACACGGCGAAGATGAAGAAACAATTGCGGCGCGCCCGCCCGCCGGGCGCGCCCCGCCGCCCGGTCAGCCGCCCCTGTCGGCAACCG
>CAYWOW010000519.1:0-1821 GCA_964459005.1 uncultured Acetobacteraceae bacterium
CCCACCCCAAGCGGCTTTTGAATTGCGGAGCAGCAGGACCATCCGCTGCCTTGGAAAAATCACCGCGGGCTAATCACGGCGACCTGGTCGGACAAGGGACGGATCGGATCAATGCCACCGTGTGATGGCGGGCGAGCGCGAACCGCCCTTGCACCGTGCGGCACGGCTTCGCATCCTGTCCGGATGGTCATGCCTTGTGTCGCCGGCCGACGCGACGAGAGCCGGAGTTGGCGTGCTTTCGCTCCACAATGGGGCGTGATGTGACACCGGCGCGGCCGTCTCCGGACGAGGGCGTGGCGGGACGGGACGCGCTCCTCATCGGAACAGCGCCGCCCAGGGCGGTCGCCGCGCGCCTTCGGCTTCGCCTCACCCCCCACGGCCATCTCCTCTGCGAACCGGCCGCCGACGCGCCCGCCATGGATGCCGCCGCGGCCGGGCGGCTCGACGCCGCGTTCGCCGCCGGCAGCGGCCCCGGGCTGGTGCGGCTCGGCGCCGGTGAGGTGGGGCAGGCCCTGCCGCCGGCCTTCGTGTGGTGGCGCGGCTTTGCCGGCCGCTACGTGGCGGCGTTGTGCCAGCACGACACCGCCGCCGGCGGCGGGGCCGAGATGCCGGAGATCCCGCCGCCGTCCGAGGGCGAACTCGCCTCGCTGGTGCTGACCGCGCCGATGATGGCGGGTGCCGAGTACCTGACGGCGGACGTGCTGCGCGCCCTGTGGGCGGAACTCGCCCTCGCCATGACTGCCGCAGTGACGGCGGCGAGCACCTCGCTCCAGGCCGTCCTCCAGGGGTTAAACCGGGCCTGGAACCTGGTCGGGCGCGTGCACTTCAACCTGGCCGAGAACCGTCGAGATCCGGATGCCCCGTTTGCCTTCATGGCGACCTACACGACCCAGCTTTCGGAGGTAGGGCGCGCCCGTCACCTCCCGCTCGGGGAGGCCCTGCGCGAATACGCCGGGGCCGCCAACCGCGGCCGGCTGTTGTCGCTGCTGCTGCCGGTGCAGCGCGGCGCCGAGCGCTGCGCCTGGCTGCGCGTGATGGTTGATTCCGGCGAGATCTTCCATCCGCTGCGCTGGACGGCGCCGGAGGCGTCGCGCCTGCTGGAAAGTGTTCCCGACCTGGAAGCCGCCGGCGTGGTGGTGCGCATGCCGCCGTCGTGGCCGTCCGGCCGCCCCGCCCGGCCGGTGGTGACGGCGAAGGTGGGCAGCCGCGCACCTTCGAAGCTCGGCCTCGACGGGCTGCTCGACTTCGACGTGGCCATGACGCTGGGCGGCGAGGCCCTGACCGAGCAGGAGATCCGCACCCTGCTGGCCGGCACCGCGGGCCTGGTGCTGCTGCGCGGGCAGTGGGTGGAGGTGGACCGGGCCCGGCTGGAACGCACGCTCGGTCGGTTCCGCGAAGCCGAGCGGCTGGCGGCGGAACAGGGCCTGACCTTCGCCGAGGCGATGCGCCTGCTGGCCGGCGCCGCGGTCACCAGCGACGCCGCCGAGGCTGTGGCGCCCGGATGGGCCGAGGTCGGCGCCGGTCCGTGGCTGGCCGAAACGCTGAAGGCGCTGCGCGCGCCGGACGGGGCCGGGGTGGACCCCGGCCCGGCGCTGCACGGCGTGTTGCGGCCCTATCAGCGCGCCGGCGTGGAGTGGCTGCATCTGCTGAGCGGGCTGGGGCTGGGGGCCTGCCTGGCCGACGACATGGGGCTGGGCAAGACGCTCCAGGTGCTGGCGCTCTTGCTGGTGCAGCGCCGCGAGGCCGGGGAGCGGAGGCTGCCGCCCTGCCTGCTGGTCGCTCCGGCCTCGTTGCTGGCCAACTGGGCCGCCGAGATCGACC
>CAYWOW010000520.1:0-1820 GCA_964459005.1 uncultured Acetobacteraceae bacterium
GACCTTGTTGTCGTGCAGCCCGATCAGCCGGCTGTTGGCGATGGCGACGCGGTGGCTGTAGCGAGCGAGATAAGCGAGCACCTGCTCGGGGCCGGCGAACGGACGCTTGGCGTAGACCACCCACTCGATGCCGCGCAGGGTACCGAGGTGCTCGGCAAGAGCTGCTTCTCCGGCCAGCGCCGCGAGCGCGCCGGAGAAGCGCAGTTCGCCGGCCGCGAATGCCGTCCGTAGCTGTTCGAGGAACAGCGTGCGGAACCGCCGGGAGAGGACCCGCACGGGCAGGAAGAATCCCGGTCGGCAAGGGATCCATTGCGTCTGATCCGGCGACAGGCCGCCGCCGGGAATGATGCAGTGTAGATGCGGATGGTGATGCAGGGACTGGCCCCAGCTGTGCAGCACGGCAACCGCGCCGATCTCCGCGCCGAGGTGGCGCGGGTCGGCGGCGATGTCACGTAGCGCATCGGCGGCGGCGCGGAACAGGATGGCGTAGACGACGCGCTTGTTCTGGAACGCGATCTCCGCCGCCACCGCCGGCAGGGTGAAGACGACATGGAAATACGGCACGGGCAGCAGTTCAGCCTGACGCGCTTCGAGCCATTCAGCGCGCGCCAGGCCCTGGCACTTCGGGCAGTGGCGGTTGCGGCAGGAGTTGTAGGCGCGACGGACCAGCCCGCAGTCGCCGCATTGCTCGACATGGCCGCCGAGCACTTGTGTCCGGCAGGCTTCGATCGCTGCCATGACGCGACGTTCGACACGGCCGAGATGTGCGCCGCGGCCGCGCCGGAACGCCTCGCCGTGGCGGCGGAAGATATCCGCCACCTCCAAGGCGGGGCGCATCGCCACCACTCAGGACGGCGGCGTCACCTCAAGCCGCAGGCGGTCGAGCGGGCTCGGCGTGTCGCGGATGGTGCTGGTTGCGACCTGCGTGTAGCGCGCCGTCGTGTTCAGGCTGCTATGACCGAGGAGAGCCTGGATGATCCGGATGTCGGTACCGCTCTCCAGCAGGTGGGTCGCAAAACTGTGTCGCAAGGTGTGGACTGTGATCATCTTGTCGAGCCCGGACGCGGCCCGCGCCGAGCGGCAGGCGGCGTGCAGCACGGTCGGGTGGATTGGCTGCTCGGGATCACGGCCGGGAAACAGCCAGCGCGCCGGTCGCGCCAACCGCCAATAGGAGCGCAGGATGCCGAGAAGCTGTGGCGAGAGCATGACGTAGCGGTCGCGGCCACCCTTGCCTTGCTCGACGCGGATCACCATGCGGCTGCTGTCAATATTGGCGATCTTGAGGCTGGTCACTTCGGATGCGCGCAGGCCAGCCGCATACGCCGTGGTCAACGCGGCGCGGCACTTCAGGCTCGGCACCGATTCAAGAAAGCGCACAACCTCGTCGGCGCCCAGCACCACCGGCAGCTTTTGCGGCTCGCGGGCGTGCGCGATCCGCTCCGGCAAGTCGGCCTGCCCGAGCGTCACGCCGTAGAGGAAGCGAAGCGCGCAGACGGTCTGGTTGAGCGCCGGCCAAGACATCCCGCCGGCAACGAGGTGCACCTGAAAGGCACGGACATCCTCCAGGTCGAGCTTCTCGGGTGAGCGACCGAAAAAGCGGCCAAACTTGGCGACAGCATGCACATAGGATCGCTGCGTCGCCGGCGACAAATTGCGGATCGTCATGTCGTCGATCATGCGACGACGCAGGGGGCTCATCTCGGCCATCGGGGGTCTCCCGTTCCAGGGTTGGAGGGCAGCACCCAAACCTTGGCAGACCAAAGACCGCCCGCTTACCAAGACCGCAGCCGCAACTACCGCGTCAGCGGTTTAGTTCAATC
>CAYWOW010000521.1:0-1806 GCA_964459005.1 uncultured Acetobacteraceae bacterium
GAGCACGTCGAGCCGAAGAACGGCGCCGGCGCCACCGAGGGCTGAACAAACCGCCGCCCGGCGACACTCCGCCGGGCGGCGTACCGGAGCCATGCCGATGGCGTCGCCCGATCTGTTCGCCCACTCCCACTCTGCCCTGAACCCGTTCCTTTACGCCGATATCGGGGGTGCGGACGGGACGGCGACGATGACCGTCGTCTCGCTGTTCGGCCAGCGCGGCGATGACCCGTGGGACGAGGCGGCGCGTCTGGCGCGTCTGCCGGCCGGGGCAGCGGTGGCGAAACTCGCGGCGATCATCGCCGAGGCGCCGGCGCATCCCTGTTCGCTGCCGGAGGCGACGCTGCTGGCCGAACGGCTGGTCGCGCTGCTGCCCGGGCCGTCGGAGCGCCACCGTTTCGCCGCCGCGCGGCGGTTGCCGCGTTTGCCGTCGCTAAGCTGGTCGCCCCGCGGTTGGCCGCCCCGGCGCTGGCCGCTCGGGGGGCTGGCAACCGGCGCGGCCGGACTGGCGGTGCTGGTGGCGGTCGTCTTCCTCTGGCTGACCCTGGCCGATACCCTGGGAGCACGCGGCCGCGAAGACCGCGCGTTCATCGCCGAACCCTCCGCGCACGAGGTCTCGCACTAGCCCCTCGCCGGCTTGATCTGCATCAACGCGCCGGCCCGCCGATGTCGCGTACTCAAGCGTCGTCACGGGGTTGACGAGGGGGCCAAACGCCATGCGCTTTTCCGTCGGCGTCGGTGGACTGCGCGCCCGGATGTCGCGGCGCTCCTTTCTCAAGGGAACCAGCGCGGCAACCGCCGGGCTGGCGGCGCTTGAAACGGCGGTGACGCCCGCCGTAGCCGCCGAACCGCAGGTCTTCGGGCCGGATGCCGTGTCGGTGGCGCTGCGGGTCAACGGACAGTCGCACACCGTCGCGGTCGAGCCGCGGACAACGCTCGCCGAGGTGTTGCGCGGTCCGCTCAACCTCACCGGCACCAAGGTTGCCTGCGATCGTGGTTCCTGCTCGGCCTGCACGGTGCTGCTCGACGGGGCGCCGGTGGCGTCGTGTTCGATGCTGGCGCTGGACGTCGGCGACCGGGCGGTCACCACCATCGAGGGCCTGGCCAGCGGCGAGACGCTGCATCCCGTGCAGGCCGCCTTCATCGAGCACGACGCCTTGCAGTGCGGCTTCTGCACCCCCGGCATGGTGCTGAGTTCCGCCGCCCTGCTGGAGCGCAACCCGCAGCCGACCGCCGGCGATGTCAAGGCCGCCATCAGCGGCCACGTCTGCCGCTGCGGCACCTATCCGCATGTCGTCGACGCGGTGCTCGCCGCCGCGCGGACCGGGAGGGGCTGATGGCGTCCGGGACACAGGATTCGCCGCGTCACGAAAAATTCGTGAGCGGCATCGCCGGCGTAGCGCTCGGCGAAGTCGAGCGCAGCGTCCCCGCCGACGAGGCGCCGCCGCTGCCGCCCAATGCGCAACTCAGCGTCATCGGCAAGCCGGCGCCGCGCTGGAACGGGCGGGCAAAAGTCACCGGCGCCGTCCGCTTCACCGCCGACGTCACCCTGCCCGGCATGCTGCATGCGCGCTTCCTGCGCGCGACCCTGCCGCATGCCCGCGTCCGCGCGGTCGATACCAGCGCCGCCGAGCGCCATCCCGGCGTACGCGCGGTGCTGGTGCTGCTGGGGCCAAGCGGCACCGGCGGGGCGACCAGCGTGTCGGCGGAGGAAAACGTCGAAGCCACCAGGCGCAACGACCAGCCGATCGTGCTCTATGCCGGCGCGGCGGTGGCGGCGGTGGCCGCGGTCTCCGAGCAGGCGGCCGA
>CAYWOW010000522.1:0-1805 GCA_964459005.1 uncultured Acetobacteraceae bacterium
GGGAAGGTCATTTCGAGGTGGAGCGGGGATCGCCGGCGGTGGACGATTTTATCGCCCAGGCCGAGGCGGCGTTCTTTGCCGGTTCGGCAGTGCCAGCGGGCACGCTTTATCAGTATGTGAGCGAGACGGACGGCTCGACCAGCACGTACCAGTATACCGGAGCGGTGTTCAAGCTGGCACAGGCCGGCACGTGGAAAGGCGACTCCAGTGTGAAGCAACGGCTTGAATTCTTCGCGGCACGACGGACAAGCCTGTGATGGAGCGGCAGTCGGCGGTCGAGGCGCCCTCGGTGCGGCTGGTGGCGGCGGCGCAGGTGGCGCCGACCGTGACTGACTCGCGCGGGCGCGTGTTGTCGCTGCGGCGGCTGACTGCACTCGACAAACTGCGGCTGTTCAAGGCGGCCGGACCGGTGCTGTCGCAGAATCAGCCCTGGCTCGGCATGGCGATGCTGGCCTGCTCGGTGGCAGCGTTGGACGACGTGCCGGTGCCGCCACCCATCACCGAGGGGCAGGTCGAGGCGCTGGTCGCGCGGCTGGGCGACGACGGATTGGCGGCGGTCGGCGCCGCGCTCGATGACGATGGGGCGTCGTCGCTCAGCGGAGAACTGGCGGGAAACTGAGCCGGCACCCCGATCTGGTGGATTGCCTCTACCTAATCCGGAACGGGGTGCCCTTCGACGTGGCGTTCAGCCTGCCGACGGACGAGCGCCTGGCCTGGGTGGTCGCGCTCGGGACGCTTGAGGGTGGCGAATTCGACTTCGTCTCCATGCGGTGGAAGGAGCGGTCGTGATGTTGCGCGGGCAGACCGGACGCGAGTTGATGCGACAGCTGGCGCGGCTGGACCTGGATCTTGCGGCGGAGGCGGCGCTGGCGACAGAGGCCGACGCGATCGTGGTCGCGGCGGGAGAGGTCGGGGCAACTGGCGGCGAGGTGGAGGCGGCCGGGTCAGAGGCGCTGGTCGGATGGCGTTCGCTGGCGCTGCGGCGGCGCGAGAACGGTGATGTCGGTGTGCCGCCGGCTCCCGTGCTGGCACCGGTGGTCGCGGCGCATGCCCAGCGTGTGGCGGCGGGGGTCGGCGCGGCGGTTGCTGATGCGCTCCGGGGGGCATGATGGACGACGCCTACGAAATCGGCATCCGGCTGGTGCTGGAGAACGGTGTTTCGTCCGGTATCGCTGCCCTGAAGGATGACCTGGCGGCCTACGACCGCGCGTTGATGGTAACCACCGGCCGGCTGCGGATATTGTCGCAGGCGTCCGCGGGGGCTGGGATCGGGGGCGGATTGGTGGCGCCGGCGAGCGCCAGTGCGGCTGGTCCGGCCGGGCGCAGCCTTGCCGGGGGGAGCGAGACGGCGCCCCCTGATGCCGAGGCAGAGCGTCGGCGGGAAACGCCTGCGCCGGCAACGCTACCGGCCGCTTCCAGGCCACCGCAGACGATCATGACTGCAGCGCCTGCCATGCCGCGCGTGTCGTTGGTCGGGCGCGTTGCTGGCCCGCTGGAGGGGGCACTGCGGGCGCCGGTGGCACCCGAACAGCCCACCCGTGCGGCGGTGGAGGCGCGCCAAGGCACGACGCCACCGGCGCGCGCGCAGGCGTCGATACCGGCAGCGGTGACGATGATAGCCGTGTCGCCGCCGAGCTACGCGCGGTATGCACCGGCACTTCCAGCTGGCCAGCCGCCGGCAGTGGCGGCGCCGGAGAGGCCGCAGGGGCTGGACAGCCGGCCGATTTCGATGCCGGCCCCGGATCAGCGCGAGATCAGGCAAGCACCGCTGGCGGTGCGCGAGCCGTTCCGCCCGCCCGCCTGGG
>CAYWOW010000523.1:0-1795 GCA_964459005.1 uncultured Acetobacteraceae bacterium
GATCGCCCGGCTGTTCCCGCGCGGCGGGCGGGTGTTCCTGCTGGGCCGCGAGCGGTTGTTCAGTTTTCCCTACGCGGCGAGATAGAGCGTGATGATCGGAGGCGGAATCGCCGGAGGTCTGAATCACGCGATCAAACAAAGAGTAGAGCGGGATCAGCGCGCCCTTCAGCGCTCATCCCGCTCTAACGACTACCGGAACGGCGGTTCGTCGAAGCTGCGCAGTTTGCGCGAGTGCAGCGAGGGCAGTTGGTCGCGCAGGATGTCGAGCGCGGCCAGGCCGATGCGCAGGTGCTCGCTGACCGCGCGCTGGTAGAAGGCGCTGGCGCTGCCCGGCAGCTTGATCTCGCCATGCAGCGGCTTGTCGGAGACGCAGAGCAGGGTGCCGTAAGGCACGCGCAACCGGTAGCCCTGGGCGGCGAGGGTGCCGGATTCCATGTCCACGGCGATCGCGCGCGACAGGTTGATGCGCCGGCGCTCCTGCGACCAGCGCAGTTCCCAGTTGCGGTCGTCATAGGTCACCACGGTGCCGGTGCGCAGGCGCCTCTTCAGCGCGTCGCCGCGTTCGCCGGTGACCCGGGCGGCGGCTTCCTGCAACGCCACCTGCACCTCGGCCAGCGCGGGGATCGGCACCTCGGTCGGCACCAGGTCGTCGAGGATGCGGTCGCGGCGCAGGTAGGCGTGGGCCAGCACGTAATCGCCGATGACCTGGCTCTGCCGCAGCCCGCCGCAATGCCCGACCATCAGCCAGCAGTGCGGCCGCAGCACGGCGAGGTGGTCGGTGATGTTCTTGGCGTTGGAGGGGCCGACGCCGATGTTGACGATGGTGACGCCGCCGCGCCGGTCGGCGCGGGTGACGTGGTAGGCCGGCATCTGGAAGCGGTGCCAGGGCGCGGCGGCGATCAGCGCCTCCGCCTCGTCGGCCGGCGTGGCGGGGCTGACCACCTCGCCGCCGGGCATCACCAGACTGTCGTAGGGGCTGGCGGGATCGGCCAGTTCCGCCATCGCCCAGCGGACGAACTGATCGACGTAGCGCTGATAGTTGGTCAGCAGAATCCAGGGCTGCACGGCCCGCCAGTCGGTGCCGGTGTAGTGCACCAGCCGGTGCAGCGAGTAATCGACGCGCACCGCGTCGAACAGGGCGAGCGGGCGGGGCCGGCCGTCCTGCAAGTCCCAGCTTCCGTCGGCGATCTCATCGCCGACGGCGGCGAGGTTGGGGGCCGGGAAGTGGCGCACCAGATCGGCGATCGGCACCTCGCCGTGGACCAGTTCGTCGCCGGGCTCCAGCACGTAGGGATAGGGCAGTTCCTGGGTACTGTCGCCGACCTCCAGGGTGGTGCCGTATTCGTGCACCAGCGGCTCCAACTGCTGGAGCAGGTAGGGACGGAAGAAGTCGGGCTGGGTGATGGTGGTGGCATAGGTGCCGGGCCACTGCGGCTTGGCCCAGGCGCGGCGGGTGACCGGGGGGCTGCCGGCGGGCTGCCAGGTGACGCGCAACTCCGGGTAGCGGAAGGTGGCGCGCGCCTCTGCGGTCGGCGGCTCGCCGGTGCGCACGAAGCGGTCGAGCGCGTCGCGGAGCGCGGCGGTGGCACGGGCGTGGCGCCGCTCCAGGTCGTCGATAGCGGCGCTCGGGGTGAGGGGTGTTGCGGTCATGGCGGGGAGATCGGCATTCACGGGAGTGTTAACAAGCACAAAGGGCCGTTCAGGAAGAGTTCAGCGGTGGAATCCCAGACTGCACCCACTGGATTGAGCGACTGTCTTTCGGGTCAAGCGGTTTGCCACGGGGAGGCGGTCCTGA
>CAYWOW010000524.1:0-1794 GCA_964459005.1 uncultured Acetobacteraceae bacterium
TCCGGCACGTCGCATGGGTTCAACTGAGCGGGCAGCAACCCCGGTGTCAATGCAGGCATGGATGAAGAACCACCCTCGAACCGCAACGCCCTGATCGCCCTGCTGGTTGTCGTGGGGCTCGTCGCGGCGGGGTTCTGGATATCGCGGGTGCTGCACGAGTCCGGCCAGGTCGAGGATTGCCTCATGCGCGGCGGGCACAACTGCGCCCCGCTCGACCCTGCGCTGCGCCGGTAGGCAGCGTGCGGCGCAGATCCCCATCGACAAACCGGCATCCGCATTCTCGCCGCCAACCGGTATATCCCATCGCCATGGCCGTTCGTTCGATTGCCCAGCCGTCCCGTGCCGCGTTCGTTGTTGTCGCCCTACTGGCGGGCTGCGCCACGCCCGCCGCCGTCACCCCCGCCGCCGGGCCGACGGCCGACCGCCAGGGCCACGTGCCGGAATTCGCCCGCAAGCCCTACGCGCCGTTCAACCGCGCCGACGCGGTGGCGATCGCGCTGCGCGAGTGGCGGCTGTTCGGCCAGCCCGTGGACGACGACCCGCCCGGCACGCGCCCGCGGCCGCGGCCGGAGGACAAGCCCGAACGGATGGCCGGGCTGTGGCAGCGCGTCGGCGAGTACTGGTGGATCGGCCAGGACGCCGACCGGCCGGAGGGCGCCTGGACCGGCATGCACGACGAGAACGGTGTGGTGTTCCCGGCCGATCAGGACGGCTACTACGCCTGGTCGGCCGCCTTCATTTCCTATGTCATGCGCATCGCCGGCGCCACCAGCCGCTTCCCGTATTCGCCGGCGCACCACACCTACATCAACATCGCCAAGCAGATGTCGCTCGGCCAGACCGCGGGATGGGCGGTGACGGCGGAGCGGCCCGACGCCTACGCGCCGCAGCCCGGCGACCTGATTTGCGCGGGCCGGGGCAAGCAGGCGGAGCGGCTGCGTTTCGAGGATTTGCCGACCCGGAAGGGATTTCCCGCGCATTGCGCCATCGTGGTGGCGACCGGTGAGACGCTCAGCGTGATCGGCGGCAATGTCGACGACGCGGTGAGCCTGACGCACGTGCCGACCACGGCAGACGGACACCTGGCCGCGCCGGGCGACATCGTGGTGGACACCCGCTATCCGTGGCTCGTCGTGCTCCGGGTGCAGTACGACAATTAGCGCGGGGCCTGGTAAAGCCCCAGGTGCCTGGCGATCACGAGCGCGTCGCCCGGCATGGCCTGGATGTGAAACGCGTGGCTCATGCCGAACACCTCGACGCGCCGGCCGTCGTCGCTCAGCCGGTAGTGCCCGGCGGCGACCACCTTGCCCTTGAGCGCCTTCGCCATCTGGAAATGGAAGCTGCCGCCGACGGCCACTTCGCCCCGGTCCGTGATGACGTATTTCATGCCTTCGTCGCCGCGATGAGGAACTCGTGGTTGCCCTGTGGGCCGGTGATCGGGCTCTCGACGATGCCCAGCACCTGCCAGCCGTCCAGCCCCGACCACCAGTCGCGGACGCGGGCACAGACCGCCGCATGCACCGCCGGGTCGCGCACCACGCCACCCTTGCCCACCAGGGCGGGGCCGGCCTCGAATTGCGGCTTGATCAGCGCCACCGCCCAGGCGCCGGAAGCGCACAGCGCCAGCGGCGCCGGCAGCAGCGTGGCGAGCCCGATGAAACTGGCGTCGCAGACCAGCGCGCCGGCCGCCTCCGCGATCGTCTTGCCGTCGAGATACCGGGCATTGGTGCGCTCGTGCACGACGACGCGGGGGTCGGTGCGCAGCTTCCAGGCCAGTTGGCCGTGGCCGACATC
>CAYWOW010000525.1:0-1782 GCA_964459005.1 uncultured Acetobacteraceae bacterium
AAGGCGCCGTCGATGGCGGCGTTGACCTCCTCGGTCATCAGCCGCCGCGCCCGTTCGTACTCGGCGTTGCCGGGCTGGCCCTGCAAGGGCGTCACCACGCCGGCGACACCCTCGATGTCGGCGGAGATGAAAATCCTCACGGCGCCGGCTTCAACGCGTGGCGCAGGCCCGGCCGGATATGGCCGGCGCGGCCCTCGGTCGTGTCGGAGGCGGCCAGCGCGTCCAGCACCGCCTCCTGCGTCGCGTCCGCCATCGCCCGGAACAGCGGGTCGATTTTCCGCTCCGCCAGCATGCGCACCGCCAACAGGTCGGTCTGGGCCACGTGCGGCACGCGGTTGGCGGTGGTGAAGCCGAGAAACACGTCGCCGCTGCCGTTGCCCCAGAAGCTGCCGCAGCGCGCCAGCCCGACGCCGGCGCGGCGGATCACCCGCTTGAGCTGGCGGTGGTCCAGCGGTACGTCGGTCGCCATCACCACGATCGCCGAGCCCGCCTCCTCCTCGACCGCCGAGGCCGGGTCGATGGTGCGGCCGTCGGGCAGGCGAAGGTCGCCGGGGCGGCCGAAATTGGCCAGCACCAGCACGCCGAGCACGTAGTCAGCCCCGTCCAGAGTGAGGACGCGCGAGGACGAGCCGATGCCGCCCTTGAAGCCGAAGCAGCTCATGCCGGCGCCGGCGCCGACCGAACCGACCTCGAAGGTTTCGCACGCCGCCTCGGTCGCCATGAAGGCGTCGGTGGCGGTGACCAGCATGGACTGGATGTCGGACAGGTAGCCGTCGTTGCACTCGCACACCACCGGATTGACGGTCGAGGTGCGGTGGCCGATCTCGGGGTTGGCCTCCATGGCCTGGCGGATCAGCGCGTTGGCGCAGGCCGGCACCGAGAACGTGTTGGTCAGCAGGACCGGCGTTTCCAACTGGCCGAGTTCCTCGACCTGCATCAGCCCGACGCTCTTGCCGAAGCCGTTCAGCACCTCGGCGGCGGCGACCGGCTTGTCACGGAAAATGTCGCCGGGGTGGGGGAGGATGGCGGTGACGCCGGTGCGCACGTCGCCTTCCAGCACGGTGGCGTGGCCGACCGTCACCCCCGCCACGTCGGCGATCGTGTTGTGCCGTCCGGTCGGCAGGGTGCCGCAAGCCAGGCCGAGGTCGCGTGCTCTCATTACAACTTCTGGTCCAGCGCGTCGCGCAGACCATCTCCCAAAAGGTTGAAGGCAAGAACCGTGACAAAAATCGCCAGGCCGGGAAACAACGTAATGTGGTCGGCGACGCCAAGATAGGCGCGTCCGTCCGCCAGCATCGCCCCCCATTCCGGGCTGGGCGGGCGGGCGCCGAGGCCGATGAACGACAGGCTGGCCGCGGTCAGCAGCGACGTGCTCAGGCGCAGCGAGGCATAGACGATGACGCTGGGCAGGGTGCCGGGCAGGATGTGGCGGAACATCAGCATCATCGGCCGCACGCCGATGCTGCGGGCGGCCTGCACGTAGACCGCCTGCTTGATGGCGAGCGTGATGCCGCGCACCAGGCGGGCAAACACCGGCACGCTGAACACCGCGATCGCGTAGATGACGTTGTCGATGCCCGGCCCCAGCACCGCCACCACCGCGATCGCCGGCACGATGCCGGGGAAGGCCAGCAGCACGTCCATCAGCCGCATCAGCAACCCGTCGACATAGCCGCCGACGAAGCCGCCGACCAGCCCGATGACGACGCCGACGATGCCGCCCAGCGCGACCGACAGGAAGCCGATCGACAGCGAGATCCGGCCGCCCCAGATGATCCGGCT
>CAYWOW010000526.1:0-1782 GCA_964459005.1 uncultured Acetobacteraceae bacterium
CGAGCCTGTCCGCCTATGGCGAGGCGGGGCCGTGGGGCGGGCGGCGCGGGTTCGACTCGCTGGTGCAGACCGCGACCGGGTTCAACGCCGCCGAGGCGGAGGCGGCCGGCGGTGCGGAGCCGAAGCCGCTGCCGTGCCAGGCGCTGGACCATGCCTCCGGCTATTTTCTGGCGCTCGGGGTGATGGCGGCGCGGCTGCGCCAGGCCCGGGAGGGCGGGTCGTGGTCGGTGCGGCTGTCGCTGGCCGGCACCGGGGTCTGGCTGCGCGGGCTTGGCCGGTTGGCCGACGGGTTGGCGGCGGCCGATCCGGGCGAGGCCGGAGTGGCGGATTTGCTCTACGAGGCGGACAGCGGGTTCGGGCGGGTGCGCGCGGTGCGGCACGCGGCGCTGCTGTCGGAGACACCGGCGCGCTGGGCGCTGCCGACGGTGCCGCTGGGGACGCATGCGGCGGCCTGGCAGGCGTAGGCGGAGGAAGCAATGCGTCACCCGGTTGTCGTCGTCGTCGCCCTGGCGTTTGCCGCCCTCGCGGCGCGTGCCGCCGAACCGCCCGCCTTCGCCCCGTCCTACCTCGCGGGCACCCGGGACGCCGGCGGGGGCGCGATGGGCGGTACCGAGATCCGCAGCCTCGTCGTGCACGACGGCAGGTTGTTCGCGGCCAATGGGTATTGGAAGGATAAGGCGGGCTTCGGCCGGTCGCCGGGGGCGCAGATCCTGGCACTCGACGCGGCGGCCGCGCCGTGGCGCATCGACCACGAGTTCGGCGAAACCCTGCCGGATGGCCGCAGGCGTCACCTCGCAATCTCGGCGCTGAGCGAGGTCACGTTCCGTACGGATTCGCACGGCTCTCCCCTTGCGGCGCCCGCCGCCGTGCTGCTGGCCTCGACCTGGGACGTCACCGGAAGGCGGACCGTGTTTGCCCGCGATGACCGCACGGGGGAATGGCCGGGCACCGTCCTCGCGGAGGACAGGCCGTCCCCGGGCTTCCTGCCGCAGATCCGCGCCTTCGGTTTCCACCGCGATCGCGGCACCGGCGTCGATCTCGCTTTCGTGGGGGACACCAACGGCATCTTCAGCGGTTCCTATGATCCCGGCCTTCCCGGGCACGTCCGCTGGCTGCTCACCCCTGAACTGGCAACCGCCGGGCTTGGGGCAGACGCCTTCCCCGGCCTGTCCGGCCGGCTGCGGATCAGCAGCTTCGCCGAAGCCGGAGGGCGGCTGTTCGCCGCGATCGGCCAACAGGTCTGGGTTCGCCAGGACGGCGCCGCGCCCCGCTGGCAGCTCCTCTACACCAATCCCAGCCCGCATTACTCCCAGACCGGGCTGCGCGGCCTCACGGCGGTGTCCGAACCGGGCCAGGGCGAATTCCTCCTCGCTGCGGTCGAGGGCAACCAATCCCGCATCGTCCGGATCGATCCGGCGACCGGCGCGGAGACGACGGATCTCGATCTGGACGATTTTCTCGATGCGGCCTGGGCCACCCGCGTCAGCTACGTCATCGCGGCCTACAACGACATGGCAAGAGTCGCGCATCCGCCCGCGGGCGACGATCTCCTGATCGGGCTGGAAGCATTCATTCCGCCGAAGGCGCCGCGCCCGCCCGGGCACACCGTGCTCGACGTGGTGCGCGGACTGGAAGCGGGGGCCTGGTTCCTGATCCGCCATCCCGGCGGGCGTTACGAACTTCGTCGCGTGGACGCGGACTTTCCGGGAATCGGCCAAAGCCTGGTGGCGGTCCGCTCCATCGTTGCCTCGCCGTTCAGCGGCGAGCGAGGCGCGATCTATG
>CAYWOW010000527.1:0-1778 GCA_964459005.1 uncultured Acetobacteraceae bacterium
ACTTGATCGGGGATCGTTCTCCAGCGTCAGCTCGCCGATCTTGGCGTGCAGCACCTTCACGTCCACCGCCGGCGCTGTCTCCGCCGCGCCGCCGCCGCCGAACAGCCCGGTAGCACCGTCAAGCACCTGCGCCTTCCACGCCGTGATCTGGTTCGGATGAACGTCGTGCTGCACCAGCTCGACCAGCGTCTTCTCACCCTTGATGGCGGCCAATGTCACCTTCGCCTTGAAGGCCGGACTGTGCGTCCGGCGTGCGCGTCTCGCCATTGTCGCTCCTGATCTACGGCACTCTCGCCGCTCTCAGGCAGAAACTCCCATTTATCGGCCTGTCCGAATTTGGCCAGCCACCTCTCTCCGGCGGGAGGGCGATATTTGCTGCCAAGCGCTGGGTTGGATGCCGCGGGCAGGGCAGGGGGTGCGAAGCCAACCACCGGCAGGACGCAGTTGCACAGCCTCGCTGGATCCTCGTTGACCGCCGCTCAGGCTCTGCACCAAGACCCGAGCGGCGGTGGGCAGCTTCCCACCACCATCCGCGATGCGATGGATGTCAGCCATACTCGTGGCTGATACAGGCCATCCGGCGATGAACTGCGGGGAGCGGGCCAGCGCTGCGCCGCAATTCGGGTGTTGGCAGAGGCTGCTCGCCGTCATTCGTCTCCGTATTGGCTCGGCAGATGGCGTTCGATCTCCATGCCATCGTGCAAAACACGACCAACGCCGATCAGATCGGGCCGGGTCACTCGATAAAGCAGAAGATGTCGGGGCTGGCGTACCAAGCCGTCGGCTGTCCGAGCCCGGTCCCGGCTATGGCGCAGGTGGTAGCTGCGCACGGTGAGCCCAAGCTCAGGTCGCGCCGCGCTGCCGAGGCGCTCAGGGTCAAATGCGATGTCTCGCAGACCGACTACCAGCAGCGCCTCGTAACGCCGCCGTGCGATCTCGCCGAACCGGTTCTGGGTGTAGGCGAGGAGCCGGACGATGTCCTCTTCGGCGGTTGCCGAAAGCCGGTAGACCAGCACGGCTATTGGCCGGCAGCACGAACCCGGTCACTGGCGCGCTTGCCAAGGCTGGCGACGAAACCCTTCAGCTCGTCATCCTGCAGATCGCGGTAGCGGTCCTGGTCGAGATCGGCGAAGCCGAGATGAGCCGCCGCTTGCAGCGCCTCCAGCTTGGCCGCCTCGCGCGCCTCGCGTTCCTCGATCAGACGCAGGCCCTCGCGGAGCACCTCGCTGGCATTCTGGTAGCGGCCGGAGATGACGAGGGCCTCAATGACGCTTTCATGGTGGGCGGTCAGGACCACGTTGCGGGTCGGCATGGTCTTTTCCTCGGTTCTGTGTTCGGTGACGGCAGTTTAGCCGGGATTGGCAGATTATGCCAATGCTTCCGGTGAAGGGGTAGGGGGTCGCTTTCCCTCGTTCCTGCGACTCAGCCAATCCCAGCACTCCTCCCAAGCCCCAGTCGTTCCGCCTGGACGAGCAGAAACTTGACCGAGGATGGGTGCCATCGCGTTCCGCCCCGCGGCGTGCGCTCGCGCATGGCCTCGAGCTGGGCGGCGATCTGCTGGAGCGTGCGATCGGGCGCCGCCGCTTTGATACCGGCGACCAGCCTGACCAGCCGATCGTCCCCCGGCTGCGGCTTTGCGCGATCCAACAGGTTGGCCTCGACGATGCCTTCCGTGACCAGCCGCCGGACCGTGCGGCGCAGGCGTTCGACCGTCCAGGTTGCCTCGTTGCTGCGGTTCAGGACCCGAATGACGTCGCCCCACGGCTGGTCCGGTCGCA
>CAYWOW010000528.1:0-1770 GCA_964459005.1 uncultured Acetobacteraceae bacterium
ACGATGCGCACATGGTCGGTGGCGCCATGCCCCGTGGTATTGGGCGCCATGTCGGACAGCACCAGGTCGGCCGGCCCGCCGAGCAGCGCCTGCAAGCGCGCCGGCATGTCGGCGTCGTTGAAATCGCCGACCAGGAAGGTGGCGCCCGACACCGGGTCGATCGGCAGCAGGTCGAGCCCCAGCACCCGCCCGGCGCCGCGCCGCACCGCGACCTGGCTCCAGCCGCCCGGCGCGGCGCCCAGATCGACGACGGAAAAACCCTTGCGGATCAGGTGGTAGCGGTCGTCCAGCTCGATCAGCTTGAAGGCGGCGCGCGAGCGCCAGCCCTGCGCCTTGGCCGCCGCCACATAGGGATCGTTGAGCTGGCGCTCCAGCCAGCGCTGCGAGGCCGCGCTGCGGCCGGTGGCGGTGCGCAGCCGCACGTTCAGGCTGCGCCGTCCCCCCTCGTCCGACGGGGCCGTCGTGTTGCCCTTGCCCGCCATGCTCAGGCCGGGACCTGCGCCGGCGCGACGTGTGCGGGGCGCAGCGGCCGGCGCGGGTGGCTCCGCTCGCCGCGGATCATGCGCAGCAGCATGCCTTCCCGCAGCCCGCGATCCGCCACCACGATCTCCGGCGCCGGCCACAGGGTGTAGATGGCGGCGAAAATGGCGCAGCCCGGCAGGACGAAATCCGCCCGCTCCGGCCCGACGCAGGGGTGTTCGGCCAGTCCCGTCCGCCCCAGCGCGCGCAGGCGCTGCAACGCCGCCTCGGCGGCCGCGCGCGACAGCACCCGGCCATCCACCGCCGGGCGGCTGTAGCGCGGCAGGTCCAGCGCGATGCCGGCCAGCGTGGTGACGGTGCCGGAGGTGCCCAGGAAACGCACCCCGCCCTGGCGGATCTCGTGGCCGATGCAATGGACCTGCTCGAACGGCCGCAGACGCGCGATGACGTCGTCGCGCATGGCGCCGAACCCGGCCACGTCGTCGCCGTCGCTGGCGAAGCGCTCGGCCAGGGTCACCACGCCCACCGGCAGCGACACGTAGCCGATCAGTTCCGGCCGCCCGTGCGGGGGCAGGCGAACCCAGGCGAGCTCGGTCGAGCCACCGCCGATGTCGAACAGCAGCGCCCGCCGGCCGCCCTTGCGCAGCAGCGGCGCGCAGCTTTCCAGCGCCAGTTCGACCTCCTCGCGGCTGGAGATCACGTCGATGGGCAGCCCGGTCTCGGAACGCACCCGGGCGAGGAATTCGTCGCCGTTGACGGCGCGCCGGCACGCCTCGGTGGCGATCGCCCGGACCGCGCGAACCGGACGGCGCGCCAGGCGTGCGGCGCAGCCATGCAGGGCGGCCATGGCACGTTCCATGGCGTCCTGGCTCAACCGGCCGGTGTGATGCAACCCCTCGCCCAGGCGGACGATGCGGCTGAAGCTGTCGATCACACGAAAGCCGTTGCCGGCCGGGGTCCCGACCAGCAGGCGGCAGTTGTTGGTTCCCAGGTCCAGCGCGGCGAAAGCCGGCGCAGACACCCGGGGGGCTCCGCTCAGCACCTGTGCGGAGAGATCGACCATGACGACAAAGGCCTTCCGCAACCTTGGGCGTGCATTGTTCTCGGCTGGGGCCGCCGCTTCAAGCATAATCCACAGCCCCGCCGGAACGGCGGCAAGGAAGGGCAACAATTTGACAACCTGGGTTGCGGACCCTAGATAGCCGCGCGATCCTGCTGGGGGATCGTTCAATGGTAGGACAAACGACTCTGACTCGTTTTATCTAGGTTCGAATCCTAGTCCCCCAGCCA
>CAYWOW010000529.1:0-1768 GCA_964459005.1 uncultured Acetobacteraceae bacterium
CCGGCTGGCCAAGCTGGGGTATCTCGCGGTGGCGCCGGAGATCTATGCGCGGATCGCCGACATGTCCAAGATCACGGATTTCACCAACATTTTTCGCGACGTTATCAGCAAGGCTCCGGACGCCACCGTGATGTCCGACCTGGACGCGACGGCGGCCTGGGCCGCCGCCAACCGGGGCGACGCGAACCGGCTCGGCGTGGTGGGGGTCTGCCGGGGCGGGCGCACCACCTGGCTCTATGCCGAGCACAACCCGAAGCTCAGGGCGGCGGTGGCCTGGTACGGGCCGGTGGCGGGAGCGGTCAGCGAGCTGCAACCGAAGACGCCGACCGACCTGGCCGAGCAGTTGCACTGCCCGCTGCTGGGGCTGTACGGCGGCAAGGACGCCGGGGTCAGGGTGGAGGACGTGCAGGCCGCGGCGGCGAAGGCGCGGGCGGCGGGGCAGACCGTCGAGATCGTGGTCTATCCGGACGCGCCGCACGGTTTTCATGCGGACTACCGGCCGAGCTACCGGCCCGCCGACGCCGCCGACGGATGGCAGCGGACGCTGGCGTGGCTCAAGAAATACGGCGTGGCGTAGGCATCGGGGCATCCCGTCGCGGGGATTGTTGCGGAACGCCCGGGCCGGAGGCTAGGCTTCATTCCAAACGGGACGACCGGCCACTCGCCGGGCGAAACCCGGCGCAACGGCTTCCGGCCGAAGGGGGACATCGATGGCGACGACGATGCAGGAACGCGCGGGCGTGATGGCGCGGCCGAGGGCGGCGTATTTCTATGTCTACATGGCGATGTCCTGCCTGGCGGCGGCGTTTCTCGGCTTCGCCCCGACCTATTGGATGCCGCTGGCCCAGGGCACGTTCCGAGCCAATCCGGTCGTGCACATCCATGGTCTGGTGTTCTTCGCCTGGACCGTTTTCTTCGTCTTCCAGTCCTGGCTGGCGGCGTCGGGGCGGGTGGCCCGGCATCGGGCGGTCGGCCTGATCGGGGTTTCCTTCGCCACCGCGATGACGATCTTCGGCGTGCTGGTGGCGATCAACATGATGAAATCCTTCGCGGCGGACGGGGCCGACGATGCGGGCAAGGCGTTCGCGCTGGTGCCGCTGGCCGGCATCGTGTTCTTCGCGATCTGCGTGATTTTCGCGCTCGCCAATGTGCGGCGGCCCGAGTGGCACAAGCGATTGATGCTGGTGGCGACGGTTTCGTTGCTGGAAGCGCCGGTGGCGCGCTGGTTCTTCGTTTTCGTGCTGCCGCCCGGGCCGCCGTCGGTGATGGCGACCATTCCGCCGGCGATGTTCGGCGGCGTATTGCTGGTGATCGCGATCATCCACGACTGGCGCCAGCGCGGGCGGCCGCACCCGGCCTATCTGATCGGCCTCGGCGTGCTGGTGGCGCTCAAGCTGCTCGAACTGCCGCTGAGCACGACGGCGGCGTGGCATGAAGTGGCCAGCGGGGTGCTGGCGCTGGCGGGATAGCGACGGGCGGGATCAGCCGGAGCGCAGCCGGGGCGGCGGGAGCCACCAGGGGCGGGCGGCGCGGCTGGGCGGGGGGTCACGGAGCCAGGGCGGCGGGGTGGGGCGTGGCGCGGCGACGAGAGCCGGGGGCGGTTGCGGCCGGACGCGGGGCCGGCGGGGGTGGGGTGCGGCGAGGCCGAGCATGCGACGGATCGGGGCGAGGGTGCGACGCGCGGCCAGCGAACGTGCGAGCGCGTCGGCGGCAGCCGGCTCGGCCAGCACGGCTGCGATCTGGCTGGCGTAGGCGGCGGCCTCGGGGC
>CAYWOW010000530.1:0-1764 GCA_964459005.1 uncultured Acetobacteraceae bacterium
GCGCGCGTGCAGCACGAATTCCGTGTAGCCGTTGGGCTGCTCGCGTCCCTTGAAGATCAGGTCGCACGCTGCGTTGAACGCGGCCCCGTCGTAGCCCGGCGCCATCGGCGTATAGGCCGCGTCGCCCGCGTTCTGGCGATCGACCACCGTCGCCATCCGCTTCAGCGTTGCCACGACCTGCGTCTCGCTGGCGATGCCGTGGCGCAGCCAGTTGGCGATGTGCTGGCTGGAAATCCGCAACGTCGCGCGGTCTTCCATCAAACCGACGTCGTGAATGTCCGGCACTTTCGAACAGCCCACGCCCTGGTCGATCCAGCGCACCACATAGCCCAGGATGCTCTGGCAGTTGTTGTCGAGTTCCTGCTGCACTTCCTGGGGCGACCAGTTCGGCCGGTCGGCCAGCGGAACCGTGAGAATGTCGGCAATCTTCGCCGGCGCGCGCGTCGTCAGTTCCTCCTGGCGCGCCGCCACATCGACCTGGTGGTAGTGCAGCGCATGCAGCGTGGCGGCGGTCGGCGAGGGCACCCAGGCCGTGTTGGCGCCCGCCCGCGGATGACCGATCTTCTGCGCCAGCATGTCGGCCATCCGGTCCGGCGCCGCCCACATGCCCTTGCCGATCTGCGCCCGTCCGCGCAGGCCGGCGCGCAGGCCGACATCGACGTTGTTGTTCTCGTAGGCGGCGATCCAGGCGGTGGCGCGCATGTCGTTCTTGCGCACCATCGCGCCGGCGGCCATGGAGGTGTGGATCTCGTCGCCGGTGCGGTCGAGGAAGCCGGTGTTGATGAACACCACCCGCTCGCGCGCGGCGTAGATGCAGGCGCGCAGGTTCACCGTGGTCCGCCGCTCCTCGTCCATGATGCCCATCTTCAGGGTGTTCGGCCCCATGCCGAGCATGGTCTCGACGGCGGCGAACAGATCCGACGCGTAGGCCACCTCGTCCGGCCCGTGCATCTTCGGCTTGACGAGATAGACCGATCCGGTCCGCGAATTGCACAACGGCACGCCGCCGCGCAGGTCGTGCAGTGCGATCAGCGACGCGACTACCGCGTCCAGGATGGTCTCGGGAATTTCGGCGCCGTCGGCGTCGAGCACGGCGTCGGTGTACATGTGGTGGCCGACCGTGCGCACCAGCATCAGGCTGCGGCCGGGCAGGGTGAACCGCTGGCCGTCCGGCGTGTGATAGGCCCGGTCCGGGTTCAGCCGGCGCCGCACGGTGCGGCCGCCCTTTTCGAAGTCGGCGGTCAGGTTGCCCAGGATCAGGCCGAGCCAGTTGCGGTAGACCCCCACCTTGTCGCCGGCGTCCACGGCCGCCACCGAATCCTCGCAATCCATGATGGTGGTGACGGCCGATTCCAGAATGACGTCGGCCAGTCCGGCCGGGTCGTCCCTGCCGATCGGGTGGTTGCGGTCGAACCGCAGTTCGATGTGCAGGCCGTGGTTGCACAGCAGCACGACGCTCGGCTCCAGCGGGTCGCCCTGGATGCCGGCCAGCTTGCCGAGGTCGGCGAGCACGGTGGTGGCGCCGGAATTCAGCGTCGCCTGCAGCCAGCCGCCGCGCACCGCGTAGGCCACCACGTCGGCGTGGCTGGCGTGCACCAGCGGCGCGGCGGCGTCGAGGAACTCGCGCGCGCGCGCCACCACCGCCTTGCCGCGCACCGGGTTGTAGCGGCGGCCGCGCTCCATGCCGTCCTCGTCGCCGATCACGTCGGTGCCGTAGAGCGCGTCGTACAGGCTGCCCCAGCGGGCGTTGCCGGCGTTGAGCGC
>CAYWOW010000531.1:0-1762 GCA_964459005.1 uncultured Acetobacteraceae bacterium
TTGCGGATCTCCTGGAGATACCGCGACAGGTTGCCCTCGGGGGCGACATTGATGACGGCAGAGACCACGACAGGTTCCTTTCGTCCGATCGGCTTGCCTCCTGCCCATGGCGGCGCAGATAGCAGGCCGTTTGCGCTTGGTCCGGCCCGGGAGGGGCCGGCGGGGGCCTGGCGACGATCCGAAAGCCCCGGTGCGCGCCCCATCTGGCGGCGGCGTCACCCCGGTCGGTCGTCCCCGCGGGCACCCCCCGCGCATCGGTGACAACGGTGGCACCATAGCGGAACGGCCGGCCCTGGTCAATAATCCGGACTGATTAAGTCGGGATTAAGTTTGCGTTACCATACCCAGGCCGAGACGGTCGATCAGGGCCTGCATGTCGGCCGGCGGCGGCGTGCTGAAGCTGAGCGGGGCGCCGGTGCGTGGATGGACGAAGCCGAGGTGGGCGGCGTGCAGGGCCTGGCGCGGGAAGTCGAGCAGGGCGCGGCGCGTGGCCTCGTCGAGCGCGCGGGCGCTGGCAGGGATGCGGCGCAGGTAGAGCGGGTCGCCGACCACCGGGTGGCCCTGGCTGGCCAGGTGGACGCGGATCTGGTGGGTGCGCCCGGTGGCCAGCCGCAGTTCCAGCAGCGTCACGGCGGTCTGGTAGTGGCCGAGGGTGCGGTAGCGGGTCAGGGCGTGCTTGCCGCCACGACCGACCACGGCCATGCGTTTGCGTTCGCGCGGGTCACGGCCGATGGCGCCCTCGATCTCGCCGGCGGGGGGATTGGGCAGGCCCCAGCACAGGGTGAGATAGGCGCGATCGATGTCGCGGGCGGCGAAGGCGGCCGACAAGGTGGCCAGCGCCTGCTCGGTCTTGGCCACCACCATGACGCCGGAGGTGTCCTTGTCGAGGCGATGGACGATGCCGGGGCGCTTCTCGCCGCCGATGCCGGGCAGGGTGTCGCCGCAATGGGCGAGCAGGGCGTTGACCAGGGTACCGTCCTGGTTGCCTGGCGCGGGGTGGACCACCAGCCCCGGCGGCTTGTCGAGCACCAGCAGGTCGGAATCTTCGTAGAGGATCGGGAAGAAGATCGTCTCCGCCAGCGGTGTCGCCGATACCGGGGGAGGCGGCGCGAGGCTGTAGAGTGCGCCGGAGCGGACGGGTTCGGAGGCCTCGGTGATGCGGCTGCCGTCGCGGGTCGCATGGCCGGCTTCGATGAGGTTCTTCACCCGCGAGCGGGAGAAGGCGGGGATGCGCTCGGCGAGGAAGCGGTCAACCCGCTGCCCGGCGGCCTCGGGAGGGGCTCGGGTAGTGTGGACGATTGCGTCGGTGACGGATTTATCGGACATGCCACCATCCAGATACTCCGGATGGCGGGGCAGGTGGAGGGGCGGATGCGCTGGCTGGTGGTGTTGGCGGTAGCGATGGCGGTGTTGATCGTCGCCGGGGTCACGACGATCGGGGTGACGATTGTGCACCGGATGTCGGTGGCGCCGGCGGTGGTCCACGATGCGGTACTGGATGAGCCGGTGGGCACGCACATTGCCGGGGTTTCGGCGCTGCCGGACCGCCTGGCGTTGCGGCTGGTCGGCGGCGGTGCAGACCGGGTCGTGGTGGTGGATTTGCGGACGGGCCAGGTGGTGGGCCGGGCCGCGCTGGCGCGGTGAGATGACGGGGGGGTGGCTTGATATGGGCAGGCGAAGGCCGTAGAAGGCGGCGGGCTTGCTGTCCCGTTCGTCTAGAGGCCCAGGACACCGCCCTCTCACGGCGGTAACGGGGGTTCGA
>CAYWOW010000532.1:0-1761 GCA_964459005.1 uncultured Acetobacteraceae bacterium
AAACGGGGGACCGACATGGACACCGATCGCCGCAACCTTCTGAGCTGCATGGCCTGGGTGGGCACCGGCCTGCTGTGGACCGTCTCCGGCGGCGTGCCGCGCACGCTCGGCCTGCTCGGCACCGCCGCGGCCGCGACCCCGGCGCCCGGCTTCACCTTCGCCCAGATCAGCGACTCTCACATCGGTTTCTCGCACGATCCCAACACCGACACCCCGGCCACGCTGAAGGAAGCGCTGGACAAGGTGGCGGCTCAGCGCCCGCCGATGATGCTGCACACCGGCGACGTCTCGCACCTCTCCAAACCCGAACAGTTCGACACCGCGGCCCAACTGATCGGCGCCACCGGCATCGAGACCCACTACGTCCCCGGTGAGCACGACTGGCTGGACGACAACGGCCGCCCCTTCGTCGCCCGCTTCCAGCGCGGCACCAAACAGGGCGCGCCCGACGGCGGGTTCTACAGCTTCGATGTGCAGGGCATCCATTTCATCGGCCTGAACAACGTCGCCAACCTGCAACCCGGCGGCCTCGGCATGCTCGGGCCGGCGCAACTGGCCTGGCTGCGCGCCGACCTCGCCGCCCGCGGCGCCAGCACCCCTATCGTGGTGTTCGCCCACATCCCGCTGTGGACGGTCTACCGCGACTGGGGCTGGGGCACCGAGGAGAGCGCGGCGGCGCTCGCGCTGCTCAAGCGGTTCGGCTCGGTCACCGTGCTGAACGGCCACATCCATCAGGTGCTGCAGAAGGTCGAGGGCCACGTCGCCTTCCACACCGCCCGCTCCACCGCCTTCCCGCAGCCCGCGCCGGGCACCGCGCCCAGCCCCGGACCGATGCACGTGGAACCCGGCAAACTGCGCGACGTGCTCGGGGTAGCGAGCGTCAGCTTGGTGCGCGGCCAGTCGCACCTGGCCATCATCGACACCCCGCTCGGCGCCTGAGGAACCACCATGTCCGCCCCTTTCCCGCGCCGCCGCGCGACCCTTCTACTGGCCCTGCTGCCCATTTCGTCCGCCCTGGCGGTCGGGACGGCGGCGGTCACCATCGACAATTTCACCTTTTCTCCCGCCGTGCTCACGGTGGCTCGCGGCACCAGCGTGGTTTGGACCAACCGCGACGACATGGCCCACACGGTAGTCAGCGCGGCCAGGCCGCCGGCCTTCCGCTCGCAACCCTTGGACACCGGCGACACCTTCGCCGCGGTGTTCGACCGGCCCGGCCGATTTTCCTACTTCTGCTCGTTGCATCCGCACATGCAGGGCACCATCGTGGTGCAGTAAGGCGGGGGGCAATGGCGGGGGACGAGACGGAGTTCGCGCGGCTGGCGCTGCCGCACCTGGACGCGGCCTACAACCTGGCGCGCTGGCTGCTGCGCGACCCGGTGGCGGCCGAGGACGCGGTGCAGGACGCGTTGCTGCGCGCGCTCACCTATTTCGCCTCGTTCCGCGGCGGCAACCCGCGGGCCTGGTTGTTGCAGATCGTCCGCAACACGGCGCTCGACCGGCTGGCCGCCGTCGCCCGGGCGCGCGAGGTGCCCCTTGTCGCCTTCGACGACGCGGACGAAACCCCGGTGGCTGAACCGGTCGACCCCGCCGACGACCCGGAAGCGGCGCTGTCGCGCGCCCAGGACCGTGCCGCGCTCGGCACCGCGCTGGCCGCCCTGCCCGCCGAGTTGCGCGAATGCCTGGTGCTGCGCGAACTGGAAGAGATGTCGTACCGCGACATCGCCCAGGTCACCGGCGTGCCGGTCGGCACCGTCATGT
>CAYWOW010000533.1:0-1760 GCA_964459005.1 uncultured Acetobacteraceae bacterium
GCCGCCGCGTTCACCGCGGCGCAATCCTCGAAGCTTTTGGTCTCGAGGGCGGGATCGGCGTGGCCGAAGAACAGGTAGGTGATCACCGCGTCGGCGCCGAGGGTCACGGCGTCGGCGACACTGGCGACCAGTCGCGTCATGCCGTCCCGGTAGGCGAGCGGCGTGCCTTCCCGCCACATGGTGGTCTGGTCCAGCCGCAGGATCAGCGCCGGGCCGCCCCGGCGCGCCAGCCGGTTGCCGAGCCTGAGCGCCGTGCCGAGCGACAGGATCACGCCGTCCACCCCGGCCTCGGCCATCAGGTCGAGCAACGCCTCGGGATGCCCGTTGCCCGGGCTGATCCCGAACTGCAAGGCGTGGTCAAGGGCGATGCAGAATCCGTGGCCTGTCCTGGGGTCGATCAGGCGCGACATGCGCAGCTGTTGCCCGGTTCCTGTCGGCATGGTCGCGCCCCCCGTCTATACCAGCTCGAAATCGATGGCGGCCTGGCGCAGTTTCTGCGCGGTCGCCTCGTCGAGCCGGCGGTCAATGAAAATCCGGTCGAATTCGGACAGTTCGCCGAAATGGTTCAGCGCCCGCGCCTTGAACTTCGAGCAGGTGAGCAGCAGCGCCGTCCGTTCGGCCGCCGCCATCAGCGCGCGCTTCATGCGCACGACTTCCTGGTCCTGGTGATAGAGCGACAGTCCGATCACCGAGGACGCCGACATGAAGGCCCAGTCCGCGCGCAGCTTGCCCAGGCTCTGTTCGCAGATCAGGCCGTAGAAGGCCTGCAGCGTGTTGTTGTAGCTGCCGCCGGTCAGGATCAGTTGCACGTTGGGCCGGCCGCGCAGCAGCTCGCAGACCGCCAGCGAGTTGCTGATGACGGTGATGAACTCGATCGTCTCCAGTTCCTCGGCCAGCAGCAGGGTGGTCGTGCTGTCGTCGATCATGATGACGCTGCCCGGCTCGATGAGCGCGCGCGCGGCGTGCGCGAGGGCGCGCTTCTCGGCGCTCTCGTTCTGCAGCCGGAAGTGGAAATTGCTTTCGAACAGCAGCGAGCTTTCCGCGGTCGCGCCGCCGCGCTCCTTGCGCAGCAGGCCGCGCTCCTCGAGCAGGGCGAGGTCACGATGGATGGTCATCCGGCTGACCCGGAGGTGCGCCACCAGCTCCTCGAGCGACACGGTCTTGCGGGCCATCACGAGGGTGACGATCTCGCGCCGCCGCTCGCTCGGGGTCATCGGCGGGCTCATCGCCGAGCGGCCGGCCGGACGGGACGGGAATCCCGAACGGCACATCGACGTGGACGGTTCAGACCATTTCTGCTACGCGTATCGCACATATTCCATGTGATATTGTGAGATACGGGGGTCGTTGTCAAACGCTTTGCAGCACCTCGATCAGGCCGGAACGCCGTCAGGAGAAACCATATGCGCGTCCTCAGCAGAATCGGCATCACGATGGGCGATCCCGCCGGGATCGGACCGGAAGTCATCTGCAAGGCCCTCGCCGCCATGCCGGACGATGAGCGCGCCGCGACCCTGGTCATCGGCGATCGCGTCTTCATGGAACGGGCGGCGCGGCTGGTCGGGGCCGGCGATATTTTCGCCGGGGTGGGCGGCGTGCGCCTGGTCGAAGTGGACGCGCCCAACCGCGACGCCATCCTGCCCGGCGTGCTGTCGGCGGACGCCGGCGAAGCGGCCTGCCGTTGCGTCAGGAAGGCGGTCGAGATGGCGCAGGCCCACGAGATCGACGTCATCGTGACCGCCTCGCTGAACAAGGCGGCG
>CAYWOW010000534.1:0-1759 GCA_964459005.1 uncultured Acetobacteraceae bacterium
AGGCCCAGGTGGTGAGTTTCCGGCTCGACAACGACACCGGCGCGCTGACGCCGCTCGCGCGCGCCACGGTTCCCGGTCCGCTCGACCCGCCGCCCGTCGGCATGGCCCTGGCGCTCAGCCCCGACCACCGCGTGCTCTATGCGGTCTGCCGCAATCCGCCCTGGCCGGTGACCGCGTTTGCCATCGCCGCGGATGGCGCGCTGAGCGTCATCGGCAGCGGCCGCCTGGCCCATGCCATGCACTACATCGCCACCGACCGGACCGGCCGGTTCCTGTTCGGCGCCTCGTTTGCCGGCGCCCTGCTGTCGGTGAACCCGATTGGCGCCGACGGCGTGCCGGGCGAGCCGCTGCAGGTGCTGGCCACGCCGCCCAAGGCGCACAGCATCCTGCCCGATCCCGACAACCGCGCGGTCTATGCCGCCGTGCTCGGCGGCGACGTGATCCTGCGGCAGGAATTCGACCCCGTCACCGGCCGGCTGGCCACGCCCGCCACCCCGGCGGCGCACACCGCCCCGGGGGCCGGCCCGCGTCATCTCCGCTTTGCCCGCGGCGGCGCCCTGCTCTATTGCATCAACGAGCTCGACGGCACGGTGAACGCCTACGCGCGCGACACCGCCACCGGCACCCTTTCCGCGCTGCAATCCGTGCCCCTCGCGCCCCCCGGCGCGACCCCCGCCGCCGCCGACCTTCGCCTCACCCCCGACGAGCGCTTCCTCTATGCCAGCGAACGCACCGGCAACCTGCTGGCCGGCTTCCGGCTGCGCCCGGACGGCACGCTGGATGCCCTCGGCACGGTGCCGACCGAGCCCGAGGTGCGCGGCTTCGCCATCGATCCGCGCGGCCGCTGGCTGATCTGCGCCAGCCACACGACCGGTTGCGTGACAGTTTATGGTATCGACGCACGCAGCGGGACGCTCAGGCGCCGAGTCGCCTGCCAGGCCGGGGCCAACGCCAACTGGATCGAAATCATCGACCGGCCGGGCTGAACCGGCATTCGAGGAGGCAACGACATGACCAACCGCAAGCGCCTGCTGATCGCCACCGCCGTCACGCCGGCCGGCTGGGCCCTGCTGGAGGACCGTCCCGACATCGAGACAATCACCTACGATTCCGCCATGCCGGTCGATGCCTATCGCGCCCTGCTGCCCGGCGCGCACGGCATCGCGCTCTACACCCGGCCGTTCGGCGCCGGCGAGCTGGCGGCTGCCGATGAGATGCGCGTGGTCAGCCGTGTCGGCGTCGGCTACGACCTCGTCGATGTGCCGGGGTGCACCGCCAAGGGCATCCTGCTGATGACCACCGGCATCGCCAATTCGGTCAGCGTCGCCGAGCATGCGCTGTCGCTGATGTTCGAGCTGGCGCGCCGCACCGCCGAATACAACGCGATCGTGCACCGTGGCGACTGGAGCCAGCGCCTCACCACGCCGCCGCTCGACCTGTTCGGGCGGACGCTGCTGGTGGTCGGCTTCGGGCGCATCGGCAGCCGCATCGCCGCGCGCTGCCGGGCGCTGGAAATGACCGTGCTGGTGTGCGATCCCTATGTCGATGCCGCCCGCATCGTCGCGGCGGGCTGCGAGCCGGTGAGCCTGGCCGCCGGCCTGCCGCGCGCCGACGTCGTGACCGTCCATTGCCCCAGGAACGCCGAGACCACCGGCATGATCGGCGCCGCCCAGCTCGCCCGCCTGAAGAGCGGCGCCTTCGTCATCAACACCGCGCGCGGCGGCATCGTCGACGAGGCGGCGCTGCACGCCGCCCTGGT
>CAYWOW010000535.1:0-1757 GCA_964459005.1 uncultured Acetobacteraceae bacterium
TCGGCAGGTTCCACAGGCAGTGGAACTCGACCATGATTTCCATCTTGTCGCCGACCGCGCGCCGGATCTTCTCGAACGGCTCGAGCGCGGTCTTCAGCTCAGCCGCGGTGATGTGCATTCCGTCGTTCGCCATCGCCGCCGGGTCGAATGGCCAGATCTTCATGCCGGTGATGCCGGATTCCAGCAGGCTTTCCGCCACCGCGTCGGCCCGGTACATGAACCCCTTCAAGTCCTCATAAGGTCCTGCCGCATCGCTGAAGTTCCAGGTCGCGACCGGCTTGATGTCGGCGGCGTTGGTGTACTGATAGCCGGCGCAGGTGTTGTAGATGCGCTGCTTCGGCCGGCACAGCCCGCCCAGCATCTGGTGGACGGGCTGGTTGCACACCTTGCCGAACGCATCCCACAGCGCGATGTCGATCGCCGAGGCCGCCCGGTACTCCGCCCCGGTGCTGGACTGCGCCATCGGCAGGTTCACCATGTCGCGGTTGAGCGCCTCGATGTGCAACGGATCGCGGCCGAGCAGGCGACCCGCCAGGACGTCGTGGATGTGCGCCTCGACCGCGCCGGGACCATAGAAGGTTTCGCCCAGTCCGATCACGCCGGCATCGGTGTGGACGCGGACCCAGAGCACGTTCGCGAACTCGCCCGTTCGCAAGGTTTCGATCGCGGTGATCTTCATTGGTACCCTCCCTTGGCATCGGCTCCGACGGCGCCTTCCCGGCGGGCCTCCGCATCCCAAGGGGCATCCTAGGACCCACGGTAAAATATCACAACATAATTCTGCTTCCCCGGCACACTTTTTCAGCATAGGATCGCATCAGGAAGTGGCCGCCAGGAACGGGATGACCTATCAGCCGAGCACGGAACTGGTTCCGACCACCACGTCGGAGCGCGCCGCGCGGGGCAGCAAGCCCCCCCGCAGCAACCACACCAACCTGTCGGCCCTCGCCTATGACAGGTTGGAAGAGATGATCGTCGCCTGTGCATTGCGCCCGGGGCTCTACCTCTCCATCCAGGACCTCCAGGAAAGGATCGGCGTCGGCCGCACACCGATCCACCTCGCCGTCAACCGCCTCGCAGCGGATACCATTATCGTCATCCGCCCTCGCCACGGCCTGCAGATCGCTCCGATCGATCTCGCTCGGGAACGGACCTTGCTGCAGCTACGGCGGGACATGGAGCGCTTCGTGGTGCGGCTCGCCACGGAACGGTCCGGCGCCTCCTACCGCAACCAGATGCTCCACCTTAGCCGCGTGCTGAGCGACCGGGCAGCCAACATGACGATTGATGAGTTCAACCGGCTTGACCGGCGCATCGACCAGCTTTTCGTTGCCGCGGCCGGCGAGACGTTCCTGGAGCACACGCTGCGGCCCCTGCATACGATCTCTCGCCGTATCGGGTGGATATACCATACCTGGGTGCGCCCTGACGAAGGCCTGGGCCGGACGTTGGATTGCCACCTGGCCATTCTCGAGGCCGTTGTCGCCAACCGGGTCAGGGAAGCCGTGGCCGCGTCCGACCGGCTGATCGCTTTCAGCGACAGCATGTTCGACGAGCTGGGGGGCGGCATCGACCCGGCGCTGTTCGACTGCAACCTTGAGACACTAGCAACCGTTTGAACCGTATGATGCCAAAGCCCAGCTTCGCAGAACTGCCTATTTGTGGTGTGGCGCGCCGACGGGACCACCTCAGCTGTTCCGGCTCTATCGCGAGGAGGGCCTGGCGGTCCGCCGCCGCCGTGGCCGCAAGCGTGCCAC
>CAYWOW010000536.1:0-1750 GCA_964459005.1 uncultured Acetobacteraceae bacterium
CGACCCGGCTGATCGCCGCCGGGCTGGCGCGCGAGGCCGAGGCGATGGGCGCGGACGCGCTGATGGCGATGCCGCCAAACATGGCGCGCGCCACCGAGGACGAGATCCGGGAGTATTACGCCGCCATCGACGCGGCCGGCGGCCTGCCGATCTTCCTGCAGAACTACGCCGGCGCCGGCGGCACGCCGATGTCGCCGCAATTGATGGCCGGGATGTTGCGCGACCTGCCGGACGTGCGCTTCGTCAAGGAGGAGACCGAGTTCTCCAGCGCCATGATGACGCGGACCATCGAGGCCGCCGGCGATGCGCTGGAGGGCATGATGGGCGGCAAGGCGGGGCGGCATCTGCTCGACGAGTACGCCCGCGGGGCCTGCGGCACCATGCCGGCCTGCGAGGTCAGCGACGTCCACGTGCAGTTGTGGAACGCGCTGGAAGCCGGAGAGACCAGGCGAGCGCGCGAGATCTACCGCCTGCTGCTGCCGTTGCTGATGTTCGAGACGGGCTATGGCACCGCGGTCTACAAGGAGGTGCTGCGCCGCCGCGGCGTGATCGGCTGCGCCGCCATCCGCCAGACCGGTGGGCGCACCCTCGACCGCTACGCCATGGCCGACCTCACCGCCATCCTGGACGACCTTGCCCCGCTGATGAACCCGGCCTGGCCGGCGAAAGTCTGAAGGCGAAACCGCCATGAAGATCGACCGCATCGAGGCCTTCATCGTCGGCAATCCGTGGAAGAACTGGATCCTGGTGAAGGTCGCCACCGACCAGGGCCATGTCGGCTGGGGCGAGGCGACCCAGGGGCTCACCACCATGCCGGCCTTCGCCGCGGTCGGCGAGATCGCGCGGCTGTTCCTCGGCCGCGACCCGCGCGAGCTGCCGGCCAACTGGCACGACGCCCACAAGGCGCTGTACCTCAACCATGATGGCCCGATCATGGCGGCGCTGGCCGGCATCGACACGGCGTGCTGGGACATCGTCGGCAAGGAGCTTGGGCTGCCCTTGTACCGCCTGCTCGGCGGGCGCGCGCGGCCCGGCATCCGGACCTACGCGAACGGCTGGTACCAGGACGACCGCGACCCGGTGCGCTTCGCCGAGCGCACCCAGGCCGTCGCCGCCAGGGGCTACAGCGCGCTGAAGTTCGATCCGCTCGGGCACAATTACCGCACGCTCGATCGCGCCGAACGGCGGCGCACGCTGGCGATCGTCGAAGCGGTGCGGACGGCGCTGCCCGACGACATCGACATGATCCTGGAGTTCCACGACCGGCTGACCGTGCCGGAGGCGCTGTCGCTGATCCGCGACGTGGCCCAATTCCGTCCGCTGTGGGTGGAGGACCCGGTGTTCACCAGCGACATCGCGGCCTTCGGCCGGGTCTGCCGCGAGTCGCCGGTGCGCATCGCCGGCGGCGAGCGGTTCAGCCTGCCGATCCAGTTCGCCACCCTGTTCGCCGGCGGCGGCTGCGACATGGTGCTGCCCGAATACCTGCGGCTCGGCGGGCTCGCGCGGCTGCGCCAGGCCGCGGCGATCGCGGACGCGCACAACGCCATGGTCGCGCCGCACCAGGCGCAATCGCCGCTGGGCACGGCGGTGAACGTGCATTTCGACGTGGCGACGCCGAACGCCTTCATCCAGGAATGCTTCGACGAATTCCACGTGGCCTGGGCGCGCGACGTGTTCGGCAACATCCCGACCATCAAGGACGGCTGCCTGGCGCCGAGCGAGCTGCCCGGTCACGGGGTCAGCGTGAACG
>CAYWOW010000537.1:0-1748 GCA_964459005.1 uncultured Acetobacteraceae bacterium
GACACGAGGCGCAACGTCCGCACGTGGATACCGAAATTGGGATGCCTGGCGCCGGGCGCCTTCAACCGGTGGAACTCGCTCAGCAATGCACCCCGCTTCATGTCGAGTGTGATGCGATGCGAGGACACATCCTTGGGGTGGTGCACCAGAGGCCCGCCAGGCAGCAGGATGCGGACCTGCAGCCAGTCGGCGGCAGGCACCAGCCCCGGCGCGCCCGACCCCGTGCCGGGCGTGTCGAACAGGCCGGCGACATAGGTGCGGGCAGGAACAACCCAACGCGCGCCACGTGTCATCGCTCGCGCGCCTCTGATGCCCAAGAATCCGTTGCTGATCGCGAATCGTGACTCGATCGTGGTCTCACGCAGGGCATCGTAACCGTCGGCCCGGAGAACCCAGGCCGGATCGGCGGTCGGTTCGAGCGCCTGTTCCATCGTCGCTGGCTCTTTCATGTCGTTCGCCGGCAGAGCCGCCCCTGCGCCAGCGCATCCATCGCGACGTCGTCCAGGCCAGTCACAACGAGGTCCGCTTTTGCTGCCCGCAGTCCGGCCGCGTCCTCCAGTCGGGCGACTCCGAGGGCAGTCATGCCGCCCGCGCGAGCCGCCTCGATGCCGGCGGGGGCATCCTCGACGACGAAGCACCGTGCTGGTTCAACCCCCAGCGCCGTCGCGGCCAAAAGAAAAATCTCAGGGTTCGGCTTGCCGTGGGTCAGCTCGCGACCGCAGACATTGGCGCTGAACATATCCAACAGGCTTCGGCCGGCGCCTAGTTGGATCGACTGCATCATTTGGTTGGCGTTTTTCGATGACGAGGCGACGGCCATGGGCCAGCCCAGCGACCGGACCGCCTGAACGAAGCGGAGCGCATCGGGGAAAGCCTTGACGCCCCCGGCATGTATAAGCTCTTCGAGCCGCTTTTGCTTGCTCACGGCGTAGGCGGGAGCAAGCTTCGCGGCGTTCGGCACTCCCAATGCCTCCAGGGCCGCCACTGCCCCGCTGAGTCGTGGTTTGCCGGCCACAGCCGCCTGATACATCGCAGTGGTGAAGCGCTTCGGATCAGTTATCCCTTGGAGCGCCTCTCGCCAGGCACGTTCATGAGGTGATGCGAGAAGTACGCCGTCGACGTCGAGGATTGCCGCGGTCAGTGTCGGGTGATGGTTCATCGTGGGTCCTGGCGGCTCGGGGACGGTCCTGTGCAAGAATTTTACAATCCGGCGCGCATGGCTTTCACTTCGTGAGTTCCCGGCGAATTGATTGCAATTCCTTGTGGCGTTCCGGAGACGTTTCCGGGTAGCTCATGTTGAGCCCTTCGAGCGTATCGACGACGATCTGCGATACGATCAGCCGGGCGTTATCCTTGTCGTCGGCGGGAACGACGTACCAGGGAACGTCACCCGTGCTCGTCGCGCTGAGGCATTCCTCGAACGCCGTCATGTACTGCTCCCAGAATTTCCGCTCTTGGACGTCTGCAAGGCTGAACTTCCAGTTCTTTTCCGGCTCGTCGATGCGTGCAAGGAAGCGCTTTCTCTGCTCCTCTTTCGAGAGGTGGAGGTAGAATTTGACGATGCGGGTGCCGTTGCCGTGGAGGTGCCGCTCCAGATCCACGATCGACCGATAGCGGTTGCGCCATACCGCGGTCTCGACCAGCAAGGCCTCCGGGAGGCCCTCGGCGCGGAGAATCTCCGGATGCACCCGTGCGACCAGCACCTCTTCGTAATAGGATCGGTTGAAAATGCCGATCCGCCCGCGTTC
>CAYWOW010000538.1:0-1744 GCA_964459005.1 uncultured Acetobacteraceae bacterium
CCCGGCCACCGCAGCTGTCATACGCCCCTCCGCCATCGCGTTTTCACACAGCCTCTTCCGAAAGCGGACCGAACATGCCTGACACCGTCACCCCGGCACAGGACGACCGGATCGCCTGGATCGGCCTGTCCTCGATCGCGCTTCCGCTGGCCCGCCCGGTGAGCGACGCCAAGGTGCTGACGGGTCGCCAGCAGCCGCTCATTGAAGTCGCCGTGCTGTGCGCCGAAATCCAGACGGCGGGCGGTCACGCGGGCTTCGGCTACAGCTACGCGCTACGCGCCGGCGGGGCCGCGCAGTACGCGCACGCCGCCGAGCTGGCCCCGCTGCTGCTCGGCGAGGACGCCAACGATATCGGCCGGCTGTGGGAAAAACTGCTGTGGGCCAGCGTCTCGATCGGCCGCGCCGGCCTCGCGCCGCAGGCCATCGCCGCCTTCGACGTGGCGCTGTGGGACCTCAAGGCGAAACGCGCGGGTCTCCCGCTGGCCAAGCTGCTCGGCGCGCATCGGTCATCGCTGCGCTGCTACAACACCTCCGGCGGCTACTTGCAGGCCCCGCTCGAGCAACTGCTCGACAACATGGCCCGCGCCAAGGCCAGCGGCATCGGCGGGGTGAAGATGAAAATCGGCCAGCCCGACGCCGCCCTCGACCTGAAACGCGTCGCCGCCGTGCGAAAACTGCTCGGCGACGATTTCCCGCTGATGGTCGATGTCAACCAGCAGTGGGACCGCCCGACCGCCAAACGCATCGGCCGTGCGCTCGACCCGTTCAACCTCGTCTTCCTGGAGGAGCCGCTCGCCTCCGACGACGCCGAGGGCCACGCCGCCCTGGCGCGGCAGATCGCCACTCCGATCGCCACCGGGGAAATGCTGTGCAGCGTCGCCGAACATTTTCATCTCATGCGGCTGGGCGCGGCCGACTACCTGCAACCCGACGCGCCGCGCGTCGGCGGCATCACCCCGTTCCTCCGGATCATGGCGCTGGCCGACCAGTTCGCGCTCGAAATCACCCCGCATTTCGTCATGGAAATCCACGTCCACCTGGTCGCGGCCTACCCGCGCGAGCCCTGGGTCGAACACTTCGAGTGGTTCGAGCCGCTGTTCAACGAACGGCTCGTCATCCGGGACGGCCGCATGCTCGTGCCCGATCGGCCCGGCCTCGGCGTCAGCCTGAGCGAGCGGGCAGGGGAGTGGACGACGCGGCGGCAGGCGTTCGGCCACCGAGCGTAGGAAGGAAGGCTGGGGCTCCGCCCATAGGCGCGAATCTACGACGGGCGGATTGGCCAGGCATCCCGCGAACCAGCACTTTCTGCGAGTCCAACGGGTTTACAAATCCAGCAGGCGCAGGCTTGGGATATGGAAAGTTGGGTCGGAGTTCGGGCCATCGGGGCCAGCCATCCGTCCTGGGACGTGTCGGGAAATCCAACCAACTGACAAGAAAGGATATTTCTCTTATCTTCGCGCTTATGGGGCTCCGCCCTGGACCCCGATACTGGGGTCGAAACCTAATCGGGAAACCGCCGCAACGGGCGGACAGCGGACGTTTAGCGTCGTGGTGGATCGAAGCGAGTAGGGTGCAATGCCGCTTGGCATTGCACCATCGCGCACCACCGAAGAAAGTGGTGCAATGCCAAGCGGCATTGCACCCTACGGCTTGCTGAAGAACTATGCGTGCTGGAGGAACCGCAGCACTGCGTTGCATCCGGCTTCTCGTCACGGAATAAGAACACCGGAACCCCTGGAGAAAG
>CAYWOW010000539.1:0-1735 GCA_964459005.1 uncultured Acetobacteraceae bacterium
ATCGTCATCGCCGCCGGGCCGATCGCCAACTTCGTGCTCGCCGCGGTGCTGTTCATCGGGCTGTTCGCGTTTGTCGGCCGCGGCACCGTGGTTCCCGTGGTCGGCCAGGTGATCGCCGACTCGGCGGCTTTCCACAGCGGGCTGCACACCGGCGATCGCATCACCGAGATCGACGGGACGCCCATTCAGTATTTCATGGAGATCCAGCGGGCGGTCGCCGCCAGCCCGGGCCGGCCGCTGCACCTGATGGTGACCAGCGGCGGCGTCAGCCGCGCGCTGACGGTGATCCCCGACTCCACCGAGTCGAACGGGCATACCATCGGTGTCCTCGGCATCCGCGGCGGCGCCATCGAGTACCAGCAGCTGTCGCCGTGGCAGGCGGTGCCCGCCGGCCTGGCAGAAACCTGGGAGGTCACCCGGCAGACGCTGGCTGCGCTATGGGGCATGATCGTCCGCACCCAAAGCGCCGACGACCTCAGCGGCCCGCTGGGCATCGCCCGGCTGTCCGGCCAGGTGGCCGCCCTTGGGATGGCGAGCCTGGTATCGCTGATCGCCGTGCTGTCGACCAATCTCGGGCTGTTCAACCTGTTCCCGATCCCGGTGCTCGATGGCGGTCACCTGGTGTTCTACCTCGCCGAGGCCGTGCGCGGCCGGCCGTTGCCGCCGCGCGCCCAGGAATACGGCTTTCGGGCGGGACTGGCCCTGCTGGCCGGCCTGTTCGTCTTCGCCACCTGGAACGACCTTTCCCATATCGGCATCGTCCGCTGGGTCGCCTCGCTGATCGGCTGACCGGCAACACCGGCGCTCTTCGCGACCGCATGGTGGCAGCGCCGCATCGGCATGGATTCGTCGCGCTATCAGGCTATGATGGCGGCAGGGCAGATCCCTGGAGTTGAAGAGTGATGGAAATCCGCCAAAGCATCCACAGCGAGCACGCCCGCACCCTGGATACCGAGGGCCTGCGCCGCGAGTTCCTCATTCCCGAGGTGTTCCGCCCGGGTGAGATGACGATGACCTATAGCCAGATCGACCGCATCGTGGTGGGCGGCGTCATGCCGCTCGCCGCCCCGGTCGGGCTGCCCGACGGGCTCGGCAAGACCTACGGCGTCGATTTCTTCCTGCAACGCCGCGAGCTGGGCCTGATCAACATCGGCGGCACCGCCCTGGTCGACATCGACGGCCGCACGGTCGAGGTCGACAGCAACGAGGCGCTCTATATCGGCATGGGCGCGAAGGTGCTGGAGTTCCGCAGCGCCGATCCGGCCAAACCGGCCAAGCTCTATTACAACTCGGCCCCGGCGCACCGGGCGCTGCCGACCCGGCGGCTGACGCTCGCCGACGCCGCTTCGGTGACCCTCGGCAGCGCCGCCGCCGCCAACCGGCGCACCATCCACAAGTTCCTCGTCCCCGAGGTGATCGAGACCTGCCAGCTCTGCCTGGGCATGACCAAGCTGGAGGAAGGCAGCCTGTGGAACACCATGCCGTCCCACACGCATGCCCGCCGCATGGAGGTCTACCTGTATTTCGATGTCGCCCCCGACGCCGCGGTGTTCCACATGATGGGCGAGCCGCAGCAGACCCGGCACATCGTCGTGCACAACGAGCAAGCCGTGATCTCGCCGAGCTGGTCGATCCATTCCGGCGTCGGCACCCGCGCCTATACCTTCATCTGGGGCATGGTCGGCGAAAACCAGACGTTCGACGACATGGACCAGATCGCCACCGCCGATCTGCG
>CAYWOW010000540.1:0-1733 GCA_964459005.1 uncultured Acetobacteraceae bacterium
AAGGCCGTGGCGCTGGAGCAGGACGAGCGGAGCCTGTCCGCCGCGGCCGCGCCGGACGGCAGCGGCACCACCCTCGGCACGAATTTCTTTGTCCGCTTCCAGCGCCGCGACGGACAGGCGTGGCAGACCGTCGCGCCGGCGCCGGCCTGGGCGGTGAATGTCAGCGCCGATGGACAATGGGTGCTGGCCGGGCTGGGTGACGGCACCGTGCGCTGGTACGACAGCGCGTCCGGCAGGGAGCGGCTGGCGCTGTTCCTCGCACCGGCCACGGGATCGGCCGAAGACGCGGCCGCGCCGCACTGGGTGCTGTCCACGCCGGAAGGTTTCTTCGACCATGACCAAGCGGCGCCTGGCCAGGCGGACGGCCGCGGTCTGATCGGCTTCCGTTTCAACGACCCGGAGGCGCAGGTCAGCCGCTACGTCGAAGTCGGCCAACTCTATCCCCTGTTCTATCGCCCCGACCTTGTCGGCCTGTCGATCCGTCCCGACCCCACCGCGCAGCAGGCCATCCAGAACGCCAACGAGCAGCACGGCAGCGTCACCACGGTGCTGAACCGCGGCCTGCCGCCCGCCATCGTGCTGCTGGACGCGTGCGGCCGCCCGCCCGACGGCGCCCCCTCGGGCTGTCCGCCCGAGCGCGGCCTGGACACGCCAAATCCCGCCGCGCATCCAGGGATGCGGCTGGCGACCCGGGCGGATGCGGTGGTCGTGCGGTTCCGGCTGGACAATCCCGGCGGGCAACCCGGCCGCGCCGTCATCACCCGCAACGCCGCCATCATCAGCCCGGGCCTGGTGACCGCGGCGGAAGACGCGCACAGCCGCACGCAGGAGGCGCTGATCCGGCTGGGCCTCGGGCCGAACCGCATCCGCCTGCTGCCGGTGAGCGCCAATGGGGAGGTGGAGGGCAGCGACGCCCAGGCGGTGGAACTGACGGTATGGCATGATCTGCCGCCGCCCCCACCCGCGCCGGCTCCCGTGGCGGTAATCGGACCGGTGCCGCCGGCCCCGGCGCCCGCCGCGGCGCCCCCGCCGGCGACCGGCCGCACGCTGTATCTGCTCAGCGTCGGCGTCAGCCAGTTCAGCCACTCGGAGCTGAATCTCGACAACGCCAGCAACGACGCGCGCGCGATCGCGGCGCTGATGGATACTGCCGACCCGAAAGTCTATGACCGCCCGGTGTCGACCACGCTGCTTGACGCGCAGGCCACGATTCCCGCCATCACCGCCGCGCTGCGCGGCATCGCGGACGCGGCCAGGCCGGATGATCTGGTGGTGCTGTTCTTCGCCGGCCACGGGCAGGAGGTGGACGGCCGCTACTACTTCGCGCCGGCCGATCTCGGCACGCATAATCCAGAACTGTTCGAGCGCGCGCTGGCCGGCGGCGCCAACGGGCCGGCCGCGATCGACCAGTTGTTCCGCACCGAGGGGCTGGGACCGGACCAGTTGCTGCCGCTGATCCAGGCGATGCAGGCGACGCACATCGCGGTGCTGCTGGACACCTGCTATTCCGCCTCGCTGGCAACCCAGGACGCGGTGCTCCAGCGCGACGTGAACACCACCGTGACCAATGGCATCGGCCACGCCACCGGGCGCTTCGTGCTGTCGAGCGCCACCACGCTCGCGCTCGATTCATCCGGCGTGTCCGGCGACATCCCGCAGGACGGCAAGGGACACGGGCTGTTCACCGCCTATCTGCTGGAGGCGCTGGAGGGCCGTGCCGACCTGGCGCATGA
>CAYWOW010000541.1:0-1729 GCA_964459005.1 uncultured Acetobacteraceae bacterium
CCAGCTCGGCGCCCTGCGCCGCACAGGCCGCGGCGATGCCCCAGCCCAGCGAACGTTCGTTCGCGACCCCCATGATCAGGCCGCGACGGCCCTGCATCAGCGTACCCATAGCGGGCCCGACCGTGTCGTCGCCCTGGTTCATATCCAAATCCCACGTTTTGTCGTCATTCCACCCCCTGGTGACACATGCGGGGGCAGTCCGGCAAGCCGGGCCGGGGAAGAACCGCGTCCGGCCCGCCGGGGAAGGGCCGGCGGGCAGCCAATGGCGGGCGCGAATCGCCGGACGAAGCCCGAGGCGGATCGGCATGGCGCCGGAGGGCCGCCGGTGCCTGCGCGCCAGGATTTCGGGCACGTCCTGAAAGTGTCAAAAGCAACGATTTTTAAGTCATTTGATTAACATGGCTTTAACGATATGGCACGAATCGTGCGTACTTGCATACAATCGCCCATGCACAGGTCATCGGAACCGACAATGCCTCAGACCCCCTCGCTCGTTTCGCCCGGTCGCGCGATCATGACGGCGGTCGCCGCCTTGGCCCTCGGAACGGCGGTTTCAGTGTCTTCGGCGTCCGCCGACACCTTGCTCTACGATAATGGCGCCGATCTTGGCACCGGGAGTGCCAGCATCAACCTCGGGGACGTGACCGATTCCTTCACCCTGTCGAGCGCCGCGACGGTCACGAGCATCACTTTCTCCAATTGGGTGTATGCAGGCTCCACGCCGTCAACGGTGGATTGGTACATCGCCGGTGAAGCTTTCGGTGATGCTGGACAAAATTACGGGGTCGGCGCATCGCTCACGGATACGCTCTCCGGGACGAACGGTGATTACAATATATATGAGGCCACCTTCTCGACTGGCGGCATCGCATTGGCCGCCGGCACCTATTGGCTGGAATTACTGGATGAGTCGGTGACGGGGGCTGACTGGCAGGGAAGTTGGGGTTTCTCGACCTCCGCTCTGACCGCGGAATCATATTCGGGAGGCGACACGACGGACACGGCGGGAAATTCGTTCCAGGTGTACGGGGACGCCGACGTTTCCGAACCCGGCTCGCTCGCGCTTTTCGGCGCCGGTCTTGCCGGCATGGGGTTCGTGCGCCGGCGCCGACGGACGTAGCCCAACCTTCATTGTCGTCGCAAAAGCAGACCCGGGGGAAGGCGTTGCATTTTTCCGCCTGCCGCTTGGCGGGGCGGCGCGGTCCTGCCACATAGGCGGCGACGCAGGAGAGACCGCCGCCCATGCCCGACCCGTTCGAACACTTCCGGGGCTGGTTCGCCGAAGCCGAAAAGAGCGAGCCGAACGACCCCAACGCCATGGCGGCGGCCAGCGCCACGGCGGACGGCCGCCCGTCCGTGCGCATGGTGCTGCTGAAGGAGTGGGATGAGCGCGGCTTCGTCTTCTACACCAACATGGAAAGCCGCAAGGGCGACGAGCTGAACTCCAACCCGGTCGCCGCCCTGCTGTTCCACTGGAAGAGCCTGCGCCGCCAGGTGCGCATCGAGGGCGCGGTGGAGCAGGTGTCGGACGCCGAGGCGGACGCCTACTACGCATCCCGCGCGCGGCTGTCGCGCCTGGGGGCCTGGGCCTCGGAGCAGTCGCGGCCGCTGCCCCGGCGCGGGGCGCTGCTCCGCCGGGTCGCCAGATTCGAGGCCACCTATCTGGGCCGGGAAGTGCCGCGCCCGCCGTTCTGGTCGGGCTACCGGGTGGTGCCGGCGCGCTTCGAGT
>CAYWOW010000542.1:0-1726 GCA_964459005.1 uncultured Acetobacteraceae bacterium
TGGTGGTGCGGCAGATTTTCGGCGCCATCCGCGACCTGAACCGGCAGACCGGGCTGACCGTGCTGCTGGTCGAGCAGAACGCGTTCCAGGCCCTGCGGCTGGCCCACCGCGGCTATGTTCTCGTGAACGGGTCCGTCACCATGGCGGGAACCGGCGCGGAGCTGCTGGCGCGGCCGGAGATACGGGCGGCGTATCTCGAAGGCGGGCACTGAAAGACAGCGAGCTGCGGCGGGCTTGCATCAGTACGCGGTGGGTCCGCACCATCCCGGCAGATAATCCGCGTCCTCGCCCTTGGCCAACAGCAGCGCCTGCTCCACCGCCGCCGTGAAATCCCGCTCGACGTCCTTGCGCTTCATCCGCCGGCGCAGGAAATCCGCCCACAGGAACTCGCTGAAGGGCGTCGTCTCCTTGGCGTAGCCGCCGACGCGCCGCAACGCGCCGGCCAGCGAGCGGAACGGGTCGTCGATCAGCTCCGCGACGGATTTCGGGATATCCTGATAGCGGCGCCGCTTTCCCCGGTCGTCGAACGGATGCATCCAGCTGTGGTTGTCGAGCACGAACCAGAAGGAGTCCGGCTCGAGCCGATTCAGTTTCGCGACCACGGTGACCAGCACGTGCTCGACCTTTTCCTCGTGCAGCGCGCGGGTCAGGTGGTGGTGGTCGATGACGTAGTGGCGGTCCTTCGGCCCCAGGATCACCGGAATCATGTTCCGTCCGAGGAAATCCGAGGCCTTGTCCACGCCCTTGCTGCGCCATTCCTTCCGCTTCTCCTCGACCTCGCGCATGCCCACCGTGATCTGCGTCGGGCGCAGATCGGCGATGGCGACCGGGTGCAGAATGGGTTCGCGGACAGTCACCGGCGGATTCCTCCCTGGGTTGGCGGGCGCGGCGCATCAGCCGTCTATCACATTCCCTCAGCAAGCCTGATCCCCGCAATCAGGGATTGGGCTCGCGGTTTGCGGCCGCCATACTTGGCGACCGCGCCGCTACTCCGGGACCCCGTCCGCATGTCCGTGACCACCGCCTCGCCGCCCCGCCCCGCCGTCGTCACCGGAACCACCTTCTCGGTGCTGGTGGCGCTCAGTTTCTGCCATATGCTGAACGACATGGGGCAATCGCTGCTGCCGGCGATCTACCCGCTCCTCAAGGACAACTACCACCTCGATTTCGGGCAGGTCGGCCTGATCACGCTGACCTTGCAGATTACCGCGTCGCTGCTGCAGCCGCTGGTCGGCATCTATACCGACCGCCGCCCGCAGCCCTATTCGCTGTCGGTCGGCATGGCGTTCACCCTGGTGGGCCTGCTGGTGCTGTCGCGGGCCGCCAATTTTCCCGTGCTGCTCGCCGGCGCGGGCCTGGTCGGCGCCGGGTCCAGCGTCTTCCACCCGGAATCCGCGCGCATCGCGCGGGCGGCTTCGGGCGGACGGCACGGGCTGGCGCAATCGGTGTTCCAGCTCGGCGGCAACACCGGCGCCGCGATCGGCCCGCTGGCGGCCGCCTTCGTGGTGCTGCCGCGCGGTCAGGGCAGCCTAGCCTGGTTCTCGCTGGCCGCGTTGACCTCGATCATCGTGCTGGCTTGTGTCGGCGCCTGGTACCAGCGCCGCCGCGCCGCCGCCGGCCCGCGCGCGGCCACCGCCGAACTGCCCTCGCACTCCCGGCGGGTGGTGCGCCGGGGCATCGCCGTGCTGGCCACGCTGATGTTCTCGAAGACCCTCTATTCGACCAG
>CAYWOW010000543.1:0-1721 GCA_964459005.1 uncultured Acetobacteraceae bacterium
TGCCGCTCCGCCACGTCGGCCGGCGGGCCGGCGATCCGCCGATGCTGGTCGCCTCCTCGGCGCGGATCGCGATGGCAACCGGCTGGCGGCCGCGCCTGCCCGCGCTGCACGACATCGTCGCCACGGCGCTGCGCTGGCGCGAGGCGCATCCCGCCGGGTACGACACGATCTGAAACCGTATCCCGTGCCACCCGATTGTGGCATGGGGGACGATCGTGGCGGCTGCCCCGGGAGATTCGACGCGTGTTTGTGTTGGCCATCGGCATTCTGGCGCTGCTGATCTGGGCGGTGTTTCTCTTTTTCAGTTACCGGCGGATCAGGCGTTCCGGCACCGAGGGGCGTGAGGGTGATCTGCGGTTCGAGCTGGAAGCCGCCCCCTGGTCCGACCATCACGTCGAATCGCTGCTGGCGCGCAATCCGGACAGTCCGACGCTGCTGGGCCAGTATGTGGCCAACGCGATCGAACGGCAGGACCTGCCGGAGGCGCAGCGCCGCGCCGACATCTTCGTCGCCCGGGCGCCGCGGTCGCCTCAGGCTTGGCTGACCCGCGTCGACATCCTGCGCCGCGCGGGCCGTGAGGAGGCCGCGGCGGCGGATTTGCGCAAGGCGATGCGCCGCATGCCGCGTGACCCCGACATCCTGCTGGCCGCGGCGCGCGAGGCGACGCGGAACCAGGACTGGTCCGAGGCGGCGCGCCGCTTCGAACGCATGCGCCAGCACTTTCCCGAGCGCATGGAGGGCTACCACGAGGGCCTCGACGCGCTCATCAACGATGGCCGCCCCGACGCGGCGGAGGCGGTGATCGCCGAGAGTATGCGACGGCTGCCGGAGGCCTGGATGGTGTGGCACGCCGCCGCCTGGGTTGCCGGCCGCCTGGGCAACCGCGACGAGGCAGTCCGCCGCTGGGAGGCGTTGCGGGCCCGGTTTCCCGCCGAGCCGTCGGGCTTCCTGGAGGGAGCCGAGGCGCTGGCGCAGGCCGGCCGCGGCGAGGAAGCGGCGGCGCTGATCCGTCAGGCCCGCGACTTCTTTCCGGGCAACCGGCCGATTGCCGATGCGGCGGCGCGCCTGGCCCCGCCCGGGCCGCCGGAGCCGGCGCCACCGGAGGCGTAGCGCGCGGCTTCAGCCCATCAGCAGCCCGGCCACCGCCCCGCTCGTGCACGTCGCGATCGTCCCCGACACCAACGACCGCAGCCCCAGGCGCGCCACTTCGTCGCGCCGCTGCGGAATCATCGCCGCGATCCCGCCCACCATGATTCCGACGCTGCCGAAATTGGCGAAACCGCAGAGCGCATAGGTGAGGATGAAGCGGCTGTGCGCGGATAACGCCGCCCCCGGCAGGTTCAGATAGGCGACGAATTCGTTCAGCGCCGTCTTGGTCGCCATCAGCCCCGCCGCCGCGTCCGTCTGCTCCCAGGGCACCCCGATCAGCCACACGATCGGGCGGAACGGCAGCGCGAAAAGGCGTTGCAGGCTCACCGCCTCGCCGCCGACCGCCGGCAGCAGGCCGAGCGTCATGTTGACCAGGGTCACCAGCGCCACCGTCACCAGCAGTACGGCGATGATGGAGGCCAGGATCGGAATGCCCTGCGCGGTGCCCTTGACCACCGCGTCGAGCCAGTCCGCGGGTGGGTCGGGCAGCACCAGCCGCGCCTCGTCCTCGCTCCCCGCGTCGAAGGGGATCATCAGCGCGGCGACGGCGATCGCCGCCGGCGTGCTGATGA
>CAYWOW010000544.1:0-1721 GCA_964459005.1 uncultured Acetobacteraceae bacterium
CGACCAGCTTGGCGACGATGTGCGGCGGCGTCGGGCTGTCCGGGTTGCCCATGCCAAGATCGATGATGTCCTCGCCGATAGCGCGCGCCGCCGCCTTGGCCTTGTTGACCTCGGCGAAGACGTAGGGCGGCAGGCGGCGGATGCGGTGGAACTCATCATGCATGGCGGCGGTCCGGACTCTTGATATCGCGGCGACGACAATGCCGGGTTGGAGCAATGCCCCAACCCGGCGGGGATGGAATCAATTGGCCAAGCGGGCGGCGCCGCCGTGTCCCTCGGCCTCGGCATTGACACGCACCAGCGCGGCCGGCACGCCCGAGGCCGTCAGCACGGCGGCGATCGCTCGCGCCCGCGCCAATGCCAGCGGCAGGGCGGCCGACGCAGCGGCCGGGTCGCCACTGGCGGCGTCGCCGTAGCCGATCGCCTCCAGCATCGCGGCGCCGCTGCGCTGCGCCAGGTTGCGCAGCGCGTCCTGCGCGGCCGGCGCGATCACGACCGAACCGGGCTGGAACGGCACCAGCACGGCAAGCACCGTGCCCGGCGGGGGCGGCGGCACCACCACGGGTGTCGCGACCGGTGGCGGGGTCGGCGCCGTGATGGCCGGCACGTCCACGCCGGCAATGCGCGGCGCCGGCGGCGGGGCGGCGGGGATGGCCACCGTGGCGGCGTTCACCGCCGGCGGCGGGGCGGCGGGGGTGGCCGCCGCGACGGTGGTCGCCGCCGGTGGCGGAGCGGCGGGAGTGGCCGCCGCGACGGTGGTCGCCGCCGGTGGCGGGGCGGCCGGGGTGGTCGCCGCGGGTGGCGGAGCGGCGGGGGTGGCGGCCGTGGCGGTGGTCGCCGGCGGTGGCGGGGCGGCGGGAGTGACCGCCGTGGCGGTGGTCGCCGGCGACGGGGCGGCGGGGGTGGCCGCCGTGGCGACCTCCGCCGCTGGCGCGGCGGGCGGTGAGGCCAGCGGTTCCTCGGCGACCTTGCCAACGGGCGCCGGGTGCGGCGGTGTCGGCGGACCGCTGGGCAACGGCGGCTGTTCCGGCGGCAGCGGCTGCGCGGACGGCGGCGGCGCGTTCGCGGCCTGCAACTTGGCGCTGGGAGTGTCGGAACTGGTGGGTGGCGGAGGCGGCGGCGCGGTGCCGCGGCCGAACGCCTGCGGCGCGGTAGCCGGCGAGGACGGGTCGGGCCCGACCGAGCCGGCATACTGGGCGTTGGCCCGGTCGGCCACCAGCCCGTTGGCGATCTTCGCGCGCGTGGCGGCATCGGTCACCACGGGTTTGGGCGGCACGGTGCTCAGGTTCGGGTAGGGGGCGTCGGCGTTGGGCGGCGGCGGCCGCTGCTCGGCGATCCGGCCGCCCTCGGCCGAATGCCACCAGTCCACCGGATTCATCGAATCGGGCATCCAGGAACAGCCGGCCAACAGCGCCGCGGCGAGCGGCCAGGCCAGGCGGACAACCGCCCGCGCGCGCCGTGCCGGCCGCCCTTGATCGTGCCAGGGGCACACCCTAGTAAGTCGATACTGACGTCCGTCTGACATGGGTTCGGGTTGCTCCAGACTGCCGCCACATCGGCGTGGGTGCAGGTGTAGCGCGCGGCCCGACCTTCGGGAAGGATGCCCTCATGGCCGAGCCGACCAAGCCGGATTCCGGCGCCTTCAAGCCGCCCGACCCCGCCGAGATCGGACGCTCGATGGCCGACATCGCCGAGCGCTCGCAGCGCATCGTCGGCGACTG
>CAYWOW010000545.1:0-1720 GCA_964459005.1 uncultured Acetobacteraceae bacterium
TGGTGCTGACGCTGCTGGCGGCCTCGCTGGTGGTGTTCCTGGTGCTCGACGTCCTGCCCGGCGATCCCGCATCCCTGATGCTGGGCACCGCGGCCCGCCCCGACACGCTGGCCGCGCTGCGCCACCAGATCGGCCTCGATCAGCCCGCCGCGCTGCGTTACGCGCTCTGGGTGGCAGGCATGGCGCACGGCGACTTCGGCGTTTCCTACACCTACGGCGTGCCGGTGGACCGGCTGATCGGCGCGCGGGTGATGGTCAGCCTGCCGCTGGCGCTGATGGCGATCGCGCTCTCCACCCTGATCGCCATTCCCGTCGGCGTCACCACCGCCGCGCGCCGTGGCCGCCCGCTCGATGCCGGACTGATGGGGGTCGCCCAACTCGGCGTGGCCGTGCCGAATTTCTGGCTGGGGCTGCTGTTCATCCTGCTCTTTTCGGTGCGGTTGGGCTGGCTGCCGGCCGGCGGCTTTGCCGGCTGGGACCAGGGCGTCGTCGCCGGACTGCGCTCGCTGCTGTTGCCGGCGCTGGCGCTGGCCCTGCCGCAGGCCGCCATCCTCGCCCGCATCACCCGCGCCGCCCTGCTGGAAACGCTCGACCAGGACTACATGCGTACCGCGCTCGCCAAGGGCGTCACCGGCGCCGGCGCACTCTGGCGCCACGCGCTGCCGAACGCACTCATCCCGGTGGTCACCGTGCTCGGCTTGCAGTTTGGCTTTCTGCTCGCCGGCACCATCATCATCGAGAACGTCTTTGCGCTCCCCGGCCTGGGGCGGCTGATCTTCCAGGCGGTCGCGCAACGCGACCTGATCGTGGTGCAGGATTTGGTGGTGCTGCTGGCCGGCAGCGTCATCGTGGTGAATTTCCTGGTCGATCTCGCCTATTTCTGGCTCGACCCGCGCCTCACGCGCGACGCCGCCCGATGAAGCCGGGCCGCCCAAACCTCGTGCTCGGCGGCGCCATCACCGTCTTGCTGGTCGGCATGGCGCTGGCCTCGCTGGTGTGGACGCCGTACCCGCCGACCCACATCGACATCATCCACCGGCTGGCCGCGCCCTCGGCGGCGCATTGGCTCGGCACCGACCCGTTCGGCCGCGACGTGCTGTCGATGATCATGGCGGGCGGGCGCGGCACGCTGTTCGTCGCGCTCATCGCGGTGGCCGTCGGCGCCGGCATCGGCATCCCGCTCGGCGCGCTGGCCGCCGCCGGGGGCGAGTGGGTGGACCAGGCCGTGATGCGCGCCGCCGACCTCGCCTTCGCCTTTCCCGCGCTGCTCACCGCGGTGATGATCGCCGCCCTCGCCGGGCCGGGCGCGGCCAACGCCATGCTGGCGATCGGCATCTTCAACATCCCGGTGTTCGCCCGCATCACCCGCGGCGCCGCGCTCAGCGTGCGCGAGCGGGATTTTGTCACCGCGGCGCGCGCGGTCGGGCGCGGCGAGGCCGCGGTCATGCTGCGCCACGTGCTGCCCAACATTTCGGCGGTGCTGCTGGTGCAGATCACCATCCAGTTCGCGCTGGCGATCGTCGCCGATGCCGGCCTCGCCTACGTCGGCCTCGGCACCCAGCCGCCGGACCCAAGCTGGGGCCGCATGCTGAACGACGCCCAGACCTTCGTCTTCGACGCCCCGCTGCTCGCCGTGTTCCCGGGTCTCGCGATCACGCTTGCCGTGCTCGGCCTGAACCTGCTCGGCGACGGCCTGCGCGACCGGCTCGACCCGCGGGGG
>CAYWOW010000546.1:0-1716 GCA_964459005.1 uncultured Acetobacteraceae bacterium
GGGCCGACCAGCGGTCCGGCGCCGGCGATGGCGGCGAAGTGGTGGCCGAACAGCACCCATTTGTTGGTCGGCACGTAGTCGAGCCCGTCATTGTGGCGATAGGCCGGGGTCGACCGCATGGGATCGACGCGCAGCGCCGAGCGGGTGATGAACAGGCTGTAGAAACGGAACGCGATCAGGTAGGTGCACACGGCGGCGGTGACGATCCAGATGGCGTTGACCGGCTCGCTGCGGCTCAACGCCACGACGCCCAGCGCGACCGCGCCGAGCACGGATATCACCAGCCAAATCAACCAGTTGAAGGCATTCTTCTGGGATGCCTGGGCCGAGGACATGATCGTTTCTCCCGATCGCCATATGACGCAAAGTTGAATTGACACCCGATGGGGAGGCCGAATCAAGCGTTTACTGGTGCTGTCCTGGCTTGCGAACGGAGCGTGACGGGGGGGTGATCCGGCCGTTTTTCAGCCGCGTCGCGCGACGTGCACGAGCAGGCAGCCCGGCCGGGCCGTGTGGATGTTGACGAAAGCGGTTCGCTCATCGCCGAGCGCGCGGGCGAGCGGGGCCGCCACATCCTCTCCGGCGCAGACCTGGCCGAGGTCGTAGAGGCACTGGTCCGCCGAGTCGTAGGCGCGCACCGACACCAGGGGGTTGGCGCGGACGATCGGGGCGATGGTGTCATCGGCGGCGAAGCGCTCGCAGGGGTTGGCGTGCAGCCAGATCGGGCTGGGGGTCCAGTAGATGCCTTGCGGCCGCGGCAGGTTGTAGGAGCCGAGCAGCATGGTCTGCCCCGGGGTGGCGCATTGCAGGCAGTGCCGGCAGGGGAAGCCGCCGTTCTCCGAGGCGACGACGCGGCGGAGGGGGTTGGCGTTGTCATCGATGCCGGTGCGGCGGAAGCGCTCGGCGGTGGCGGTTTCGATCGGCACGCAGCGGAAGGCGGTCATGGCGGCTCTCCGGTTTCCCGGCGACCATGCCGGGACCGGCGCAGCCGCGCCCTCCGGTTATTGCTTTGTCACGATATGGACGGCCGTGCCGGGGGCGTCCGTCGCCTACGCCACGTCCCGGTCCACCCCCGCCCGCGCCAGATCCCGTTGCGAAATCTCGGCCAGCAGCGACCACACCCGGTCCGGCTCCATCGGCAGGTCCGGGTCGTTCAGCAACTGGTCCAGCTCATCGAGCTTGCGCGCGTAGTCGGTTTCGTCCATCGGGAGCTCCCGCCATCGTCGGGGTCGAATACGAGGCCACAAATGTGACCACGTGATGACGGTTTCTACCATCCCGGTCCGCACGGGGCACCTGAATACCCCGTAACCCATCACAATGCTGTGCGACGCGTCAGACCGACGACATCACCGCCGGCGCCAGCGCCGCCGCCCGGGCGGCCGGATGGGCCGGGTTGCGAAAGCGCAGCTCGCCATCCGGCGCGGCGTCCGGACCGCCCGCGCCAAAAAACTCCAGGCGCGACACACAGGTCACCGCCACCACCCGGCGCGCCTGCGGCAGGGTGAGGAACTGCCGGGTCTCGCCCTCCAACGCCAGCTTCTCGCGCAGACCCAGCCATTCCAGCCGGTCGGTGTCCTCGATGAACATCGCCAGAATGCCGGGCCGCGCCCCGGTCAGCCGCAACGGCGCCACCGCGGCCATGCGCCGGCGGATCGCCGCCGCCACCTCGTTCTCCCGCCCCGCGCGCGCCGCCAGCACGAACACGCCGCCGCC
>CAYWOW010000547.1:0-1694 GCA_964459005.1 uncultured Acetobacteraceae bacterium
CCGACCGCGCCCACCACTTCATTTCGGGCACCGCCAGCATCGATTCCCGCGGCGACGTCGTGCATCCCGGCAACGTGCTGAGCCAGCTCGGCCGCGCCTTCGAGAACGTCGAGGGGCTGCTGCGCTCCGGCGGGGCCGTGCTGGCCGACATGATGCACCTGCTCGTCTATCTCCGCGACGCCAGCGATTTCGAGCGCGTGCGCGGCTACCTGGACGAACGCTGCCCCGGCCTGCCCATGGTGGTGGTGCAGGCTCCGGTCTGCCGACCCGAGTGGCTGATCGAAATCGAGGGCGTTGCCATCGCCGCCAACGAACAGCCGGGGTTGCCCGCGTTCTAGAGCACTGAAACATTCGATTGGTGCCTGCGCCCGAAACCGCAGCCAGATCCGGTCCCGAATCCGATTCCTGGATGCGCGCCCCCCGAGCCATGTATGGAAGATTATGACGTTTGATGGATTTTCGCTGACGATAGTCCTGGTTGCCATCGGCACCATGGCCATCGGCTGCGCCTTTCAGGCGGCCCTGGGCCTCGGTTTGGCGTTGCTTGTCGTTCCTGTCCTCGCACTTGTCGATCCGGGCTTCATCCCTGGCCCGCTGCTGCTGGCTGGTTCGGTGCTCGCCGCGATGACAGCCTATGGCGAGCGGGACGCGATCGATCACAAGATGCTTGGGACGTCACTGATCGGTCTGGCGGGGGGCACCCTGGTCGGCGCCATGGCCCTGGACTACGCGACAGGCCCCAACGTTCAGCGCGTGTTTGGCGGCGCGGTTCTGGCGGCCGTCATCGTGAGCCTCATCGGGATGCCCGTCGCGGCAAACGCGCGAAGTCTCATCGTCGGCGGCGGCGTGGCCGGGATAATGGGCACCATGGTCGGCATTCATGGACCGCCGATTTCGCTGGTGTTTCAGAATGCCGAACCGAAAGTCGCGCGAGCCATGCTCGGCGCCTTCTTTACCGTTGCCTATCTGGGATCGGTGGCGGCGCTTGCCCTGTTCGGCTTGTTTGGCCCACCCCAGCTTGGACGAACCGTCATTCTCTTGCCTGGCGTTGCGATCGGCCTGGCTTTGGCTCCCGCCACTCGACGCTTCGTCAACCGTGAACGACTTCGAATTGCGATTCTCGGTATCGCGGCGATAAGCGGAATCATGCTGCTTGTGAAATAGCCGGCGCCGCCGGCGGTCCGGATGTTTCGCTCACGCCGCGTCAGGCACCTGCATCTCGCCGAGGTAGGCCTCGCGGATCGCCGGGTTCTCGCGCAATTCCTTGGCCGTGCCGGACAGCACCACCTGGCCGGTCTGCAACACATAGGCGCGATGGGCGATCGACAGCGCCATGCTGGCGTTCTGCTCGACCATGAAGATCGTGGTGCCCTGGGCGTTGATCTGCTGGATGATGTCGAACACCTGCTCGACATAGAGCGGCGACAGCCCCATCGAGGGTTCGTCCATGCAGAGCAGCCGCGGCCGCGCCATCAGCGCCCGCCCGATCGCCACCATCTGCTGCTCGCCGCCCGACAGCGTGCCGGCGATCTGGTTGCGCCGCTCCTTGACCCGCGGAAACAGCGAATAGACCCGTTCGAGGTCCTGCCCGAACTCCGGTCCCTTGGGCCGCGTGTAAGCCCCCATCTCCAGGTTTTCATAAATGGTCATGCGCGGAAAGAGCCGCCGCGCCTCCAGCACCGGGGCGATGCCGC
>CAYWOW010000548.1:0-1692 GCA_964459005.1 uncultured Acetobacteraceae bacterium
AGCAGCCCCAACCGCAGGGCGCCCTCGGCGGCGGCCGCGCGCATCAGCGCCGCGCCGAAGCGGGGAAACGGCTCCGTTCTTTTCCAACTGCGTGCGTAGACCTCCTCGTAGGCGGCGATGCCCGCCTCCAGCCCGGCCGTGGAGTCGATCGTCTCGAGCGCGATGCGGGGGTCGCGTTCGGCCTGGCCGAGGCGGCGGCGGATGGTTTCGCGCAGCGCGCCCGGCCGGGCGGCGAGATACCCGGCCCAGGACTGTCCGGCGACGTCTTCATGCCAATTGCCGAAGTGGTCGAACCGCAGGACGGCCAGCCCGGCGGCCCGCACCCCCTCCAGCAACGGCGGCAGGCCGGGCCAGTCGCCGTCCAGGGCGTCGAGCCGCACCTGCCCCCAGCCCCGGCAGAAGCCGCCGAACGCCAGCCCGGCGGCGCGCAGTTCCTCGGGGCTGGTCTGCGGCGCCGCGAGCGGCTGGTAGAGACAGGAATACGGGGTGCTCAGCCCCTCCAGGCGCGCCCCGTCGGCCAGGGTGCGCAGCGCAAACAGGACGCCGGGTCCCTGCCCCGTCCGGCACAGCAGGAACAGCCCCCGTGCGCCCGCCGGCATGGCCTCGGCCAGCACGGCACGAAACCAGGGGCGGCCGAGCCAGAAATTCTCCCGCGCCCCGGCTGCGAACAATCCGGCGCAGTCCGGTGGCAGCGCCTCGAGATCGTCGAAGACTTCCGCGGCCACCGTCACCACAGGGTCCGCAGCTCGTACCACGCGCAGCCTATCCATTCATGCAGGGCGTAGTAGCTGTCCTCCCAGGCACCTACGGCCGGAACGAATTCAACGCTCCGGAGATCCAGAGTCCGGCTGAACGGCACCGGGGCCGGGGTGGCGACGATGCCGAAATGGCGGAACGCGATCAGCGCCCGGCGCATGTGCCAGGCATGGGTGACCACGAACACCGAATGGATGCCCTCGGCCCGCAGGATCGCCGCGCTGTTGGCGGCGTTCTCCCAGGTGGTGCGGGAGGTGTTTTCCTGCCAGCGCACCGGGATGGCGAAATCCATCCCGAGACTCTGGGTCAACAGCGCCGCCAGCGACACCTGACTCTGTCCGACCAGGCCGCCGCTCACCAGCACCGGCAGCCCGGTGGCGCGTTGCAAGGAGGCTCCGGCGCGGATGCGCTCGAGGGAGAGGAAGCCGACGCCGAGCGTGTCCGGCGTGTCGCTGGTGTGACTCGCATCGGCGCTCAGGATGACGATGGCGGCGGGCGGCGGGGCGCCGGCCGGGGGGTCGGCGGCCTGCTCGAGACCCAGGAACAGCAACTGGTTGGTCATTGGCAGCGTCAACACCAGCAGCCCGACCAGTCCGAGGCCGCACAGGAACCGTCCGGCCCGGTAGCGCCGCAGGGCAAAACCCACCAGCGCCAGCAGCAGCAGGTTGATGGGCGGCACCAGCAGGAAAGTGGCAACGCGGTCGAGCATCATCATGGTGGGTTCGGGTACTTTCCGGGTCTGCGGCCGGCCTGGACGGCCTGGGCCCAGGCGATGATCCTGGCGGCATTGCCCGGCCAGGTGAAGTCGCGCCGTATCAACTCGGCCCGCGCCGCCGCGCCCAGCCGGTGCCGCAGCGCCGCATCGCCGAGCAGCCGGGCGATCGCCTCCCACATCGCCTCCGGGCGCGCCGGGTCGAACAGCAGCGCCGTGCGCTC
>CAYWOW010000549.1:0-1685 GCA_964459005.1 uncultured Acetobacteraceae bacterium
CGCGCTGTGCGCCGCGCTGTCGGGCTGGCTGTTCGCCCATGTGCAGCGCGTCATCAGCCCGACCGCCTTCGATATCGGTCCCGGCATCGAGTATCTGTTCATGGCCATGCTGGGCGGCGCCGGCCATATCGGCGGCGCAGTGCTGGGCGCCGCCCTGGTGACCCTGGCGCGCGACGCGTTGCAGGATTACCTGCCGCTGTTCGGCCCCGGGGCCGGGCAGGCCGAGGTCGTCGTCTTCGGCATCCTGTTCATCCTCGTCCTGCAGACCGCGCGGGGCGGCATCATTCCCGCACTCGCCCGCCGGCTGCCGCGGCGCCCCCCGCCGATTCCGCCCGACGCCCCCGCGCTGGCGCGCCGGACCCCGCCGGCCCCAGGCACCATGCTGCTGGAAACCGAGGGATTGGAGCGGCGGTTCGGCGGGCTGGTGGCGGTCAGCGACGTGTCGTTTTCCCTTTGCGCCGGCGAGATTCTCGGCCTGATCGGTCCGAACGGCGCGGGCAAGAGCACCATCTTCAACCTCCTCGCCGGTTCGCTGCGGCCCAGCGCCGGCCGGGTGCGCCTGCTCGGGCGCGACATCACCGGCCTGCCGGCCCGGCGCATCGCCGCCCTCGGCCTGGCCCGCACCTTTCAGCACGTGCGCCTGCGCCCCAGCATGACGCTGCTGGACAACGTCATGCTCGGCGCCCACCTGCGCGGCCGCGCCGGCCTGCTGCGCGGCGCCCTGGCGCTGGACGGAGCCGAGGAGCGGCGGATCCGCGCCGAGGCGATGCGCCAGCTCAGGCGCGTCGGGCTGGGCGATGCGCCGTACGACCTCGCGGGCAACCTGCCGCTGGGCCGCCAGCGCGTGCTGGAGGTGGCGCGCGCGCTGGCCGCCGACCCGGTGCTGATCGTGCTGGACGAACCCGCCGCCGGGCTGCGGCGGCTGGAAAAAATCGCGCTCGCCGGGCTGCTGCGGGATCTCCGGCAGGAGGGTATGACCATCCTCCTGGTCGAGCACGACATGGATTTCGTCATGGGCCTGGTCGATCGCATCGTGGTGCTGGATTTCGGCGTCAAGCTGGCCGAGGGCCTGCCCGCCGACATCCGCGCCGATGCGCGGGTGCAGGAAGCCTACCTCGGGGGGGTGGCATGACGGCGCTGCTCACCGCCGGGGATGTCGCCATCAGCTATGGCCGCCTGGACGCGGTGCGCGGGGTTTCCATCGTCCTGCAGCCCGGCCAGATCGTCACCGTCATCGGCTCCAACGGCGCCGGCAAGACCACCCTGCTGGCCGCCCTGATGGGGCTGCTGCCCTGCCGCGGCCGGATCATCTACGACGGCACCGACCTGCGCCACCTGGCCACCGAGGACCGTGTCGAGCGCGGCCTTGTCCTGGTGCCCGAACGCCGGGAACTGTTCGGCGAGATGACGGTCGCCGACAACCTCGTCCTCGGCGCCTACGCGCGCCACGCCGGCCGGGCCGACCTGCGCCGCCGCCTGGACGAGGTCTATGCCCGTTTCCCCCAACTGGCGGAGCGCAGCCGCCAGTATGCCGGCACGCTGTCGGGCGGCGAGCGGCAGATGCTGGCGCTCGGCCGCGCGCTGATGTCGCGCCCGCGCCTGCTCATGCTGGACGAACCGAGTCTCGGCCTGGCGCCGCTGATCGTGCGCGAGATCTTCCACATCATCGCCGGCCTGCGCGAGCT
>CAYWOW010000550.1:0-1682 GCA_964459005.1 uncultured Acetobacteraceae bacterium
CGCTGATGGTGGCGCTGCGGGGGCCGCGCACGTCGGGGCCGATGGCGCCGGAGATCCCGCTGGAGGGTCAGCGTCCCGCCGAATACGTGTTCAGCCGCCATGTGCAGAACGCCATGGCGACGCTGCAACACGAAAAGCCGAAGGGCAAACAGACCGCCGACGCCGCCGACTGATCAGCCCGAGCCGATCCGCTGCCGCAGCGCCATCCGCGCCGCGGCGGCGTCGCGGGCGAGCGCGATGAGGGCCGGAATCTGTGCCGGGTAGCGTGCCACCGAGACCAGCACGTGCAGAAAGGCAATCGTGCCCTGCCCGTCCAGCGCCAGCAGGGCGGCCGGCGGCACCGGACGGTCCGCCGGGTCGCAGACCGCCCGCAGCACTGCGAAGGGCAGGCCGTGCCGCGCGGCGACGCGGGCCACGGCGCCGCTCTCCAGGTCCAGGGCGATGGCACCGGTGCGGCTGAAAAGACGCGCCTTTTCCCCCACGTCGATCGCCACCGCCGCTCCCGCGAGCAGCGTGCCGCCGCGCGCACCGAACCGGGCCGACACGTGCGGATCGGTGGCGTAAACGCGGTCTTCCTCGCGCACGGCCTCCGGCACCACGACATCGCCGGGGCGAAGCCTCGGATCGAGCCCGCCGGCGAGGCCGAAACTCACCAGCGCGGCCACGCCCTGGGCGACCAGCCACTCGGCCGCCGCCTCGGCGCCGTCGGGCAGTCCGCCGCCGGCGCGCGCGAGCCCGAGCGGCCGCGCCAGTCGCGCCTCGGCAGTCAGTCCGGTGACGATCCCCAGGTCCATCCGGTCCGCTATCGCGCCAGGTTGGTGCGGGTCAGCGCGCGCGGCCCCGTCGCGGACAGCCGCAAGTGGGCGTTCCGCGTTGCGCGGGCCGCCCGGTCTGGTTTTGTTGCGGATTCCGTATAGGGGAAACTACTCATGCACAGCACGTACCGCTCCCGGCACGATCTGTCAAATTCCCGATGCCCGGTCAATTCAGCGCTCAAACCCCTCTTATCGACATCCCGGGGCCTGTCGATGCCCGGGCCGTGACAACGCGGCCATATCTGATCTTGCCGCCCGCCCAGACAATCCGGATCCAAGACACAGGATTTGTGCCGAAAATGGTGAGATCATGGGTTTGCTCACGCGGCGGATGGCCGGACGAGCCGGGCGCAACCGGGCAATCACCGCGTCGGCATCCCGTGCCCTCCGATCGCCCAGTCAGAACCCCCAGATCACCCGCCGGTTATTGCTCTGTCGCAGGGACCGGTAGCGGGCCAGCGCCAGGAGCGGAAAGTACAGCCGGTAGCCGTGGTAGCGGAGATAGAACACCCGCGGGAACCCGACCGCCGTGTAGGGCGCCTCGTCCCACTCGCCGTCCGGTTTTTGCTGCGCCGCCAGCCAGGCCATGCCACGCGCCACCGCCGGATGGTCGGCCTCGCCGGCTGCCATCAGCCCGAGCAGCGCCCAGGCGGTCTGGCTCGGGTTGCTGCGGTGGTTGCGGCCATGCGGGGCGGCCGCATAGGTCTCGTTGTCCTCACCCCAGCCGCCATCCTCGCGCTGGGTGTCGAGCAGGAAGGCGACCGCGCGGCGCACCGCCGGGTCATCGCCTGGCACGCCGGCGGCGTTGAAGGCGCACAGCACGCTCCACGTGCCATAGATGTAGTTGGTGCCCCAGCGGCCGAACCA
>CAYWOW010000551.1:0-1666 GCA_964459005.1 uncultured Acetobacteraceae bacterium
CGACTGGCCGGAGCGCACCGGCTCATCGATGACCAGCCCGGCCGCCTCGGGCGGGGGCGCGGGTTCGGCGTCGGCGGGGGGCGCCTCGACGATGCCGGTGGCGCGGCCGCCCGGGATGGCCCGGCCCCATTCGGCGGCGCCGGCCCAGGATGGGTCGGCCCCCTCGACCGCCAGGATGCGGAGGCCACGGCCTTGCAACCCGCGCACCAGGCCGGGCAGGTCGGCATCCCCGGCGGTGACCCCGCCAAGGTCGACCACCACCGGCTTGCTGTCGAGAAAGGTCGGGGACCGCGCCACCTGGGCGTCGAGTTCGGCCAGCCACGCCTCGACCGGCGGCTCCGGCCGCAGCACGAGGACCAGGAAGGAGCGGCCATAGACTCGGAAGGCCGGGCTGGAGCGGGGGGCTTCGGTCACCCTCGCCGGGTATCCGGGTGGGCAGGTAGAATCAATGAAGAATTCCGCCCGTATCCAGAATTTGTGGCCTTGACGGATCGGGCGACGCAATATCCGTGAGGGTGACCCGAGTCCCGGGATGCTTGGGTGGTGCCGCGCCGGCGCGGCGAACCGCCGGCGGCCGCCCTCTTGCGCCGCCGCATCCGGGCGTGTAAGGGTCTTCCAATTGCGAATAACTCGCATTTGCATATCGGGGGCAGAGCCGCATGTTCGTCAGCATGATCATCGTGTTCCGCGAGGCGATGGAGGCCGGCTTGATCGTCGGCATCGTGCTGGCCGCGACCGTGGGGGTGGCGGGGCGCGGACGCTGGATCGCCGGGGGCATCGCGGCCGGAGTCGCCGGGGCCAGCCTGGTCGCCGCCTTCGCCGCCGCGCTCTCCGACGCCTTCGCAGGCACCGGCCAGGAAGTGTTCACCGCGGCAATCCTGATCTTCGCGGTGGTCATGCTGAGCTGGCACATCCTGTGGATGTCGCACCACGCCCGCACCATGACCGCCGAACTGCGCCAGGTGGGGCAGGCCGTACGGCTCGGCCAGCGCTCGCTCGCCGCCCTGGCGGGGGTGGTCGCCGTGGCCGTGATGCGCGAGGGCTCCGAGGTGGTGCTGTTCCTGTACGGCGTCGTCGCGGCGTCGCACACCGGCGCGGTGCCGCTCGCCGCCGGCGGCGTGGCCGGGCTGGCGCTGGCCTGCCTGGCCTCGGGTCTGCTCTATCGCGGGCTGGTCATCATCCCGCTGCACCGCCTGTTCAGCGTGACCAACGGGCTGATCGCGCTGCTGGCCGCCGGCATGGCGGGGCAGGCGGCGGCGGTGCTGCATGGCGCCGATCTGCTGCCGGGCTGGGGCGAGCACCTGTGGAACACCAGCGCCATCCTCGCCGACGACAGCTTCGCCGGGCGCAGCCTGCACGCCCTCGCCGGCTATTCGGCCCGGCCGTCCGGCATCCAGCTTGCGGCCTGGCTCGCCACGCTGACGATGCTGGCGGTCTCCTCGCGCGCGATCGGTCGGCCGAGGGTCCGTCCGCTCGCCGCCGCCGTGGCGCTGGGGGCACTGCTGGCGGGTGGCTCGGCGGCCCGTGCCGACGATCTGCCGACGCTGGTGTTTCACAATCACCGCTTCGAGCCGTCCCGCATCGAGGTGCCGGCGCACGTGAAATTCCGCCTGCAGGTGAAGAACACCGACGACACGGCCGACGAATTCGAGAGCAATGACCTCAA
>CAYWOW010000552.1:0-1657 GCA_964459005.1 uncultured Acetobacteraceae bacterium
TCCAGGCGCCCTGATCCATCAGCACCTGCTTCAGCGCCATCGCCTCGGGGCTGCCCGGCTTCAGGCGCCGCAGGTCGTCGCCGATCAGGCGCTGCACCTCGCCGCGCAGGGTCGCGGCGGCGGCCGCGTCACCCCGGGCGCGTTCCTCGATGACGCGCTCCAGCATGGAGATGGCGAAGGTGACGCCGGCGGCCTTGACGGCGTGCAGGTCGATCGGCGCCAGCAGCCACGGTTTGCCGCCGTCGCGCCGGTCGGGCGGGGTGTTGGCGAGGATGGCGTCCAGCCCGCCCAGGTTTTCCCCGCCGGCGGCGCGCAGGGCGGCGGCGGGGTCGGGCGCCTCGCACAGGTCGCGCATGGTCGGAAAAGCGGCGGTGATGTCGACGACACCCTCGGCGCGCAGCGCGACCACGGACGGCCCTTGCAGGTCGGGCCGCCAGACCCGCCCGGCGAGCGCGCCGGCGGTGCCGTCGCCCGGCAGGGCGGGGGCGAGGGCGTCGCGGATGTCGTTCATTCTTCCCGCCCCACCACCGGCCCGGCGCCGGTGCGCTCGACGATCAACCCGTAATGCTCGCACCGTCGGTGCTTGGCGAAATTGAAGATGTTCTCCTTGTAGCTGGTGCAGAGATCGAGGTCGCAGCGCGCCACCTGCACCTCGTCGCCCAGCGTGCTGCACTGCGCGACGAGCTCGCCGGACGGGGCGATGATGCAGGACTGGCCGATCATCTCGACCCCTTCCTCCAGCCCGGCCTTGGCCGCGGCCACCACCCAGGTGCCGTTCTGGTAGGCGCCGGCCTGCATGACCAGGTGGTTGTGGAAATTGCCCAGTCCGTCGGTTTGCGGCATGGCAGGGTCGTGGGTCGGCGTGTTGTAGCCCAACACGATCATCTCGACGCCTTGCAGGCCCATCACCCGGTAGGCCTCCGGCCAGCGCCGGTCGTTGCAGACCATCATGCCGACGCGCCCGCCGAAAACTTCCCACACCGGCCAGCCCAGGTTGCCCACGGCGAAATAGCGTTTTTCCAGGTTCTGGAACGGCGCCTCCGGGTGCGGCTCGGCGTAGCCGGGCAGGTGGATTTTCCGGTATTTCCCGACGATCGCGCCGTTCTTGCCGACCAGAACGGAGGTGTTGAAGCGCCGCTTGCGGCCGTTCTCGACCGTCAGTTCCGCGTAGCCCAGATGGAATCCGATATGCAGCCGCCGCGCCGCGTCGAACAGCGGCTGCACCGCGGGGTTCGGCATGGCGGCCTCGAAGTAGCTGTCCAGCTCGTCCTCGTCGGCCACCAGCCAGTGCGCGAAGAACGCGGTGAGGGCCGCCTCGGGATAGACGACGAGGTCGCCGCCCATGCGCGCGGTGTCCTCCATCAACGCCAGCAGGCGCGCGACAACGTGCTGGCGGCTTTCGGTGCGGGCGATCGGGCCGAGCTGGGCGACGCCGACGGTGACGATTCGGGGCATGGGGCCTCCTGCGCTTGGTCTGGTGCGGCCATGATAGGCAGGAAAACGGGCGCCGTGCACGTGGTCCAGAACGAGCCGGATCGCGCGCCGCGGCGTGACGGTGTAAGCAATTCACGCGTGGCCCGCCTGGCGGAATGGTAGACGCAGCGGACTTAAAATCCGCGGCCAGTTGGCGTGGGGGTTCGAGTCCCCCGGCGGGCAT
>CAYWOW010000553.1:0-1656 GCA_964459005.1 uncultured Acetobacteraceae bacterium
TGTTGAGGTCGTACTGGTCGTAGCGGCTCTCGTTGCCGAGCGCGAGCACGTCGCGAAAGCCCTCGGTGGTGAGCAGGGCGGTGCGCGCGCCCTTGCGCTCGATGATGGCGTTGGTGGCCAGCGTGGTGCCGTGGATGAGGATGGCGATGTCGCCAGCGGCCAGCCCGGCGGCCCGGAGGATGCGCGTGGCGCCGTCCAGCACGGCACGCTCGGGCGCATCGGGCGTGGTCAGCACCTTGACGGTGGTGCGCCGGCCCGCGTGCTCGAGCACAAGGTCGGTGAAGGTGCCGCCGATATCGACGGCAAGCCGGGCGGAGGGCATCGGGCGGGGCGTCCGGTTGTTGTTGGGTTGGCCCGAGTGAAGCCCGGCGCCGGCGGGCTGGCAAGGGCGGACGAAGCGGGACGAGGGGACGGCTTGAAGGGTTGCGCACGCTTTTGTGCGCAAGGGCCAACGACCGGGCGCGACAATCGCGTTGCCGGCGCCGCGATTTTCACCTCCAAGTGGACGGACAAACCGGTCCAGGGGGGGTGGATGAACGCCCGAACCGCAATTGGTGCCTGCATGACGGTTCTTGCGGCGACATGCTGCATCCAACCGTCCGGGGCCGCTGACAACCAGAACGATTTCACCGACCTTACGGGCATTCTCCAGCGCATTCGCCAGGATGTTGGCAACTACGAATATCAGGCGGCAAGTTGGCGCGGCGACATCACGCCGAAAATTTCCGACCCGGCGATGCCGCCGCCGCCGTTCAAGGTGGCCTGCCCCAAGAGCATCGCCAACTATGACTACGACATCACCAAAGTGGAAGTGACTTTTCAGGCAGCAACGGCGAATACTTTGGCCGGCGATCTCGGGCTAAAGATTCCGATCGGCGGCGCGACCGTGGGTCCCGACATCAACGGCAGCCTGGCGAATACACAGACCAGAACCGTCATCCTCGACAGAATCGTCCCATACAGTCCAGCCGAACTCAAGATTTACCATAACAGTGACGATTACGCGAACCTGACCGGGAACCATGCGGCATGGCTCAAGGCCCACCCAGATCCGGTCGGAAGCAAGCCTGCGCCGGCCGTGTTCCCGATCAGCGACACCCTGATGGGGCTGCGGAAAAGCCTGCTCCAGGCGTCGGGCACGCTGCCCTGTTTCGACATCGCGCCGGGCGAGACCGTTGGCGACAGCATCAAGTTCGAATTCGAGGTCGACAAGGCCCTGGACCCGACGGTCGGCTTCAGTTTCCTGATCGTCACGGCCAAAGCCGACGATAAGATGCAGAACAAGGCGGACAACACGATCACGGTGACGTTCGCCCCGCACGCCAGGCCCGCGGCCAGGGCAGCTCCGAAGCCGGGCGGCAAATAGCGCCATCACCTGGCTTGGGTGTTGTGCCGACACGGGTGTTGGCACAACGCTGTGGCTGTCGGCCCGGGCAAACGTCGTCGAAGCAGGGCCGCGATGGAGGGCGGGGTGAAAGCATTCTGGAATCCTGTGCAGGCCGCGCACGCGCCGCAGTTCTTCCTGCAGCGCGGCATCGTGAGAAAACATTTCGAAATTCCGGCCCGTGCCGAGGCCCTGCTGACGGGCTGCCGCGAGCTTGGCCTGGAGATCGTCGCCCCGCCGCCACCCGACCGGGCCGCGCTGCTGGCCGTGCA
>CAYWOW010000554.1:0-1653 GCA_964459005.1 uncultured Acetobacteraceae bacterium
CGAAAGCCCTTGCCGAGGTTGTCGTCGGTCTGGCGCAGCAAGCCATCGAGCGGCAGGTCCAGATCGATGCCGCCGGCATAGCACGGCACGCGGGCATCGTAGCCGCCGAGCAGCTTGAACAGCGGCAGGCCGGCACGCTTCGCCTTGAGGTCCCACAGCGCGATGTCGAACGCGGACAGCGCCAGCACGGTCGGCCCGCCGCGGCCGCCGTAGTGCAGTCCCCACCAGATCCTTTGCCACAGTGCCTCTATCAGGTCGGCATCCTTGCCGGTCGCCAGCGGCACGATCTCGCGCGCGAGCGTCGCGTGCACTGCCGCGCCGTTCCGCCCGACCGTGACGGTGTAGCCGACCCCCTCGGCGCCGTCAGCGTCGCGCACCCGCACGGTCAGCAGTTCGAACGCCTCGATGCTGCCGTGGGTGCTGTCGGACAGCACCTCCGGCAGCTTCACGCGATAGAATCCCGGTTCCACGGCAACGATCGTCGGCATCGGGCTGGGTCTCCTTCCTGTCGCCGACACTCCGACGCGGACGGCAACGCCGTCCGCGTCAAGGCATCAGCCCTTTATTGTGTGGTCTGATTGAGCCACCGCGCCACCGGCGCGGCGGTCAGCCAGTCAGTGCGATATCTCTTCCAGCGTGCGTCCCCGCGTCAGCGGACCGAACAGCCCGATCGAGCAGACGACCATCACCATGGAGAAGGCGATGAAGACGAAGACCGCCGTCACGCCGAAGCTCTGCAGCAGGTAGCCGATGATCAGGCCCGCCAGGGCCGCGGACAGCCGGCTCCACGAATAGACGAAGCCGACCGCGCGCGAGCGGATGCGGGTCGGGAACAGCTCGGCCTGGTAGCCGTGATAGGCGAACGACATCCAGTTGTTCGACAGCGTCACCATGATGCCGAGCGTGATCAGCAGCGCCGCGGTGTTCTGCTGGGAGAACGCCATACCGAAGATGCCGATGCAGATGGCGGCGCAGACGATCTGCCATTTCCGCTCCATCTTGTCGGCGATCAGGGTGCCGAGCAGCGGGCTCAACGGGTTCACCGCCGCGATGATGAACGAATACTCGAAGCTCGTCGTGATGTGGATGCCCTTGGCGATCAGCAACGACGGCACCCAGGAAGCGAAGCCGTAGAAGCCCATCGACTGGAAGAAGTTGAACACCGACATCATGATCGTCCGGCTTCGGTACCGCGGCTCGAAGATCTCGGAGAGACTGCCGCGGTGCGGCGCCTCGACGACCAGCGCACCCGGCGCCGGCAGTTCGATCTTGAGTTCCGCCGCCACCGCGGTTTCGATCCGGGCGACGATCCGCTCGGCTTCTTCCGGATGCCCGTGGCGCGCCAGCCAGCGGGGCGATTCGGGTACGCGGCGCTGGATCCAGAAGACCACGATCGCGCCCACCGAGCCGATCAGCACCACCCAGCGCCAGCCGTCGAACCCCCAGGGCTTGTAGGGAACCAGCAACCAGCCCAGCAGCGCCACGATCGGCACCGCGCAGAAGGTGATGAACTGGTTGGCGGCGAAGGCGCGGCCGCGTTCACGCGCCGGAATCAGCTCCGAGATGTAGGTGTCGATCGTCACCAGTTCCATGCCGAGCGCGATGCCGGCGATGAAGCGCCACAGGTCGGCGCCGAAGCCGCTGGCCTGGACG
>CAYWOW010000555.1:0-1652 GCA_964459005.1 uncultured Acetobacteraceae bacterium
TCGTGCAGCCCGGCGGCCTGGGCGGCGCGCCAGCGGCGCTCGCCGGCGATGATCTCAAAACGGCCCGGCGCGTGCGGATCGGGACGGGCGAGCAGGGGTTGGAGAATGCCATGGACGCGCACGGACTCGGTGAGTTCGGCGAGCGATTGGGCGTCCATCGGGCCGCGCGGCTGGAAGGGGCCGGGGGAGAGGAACTCCACCGGAATGGGGCGCGGGCCGGCGGGCTCCGTCGGGGCGGAGGACGGTGGCTCGCCGAGCAGGGCGGCCAGGCCGCGGCCGAGGCGAGGGCCGGGATCCTTGCGGGTCATGCGACGCGCCCCAGACGGCGTTCGCGGCGGAGCAACTCGCCGGCGAGCTTCACATAGGCCTGGGCGCCGGGGGAGCGCACGTCATAGAGGATGACCGGCTTGCCATGGCTCGGCGCCTCGGAGACCCGGACGTTGCGCGGAATGACGGTTTCGTAGACCTGGTCCCCGAAGAACCCGCGCGCGTCGGCGGCGACCAGGTCCGACAGGTTGTTCCTCCGATCGAACATGGTCAGAACGATTCCTTGCAGGTAGAGACTGGGGTTCAGGCCACGACGGACAAGCTCGATGGTGCGCACGATCTGGGTGATGCCTTCGAGGGCGAAGAACTCGCACTGCAGCGGCACGAGGACGGCATCGGCGGCAACCAGGCCGTTGAGCGTGAGCAGGCCGAGGCTGGGCGGGCAGTCGATCAAGATATAATCGTATTGGGAGGTGGCGTCGCCGTTTCGCAAGGCGTCGCGGAGGCGGTACTCGCGCCGCTCTTCGGTGACCAACTCGATCTCGGCGCCGGCAAGATCGGAGTCGGCGGGAAGGATCGCCAGGCCAGGGACATAGGTGGGGCGGATCACATCCTCGGCCGGGCTGTCCTGGATCAGCAGGGCGTAGGTGCCGTTCACCCGGTCATGGCGGCTGAGGCCCATGCCGGTAGAGGCGTTGCCCTGGGGATCGAGGTCGATCAGCAACACCGATTGGCCCACTGCGGCCAGGGCCGTGGCGAGGTTGATGGTGGTTGTGGTCTTGCCGACGCCGCCTTTCTGGTTCGCGACGGCCAGGATGCGGCGGCCGTGAACCGGTAAGGAGGGGCTGGCGGAGGCTGGCGCCTCAGGGCTTGGGTTGGACAGAGCCGATCTCGCTGATGCGAAGAATGGTGGCGGACGGGTCCGTGCGGCTGGGCGTCCGGAGAACGTGCATGTGCCACCGTGCGGCCGCCGCGGTCAATTCGTCTTCGACTCCGCGCCCCTTGGGAAACAGGCAGGTGCCGCCCGGGGCAAGCAACGGCGCGGCCCAACCCAGCAGGGTGTCGAGGGGGGCGAGCGCGCGGGCGGTGATGAGCGGGGCACGTGGGATCGCCGCCGCTTCGATCCGGGTGGCGTGGACAGTAGCCGGCGCCGCGGTGAGGCGCGCGGCCTCGCGCAGGAAGGCGGCCTTGCGGTGGTCGGCTTCGATAAGGTCGAAGGGAATGCCGGTCGCGATCGCGAGCACAAGCCCGGGCAATCCGGCGCCGGAGCCGAGGTCGATGCCCCGGTCTGTCCCTGGAGGGATCAGGGGCAGGAGTTGCAGGGCATCGTCGATGTGGCGGGTCCAGACCTGGGCGACGTCGTGCTGGGAGATCAGGTGGATGGT
>CAYWOW010000556.1:0-1649 GCA_964459005.1 uncultured Acetobacteraceae bacterium
TCGACGGCGTCGCCGAAGACGTCCGCTTCCGCTTTCCGAGCGAACTGGCCGACACATAAGGCAAGGAAGGCCAGGGCTCCGCCCTGGCCTTCCTTGCCTTATGTGCCGAACAGGTATGTCGCCAGCAGGCGTTTGGTCTCGGCGATGATGCGGGTGCGTTCGGCGGGGTCGGACTGTTCGAAGGCGAAGGCGAGCAGGCGGTCGCCGGTTTCCGTGGCGATGCGGAGCCGGAAGGCGAAGTCGTCGGAGGCGTCGATATCGAAGGCCTCGGTGACGAATTCCTGGATCGCCGTCGCCACCTGCACCCCGGCATAGGCGTCGCGGGTGGGGCGGCTGACGTAGCGGCCGCCGCCGGGAGCGCCGAAGGCGAGGATGCGGAAGTCGGGGTTCGCTTCGAGGTAGGCGACGAAGCCGTCGATCACCGTGCCGAGGAAGCCGGGCGCGTCGACCGGCATGGAAGCCATGATGAGGCCGGTCAGGCATTCCTGAAACAGGTCCATGTGGCGCACCGCGATGGCGTCCACGATCGCCTGCTTGTCCGGAAAGAAGCGGTAGAGCGCGCCGACCGACAGCCCGGCCGCCCCGGCAATCTGCGCGGTGGTCAACGCCTCCACCGCAACACCGCCGGCGAGCAGCGACGAGGCGGCCGACAGCACGCGCTGCACGGTGCTCTGGCTGCGTTCCTGGACGGGACTGCGCCGTGGCGGCGCCTGCGTATTCATGCCGGCCGATCTACTCAAGTTGTGCGCACGCTACAATTGACAGAGACGCACCGTCCAGGGCAAAACGCGAATATGACGTCGCGTTCGCGTGTGCGCAGCCAAAGGAGCCTTGCCGTGCCCGTACCCTTCAACCAACTCGTGCGCGTCGGCGCCTATGTGGTCAAGCAGCACCTGCTGGGCCGGCGGCGTTATCCGCTCGTGCTCATGCTGGAGCCGCTGTTCCGCTGCAACCTGGCCTGTTCGGGCTGCGGCAAGATCGACTACCCGGCCGAGATCCTGAACCAGCGGCTGTCGGTGAAGGATTGCCTCGACGCGGTGGACGAGTGTGGCGCGCCGGTGGTGGCGATCGCCGGCGGCGAGCCGCTGCTGCACCGGGAGATGCCGGAGATCGTCGAGAAGATTTTGGCGCGCGGCAAGTTTGTCTATCTGTGCACCAATGCGCTGTTGCTGGAGAAGAAGCTCGAGTCTTACAAGCCGCACCGCAACTTCGCCTGGGACGTCCATCTCGACGGCGACCGCGAGATGCACGACCGCTCGGTCAGCCAGGACGGCACCTACGACCGTGCGGTGGCGGCCATGAAGGCGGCCAAGGCGCGCGGCTTTCGCGTCTGCATCAACGTCACGCTGTTCGACGGCGCCGTGCCAGGGCGGGTGGCGGCATTCATGGACGATGTGACGGCGATGGGCGTCGACGGGGTGATGATCTCGCCGGGCTATGCCTATGAGCGTGCGCCGGACCGCGATCATTTCCTCAACCGGCAGAAGTCCAAGCAGATATTCCGCGACATTTTCCGGCTGGGCCGCGGGAAAGGCTGGAAATTCAACCAGTCCTCGCTGTTTCTCGATTTCCTGGCGGGCAACCAGCGCTATCAGTGCACGCCCTGGGGCAAGCCGACGCGCAACGTGTTCGGCTGGCAGCGGCCCTGC
>CAYWOW010000557.1:0-1648 GCA_964459005.1 uncultured Acetobacteraceae bacterium
TCCATCCATTCCGACAGGGCGTTCACCACCGCGGCCCCGACGCCGTGCAGGCCGCCCGAGATCTTGTAGGAATTCTGGTTGAATTTTCCGCCCGCGTGCAACTGCGTCAGGACGACCTCGGTGGCGGAAACGCCCTCCTCGGCATGGATGTCGACGGGGATGCCGCGGCCGTCGTCGCGCACCGTCACGCTGCCGTCGCCGTTCAGGATCACGTCGCATTTGGTGGCGAATCCGGCCTGCGCCTCGTCCACCGCATTGTCGATGATCTCGAACACCATGTGGTGCAGACCGGAGCCGTCATCGGTGTCGCCGATATACATCCCGGGCCGCTTGCGCACCGCATCCAGGCCCCGCAGGACCGAGATGGAGGAGGCGTCGTAGGCGTCGGACTCGGGGATCGGCGCGGCGTTTTCGGACATGCCGAGTGGGTACTCCGGGGCGTGGTGGGATTCTTGCACTTTATAAAGCTACGCTCCGGATTTAGCCACCCGCATCAGGCCTGCGCGGGGCGGAAGTCAGGGTCGCGCAGCAGGGCGTCGCCGCCGGTCCGCAGGGCCTCCGCGAGCCCACGCAGCGGCAGGAACGTCTCGCGGTCGGTGCCGGTCAGCAACACCTGCGCGGGCAGCGCGCGCAAAGCGTCGAACAGCGCCCGCCGGCAGTCCGGATCGAGGTGCACCGCCGGCTCGTCGAGCAGCAGCAGCGGCGCGAAGCCACGCGCCTCGGCCAGCAGCGCCGCATGGCCCAGCACCACACCGACCAGCAGCGCCTTCTGCTGCCCCGTGCTCGCCAATGCGGCGGCGAGCCCGGTTTGCGCGTCCGACAGCCCCATGTCGGCCCGATGCGCACCCAGCAGCGCCAGGCCGGCGCGGGCGTCCTTCGCCCGCCCCGCCGCCAGCGCCGCGCGCAGCCAGTCCTCCACCGCCAGGGCCGGGCTGTCCGCCAGACGCTCGGCGATCGGACAGGATAGCGACAGGCGCGCCGCCGGGAAGGCTCCCGCCACGCCGGCCCGCAGCGCCGCGTTCAGCCGCGCCACCAGCGCCGCCCGCGCCGCCGCGGCGGCCACCGCATGGCGCGCCATCACCTCCTCCAGCCCGGCCAGCCACGCCGCATCCGCGCCCCCTTGGGCCAGCAGCCGGTTGCGCTGCGCCATCGCGGTGTCGTGCGCCGCCACTTCGCGCGCATGGCCGGGCTCCAGCGCATACACCAGCCGGTCGAGGAAACGCCGGCGGCCGGATGCCCCCTCCTGGAACAGCCGGTCCATCTGCGGCGTGAGCCATACCGCCGACACGCGCGCGGCAATCTCGGCCTGGCTGCGCGGCGCGGCCCCGTCGAGGCGGAATACCCGCCGGTCCAGCGAGCCCTCCGGCGGCGTGCCGGTGCCGATATCCAGCTCGCCCTGCGGGGTGGCGAACCGGCCGGCCACCGCCCAGGCGGCGGCGCCCTCGCCATCCACCCGCCGCGCCAGATCCGCCAGCCGCGCGCCCCGCAGCCCACGCCCCGGCACCAACAGCGACACCGCCTCCAACAGATTGGTCTTGCCGCTGCCGTTCGGCCCGTAGAACACCGCCACGCGGCCTTCCGGCCGCCAGGTCAACGCCGCATAGTTACGGAACCCGGTGAGCGTCAGCCGCCCCAGCCGCAACCCCGC
>CAYWOW010000558.1:0-1644 GCA_964459005.1 uncultured Acetobacteraceae bacterium
TGTGCCGCCAGACGCCAAAGCTGTGGTTCCGTCTGCTGGGGCCGCCGAGGCGGCCCGGGAAGTTCGCCGGCACGTCTGCACGCGCGGCGCTGGGCGTCTAGCATGGGGTTTTGGGGGGTGCAACACGCCGCGAACGGAGGCGGCGCGGGGCTCGACGCGACGTTCGTCAGGCGACTTCGATGCGGCGCGAAATCCATTGGCTGATGCTGACGCCTTCGGCGGCCGCACTGAGCGCCGCCTTGCGGTGCAGATCCGGTTGGGTGCGCACCAGTATCTTGCCGTTGAACGGCCTGTCCGGCGGCTTGCCGCGTTCGGCGCACAGATCCAGATAGGCGTCGATGCTGTCGCGGAAAGCCTGCGCCAGGTCCGCCGCCGTGGTGCCCTCGAAGTGGACGACATCGCGCAGCCCCGCAACCGTGCCGGACAGCGTGCCGTCGTCGGGGTCGATGTCGATCGGGCCTGCCATGTAGCCCTTGTACTGCATCATGGTTGGACTCCCGCGTTAGTCAGAAACTGGCGCACCGCCTCGACCGCTCCCTTCTTCGTCGTCGGCGCCGGATGCGGACGGTGGAACACCGCAGCCACGCCGCCCAGCACCATCGCCACCCGGCTGCCCGCGCGTTCCATGACTTCCCCACCCAGCGCCACGACCAGCCCCTCGATGTCCCGCCACCTGATGTCGGATCGCGTGGGGCGGGCGAAGATGGCGGCCAGCACCTTGCGATGCGCGCTGTTCATGCCGATAAGTGATAGCGCATTACGCTATCGAATTGCAAGAAAAACCTACAGAAAACTCACCGGGTCTACGTCCACGTCCACCCGCACGCTGCCACGCACCGGCACGCCAGCCAGCCAGGACCGCAACAACGGCTGCACCGGGATGTCGCGCCGCGTCTTCAGCAACAGCCGTCGCCGGTGCCGGCCGCGGAGAATGGAAAGCGGCGCCGGCGCGGGTCCGAGGACCAAGATGCCATCGCCACGCGGCGCCGCGCGGCCGAGGTCCTGGGCCACCGTGTCGGCGGCCTGGGCGGTGTCGGCCGAGACGATCAGGGCGGCCAGCCGGCCAAAGGGCGGCCAGTTGCCGGGCCGGCGCTGCGCCGCCTCGCGCGCCATGAACGCCTCCAGTTGGCCGGACAGCAACGCCTGCATCACCGGATGCTCGGGGGAAAAGGTTTGCAGCAGCACCCGCCCCGGCGCCTCCGCCCGCCCGGCGCGGCCGGCTACCTGGTGCAGCAACTGAACCGTGCGCTCGGCCGCCCGCAAATCGCCGCCGGACAGGCCGAGGTCGGCATCGACCACCCCGACCAGGGTCAGGTGGGGAAAATGCCAGCCCTTGGCGACGATCTGGGTGCCGATGATCAGATCCACCTCACGCGCGGCGATGGCACGCGCCGCCTCGGCGCTGGCGTGCGGGCCGGGCAGCGTGTCGGAGGCCATGACCAGCGTGCGCGCCTCGGGGAACAACGCCGCCGCCTCCTCGGTGATGCGCTCCACGCCGGGACCCACCGGGGTCAGGCTGTGCTCGGCGCCGCAGACCGGGCAGGCCGGCGGGATCGGCACGGCATGGCCGCAGTGGTGGCATTGCAGCAGCTTGCGCGCCCGGTGCTCGACCAGCCAGGAGGTGCAGTTCGGACACTGCACGCG
>CAYWOW010000559.1:0-1638 GCA_964459005.1 uncultured Acetobacteraceae bacterium
GCGAACCCCGACATCCACGCCGCCACCACCGCCGAGGAGATCTGGACCGACACCGGCGGGCGGGTCGACATCGTGGTGGCGGGCGCCGGCACCGGCGGCACGCTGACCGGCATTGCCCGGGCGCTGAAGCCGCGCCGGCCCGGGCTGCGCATCGTGCTGGTCGAACCGGCGGAGAGCGCGGTGCTGTCGGGCGACGAGGCGGGTCCGCACGGCGTGCAGGGCATCGGGCCTGGGTTCCAGCCGGCGGTGCTCGATCTTGGCCTGGTGGACGCGGTGGTGCGGGTCTCCGAGCGCGAAGCCATCGCCGCCGCCCGGCGTTCGGCGCGCACCGAAGGGCTGCCGATCGGCATCTCCTCCGGCGCGGCGCTGCATGCGACGCTTGCGCTCGCGCGCGAGCCGGCGAATGCCGGCAAGCTGATCGTTTCCATCGCGCCCAGCTTCGCCGAACGCTACCTCAGCACTCCCCTGTTCGCCGGGTTGTGAGGGCCGAGGGCCGCAGCCCCGACTCAGCGAACGGCCGGTTCGAGTTGCGCCCGCCAGTGCGCAACGTTGCGGTTTTGCTCGTCCAGCGTGCGCGCAAAACTGTGCCCACCCCCGCCGTCGGCGACGAAGTACAAATCCTCGGTGTGCGCCGGGTGTGCCACCGCCCGCAGCGACGCCAGCCCCGGGCTGGCGATCGGCCCGGGCGGCAGTCCGGTCACGCGATAGGTGTTGTACGGCGTGGGCCAGTCCAGATCCGCGCGCGTCAGCGGACGCTCCAGCACACCCGCCCCGCCCGAGGCGGCATAGGCCACGGTCGGGTCGGATTGCAGCTTCATCCCCCGGCGCAGCCGGTTGAGGAACACCGCCGCCACCAGCGGCCGCTCTTCCGGCCGCGCGGTCTCGCGCTCGACCATGCTGGCCAGGGTGAGCAACTCCTGTGGGCTGGCTAGCGGCAATCCATCCTCGCGTTGCTCCCACACCTGCGCCAGCGCGTGCGCCATCGCCGCCGAGGCGCGCTCCACCAGGGCCGCCCGCGTCGTGCCATGATCGAAGGCGTAGGTCTCCGGCAGCATCGCCCCCTCCTCGGGTACCGGCGAGTCACCGACCAGCGCCGGCGCGCGGTCGAGCAGCACGGCGATCTGCGCCGCCGTCAACCCCTCGGGGATGGTGATCCGGTGCTGCACCGGGCGGCCGGTCCGCAACACGGACAGCACGCTACGCAGCGAGGCGTGGGCGGGAAAAGCCAGTTCGGTGGCGTGCAGCGTGCCGGCGCCGCGGGTCGCCATCGTGGCCAGCCTGAACGCGAAGGCATCGTCGATCACTCCGGCCTTCAGCAACGCCTCGGCCACTTGTGCCGGGGTGCCGCGCGGCACCACGACCGCCAACTCGGCCGCCAGCGGCCCGGGTCGCTGATAGCGCGCCTGCACGAGGCGCCCGCCGACGCCGCCCGCCACCGCAAGTGCCACCAGCACCCCGGCCAGGACAGCGATCGTGCGCCGTCTCATCGGTCCGGGTCGGCGGATCAGGCCGCCTTGCGGAAGAGGATGGAGGCGTTGGTGCCGCCGAACCCGAAGCTGTTCGACAGCGCCACCTCGATGCGTCGCTCCTGCGCGGTGTGCGCCACCCGGTCGATCACGCTCTCGCGGCTCGGGTTAT
>CAYWOW010000560.1:0-1636 GCA_964459005.1 uncultured Acetobacteraceae bacterium
TGCCGCCGGGCGTCCGCGCGGGCGCCCTTACCACGGCGGCGCCGACGCGCTAGCTTGTCGGCGTCGGACCCGGTACGCTCGCGCGGGCGCCCGGCAGGACGGCAACGCAGCCTCCCGGCCGGACAGGCCAGGCGCGGAGTGGCATGACCGGATCGAACGACACGGACGGCAGACCGGCCTTGTTGCTGCTCAGCAGCGACGCGGTCTGGACGGAATCGGTGCTCGACGAGGCGGCGGACCTGGGTGTCGCGCGTCTGGTGGCCGCGAGCGGCGCGCGCGATGCGGTGGCGTTGCTGTGCGGCGGCGAGCGGTTCTCGCATCTGCTGTTGCATCCGCCGGCGGCGGACGGGCTGCTGCCCGACCTGATCGGGCTGACCGTCGGCGAAGCCGAGTCGGGCATCGCCATGGTGCTACTGGGCGAGGGTGGCGCCGAGGTGCGGCGCCTGCCGTGCGGCGGGCGCGCCATCCTGGTGCGCGGGCTCCGTCCGGGGTGGCTCGGCCCCGCGCTGGCCGAGAGCGAAGCGGTGCCCGCCGGGCTGGGCGCGGACGTGCCGCTCGACGACCTGCTGACCGCGCTCGGCGCGGGTCGGTTGCAGACCCGCTATCAGCCCGTGGTGCGGCTGGCCGACGGCGTGCCGCTGGGGCTGGAGGCGCTGGCCCGGCTGGAGCATCCGACGCTGGGAACGCTGCCGCCGGACCACTTCGTGCCGCGGATCGAGGCGGCCGGGTTCGCGACCCGCCTGGCCCGCGTCGCGGTGCGCCGCGCCTTCGCCGAATGGGGCGGCGATGCCCTGTCGGGGCTGGGGGTGCGGTTGGGCGTGAACCTGCCGCTGGAGGTGCTGCTGCTGCCCGGGATGGTGGACCGGCTGGAAACCTGGCGCGAGGAGGCCGACATCCTGCCCGGGCGGATCACGGTGGAGCTCACCGAGACGCATCCGGTGACCCGGCCGGACCTCCTCCTTCCCGTGCTGACCCGTTTGCGCGAGGCCGGATACAGCTTGGCGATCGACGATGTCGGGCCGGCCATGCGCGACTACCAGGACCTCTTCGCGCTGCCCTTCACCGCGATGAAGCTGGACAAGGAAGTGGTGCAGGCCAGCGCGTCCAGCACGGTGGCCCTGCGTTTCATTGAGCGCGCGACGGCGGCGGCGCGGCAGGCAGGCCTGCTGGTCATCGCCGAGGGGATCGAGACCGCCGCCGACCTGACGCGCATGACGCGGCTCGGGGTGGATGCGGCGCAGGGTTTCCTGATCGCCCGGCCGCTGACCGCGGTGGCGACGTTGATCTGGCATGCCGCCTGGTCGCGCCGGCACGCGGCTTAGGCAGCAGGCATCGCGGGCTGGACCATCTCGTCGCGCCGGGGATTGATGGTGGTGACCAGGCAGACCTGGTTGCTGAAAAGTCGCAGCGATTTGCCGGCGCTCGCGGCCAGCGGGATGTTGCGATCGCGGCAGTAGAGGATCAGGGCCGCGGCAAGCGCCGGCCCCTGGATGATGACCACGTCCCCCCGCCCGCTCTCGCCGCGCTTCGGAGCTTTATCGGGTCCGAGCGTCAGGCGGAAACGCAGGATTTCGCCCGAGCTATCGCATTCCGGGCCGTACGACACGATGGTGCCGGACGGCAGCGCATGGCCCAT
>CAYWOW010000561.1:0-1630 GCA_964459005.1 uncultured Acetobacteraceae bacterium
TTGCGGCTGGTGAAGCGCTCGCGGAACGGGCCGAAGCCGATCGCCATGTCGGCGATCTGTTCGCTGTCGGTCTGCGCTCGCACTTTCGCGCCGACGCACCAGGGCAGGAATTGCGGATAGCGGTCCACGTCGGCCACCAGGTCCCACATCTGCTCGGGCGTGAAGGGGACGACGCGGCTCTCGGCGTGGGCCGGCATGGTCAGGCCGCCGCCGGTGCGCGCCGCGCCTCCCGCGCCGCCTTCAACGCCGCGAAATCGGCGTCGGCGTGGTACGAGCTGCGGGTCAGCGGGGTGGCGGAAACGAGCAGGAAACCGCGGGCGCGGGCCAGACTGGCCAACTCGGAAAAAGCCTCGGGGGTGACGAATTCCGCCACCGCCGCGTGCTTCACGCTGGGCTGCAGATACTGGCCGATGGTCAGGAAATCGACCTCCGCCACCCGCAGGTCGTCCATCACCTGGAGGATTTCGGCGCGCTGCTCGCCCAGGCCCACCATCAGGCCGGACTTGGTGAACATGCCGGGGTCCAGCCGCTTGACGCTGTCGAGCAGCCGCAACGACTGGTAGTAGCGCGCGCCCGGCCGGATCGACGGATAAAGCCGCGGCACCGTCTCCAGATTGTGGTTGAACACGTCGGGGCGCGCCGCCGCCACCACCTCCATCGCGCCCGGCTTGCGCAGAAAATCCGGCGTCAGCACTTCGATGGTGGTCTGTGGCGCGGCGGCGCGGATGGCGCGGATGGTCGCGGCGAAGTGTGCCGCCCCGCCATCCGGCAAATCGTCGCGATCGACCGAAGTGACCACCACGTGGCGCAGTCCCAGCCGCGCCACGGCATCCGCCACCCGGTTCGGCTCGTCGCCGTCGAGCGCCGCCGGCTGACCGGTGCGCACGTTGCAGAAGCTGCAGGCGCGGGTGCAGGTGTCGCCCATGATCATCATGGTGGCGTGGCGCTGGCTCCAGCACTCGCCGATGTTCGGGCAGCCCGCTTCCTCGCACACCGTGTTCAACCGGTGGTCGCGCATCAGCGCGTGGGTCTCGTGATAGACCGGGCTGGTCGGCGCCTTCACCCGGATCCAGTCGGGCTTGCGCTGAATCGGGTTATCCGGCCGCCTCACCTTCTCCGGATGGCGGACGGCGCGGGCGGCGGCGTGGTCGATGACGATGCGCGTGGTCATGATCTAGAAGTGGATGGCCCGCCCATAGGCGTCAAGCACGGCCTCGTGCATGGTCTCGCTCACCGTCGGATGGGGGAAGATCGTCTCCATCAGTTCGGCCTCGGTGGCCTCCAGCGTGCGGGCGATCACGTAGCCCTGGATCAGTTCCGTCACTTCGGCGCCGATCATGTGGGCGCCGAGCAGTTCGCCGGTTTTCGCGTCGAACACGGTCTTCACCATGCCCTCGGGCTCGCCCAACGCGATCGCCTTGCCGTTGCCGATGAACGGGAAGTGTCCGACCTTCACCTCGTGGCCGGCGGCTTTCGCGCGCGCTTCGGTCAGGCCGACCGAGGCGACCTGCGGACGGCAATAGGTGCAGCCCGGGACGTTGCTCCAGTCGATGGGGTGCGGATGCAGCCCGGCGATGGCCTCGACGCAGACCACGCCTTCGTGGCTGGCCTTGTGGGCGAGCCAGGGCGG
>CAYWOW010000562.1:0-1624 GCA_964459005.1 uncultured Acetobacteraceae bacterium
AGCTCGACGCCTACCTCAACATGCTGGAGGAGGCGGAGAAGCGCGACCACCGGCGGATCGGGCGCGAGCTCGGCCTGTTCCACTTGCAGGAAGAGGCGGTCGGCAGCGTGTTCTGGCACCCCAAGGGCTGGAAGCTCTATCGCACTGCCGAGGAATACATGCGCCGCCGGCTCGACGCCGCCGGCTACCTGGAAGTGAAGACGCCGCAACTGGTCGACCGCGCGCTGTGGGAACAGTCGGGGCACTGGGAAAAATTCCGCGAGCACATGTTCATCGCCCGGGTGGAGGAAGAGGACCGCACCTATGCCCTCAAGCCGATGAACTGCCCGGGGGCGGTGATGATCTTCCGCCAGGGCATTCGTTCCTATCGCGAGCTGCCGCTGCGGCTGGCCGAGTTCGGCGCCTGCCATCGCTACGAGCCGTCGGGCGCGCTGCACGGCATCATGCGGGTGCGCGCCTTCCTGCAGGACGACGCGCATATCTTCTGCACCGAGGCGCAGATCGCCGACGAGACCGTGCGCTTCGTCGATCTGCTGTCGTCGATCTACCGCGACTTCGGTTTTCCGGAATTCCGGGTGAAATTCTCCGACCGGCCGGCGACGCGGGCGGGCTCGGACGACGTCTGGGACCGCGCCGAGCAGGCCCTGAAGGAGGCCTGCGCCACCGCCGGCGTGGAATACACGCTGAACCCGGGGGAGGGGGCGTTCTACGGCCCCAAGCTGGAATTCGTGCTGCGCGACGCCATCGGACGGGACTGGCAGTGCGGCACGCTGCAAGTGGATTTCGTCCTGCCCGAGCGGCTCGACGCCGAATACGTGGCCGAGGACGGCACCCGGCGGCGGCCGGTCATGCTGCACCGGGCCATCCTGGGCAGTTTCGAACGCTTCCTGGGGATTCTCATCGAGCAATACGCCGGCCGCTTCCCGCTCTGGCTGGCGCCGGTGCAGGTCGCGGTGGCGACCATCGTCTCGGACGCCGACGCCTACGCCGAGGAGGTGGCGGCGGCGCTGCGGGCGGCCGGACTGACGGTGAAGCTCGACCTGTCGAACCAGAAGATCAACGCCAAGGTGCGCGACCACAGCCTGCAACGGGTGCCGGCGATCGCCGTGGTGGGCCGGCGCGAGGCCGAGGAGCGCACCGTGGCGCTGCGCCGGCTCGGCGGCGAGGCCCAGGAAGTGATGCCGCTCGCCGAGGCGGTGGCACGCCTTGCAACCGAGGCGACGCCGCCCGATCTTAGCAGGACGGGTGCTGCCTGACCTGCGCCAGCCGGACTTGCCTGCGCGCCCGAGTTTAGCGAAACTGCCGCGCCTTCCGTGCCGGGCCTTGGCGGGCCTGTCGCGGCACTGTCGTAACAGCAACAGGAGACGACCATAGCCAGAGGACCCCAGTCCGCCACGCCAAGCCGCGACGGACCCCGCGTCAACGAAGACATCCGAGTCCCCCAGGTCCGCCTGATCGACCAGGACGGAGAGATGCAGGGCGTGATGACCGCCCGTGACGCGTTGCTTCGTGCGTTTTCCGTCGGCCTCGACCTGCTGGAAATCAGCCCGAACGCCGAGCCGCCGGTCGTGAAGATTCTCGACTACGGCAAGTACAAATACGAACAACAAAAGAAGAAAAACGA
>CAYWOW010000563.1:0-1620 GCA_964459005.1 uncultured Acetobacteraceae bacterium
CGGTGGCACGCCCCGGTGCGGACCTGCGCCGAAGCGGGTCTGGCGCACTGGAATCCGGTGCTGCACGCGCACGGCTCGCGGGTCTGGCTGTTCTACAAGGTCGGCGCCACGGTCCATGACTGGACGACCCGGATTGCCGTCTCGGAGGACGGGGGCCGGACATGGAGCCCGCCACGGCCACTCGTGCCGGGGGAGGACGCCCCTCGCGGACCGGTCAAGAACAAGCTGATCGTGCTGGCCAGCGGCGAGTGGCTGGCGCCGGGCTCGGTCGAGACGGAGCAGTACTGGGACGCCTTCGTGGACCGCTCGGCGGATTCGGGGGCGACGTGGCAGCGCGCGGACGTGCCGATCGAACATCTGCAGGCCGTTGGCTCCGGCGGGGCCGGCGTGTGGCAGGGCCTGGGCGAGAACGCCCTGTGGGAAACCAATCTCGACCGGGTGTTCCGATGGGACGGCGTGATCCAGCCGACGCTGTGGGAGTCGGCTCCCGGGCAGGTTCACATGCTGCTCAGGAGCACGCGCGGCCGGGTTTATCGCAGCGATTCGGCGGATGCCGGGCACACCTGGAGTCCGGCCACGGCGACCGCTCTGCCCAACAACAACAGCGGCCTCGACCTGGCCCGCCTCGCCGACGGCGGCCTCGTGCTCGCCTGCAATCCGGTCGAGGGCAACTGGGGCCGCCGGTCGCCGATATCGCTGGCCACGTCGGCGGACAACGGCCTGACGTGGACGCCGCCGCTGGACCTGGAGACCGGGGAAGGCGAGTTCTCGTACCCGGCGATCATCGCCGTCGGCGGCCAGGTGCACGTCACCTACACCTGGAACCGGAAGAATTTTGTCTACTGTCGTTTCAAAATCGACTGAAACCTGGAGCGGCACGGGCGCGATCCGGTCTTGCTACCGGCCGCCGCCCTCGAAGAACTCCCGCACTTTCGCAAAGAACCCCTCCGATTCGGGGCTGCCCTTGCCGTTGGCTTCGGCCTCGAATTCCTCCAGCAGTTCGCGCTGCCGGTGGGTCAGGTGTTGCGGCGTCTCGATCGCGACCTGGATGTACATGTCGCCGCGCGCGGCGCTGCGGAGCACGGAAAAACCCTTGCCGCGCAGGCGGAACTGATCGCCGGACTGGGTCCCCGGCGGGATCTTCACCCGCGCCTTGCTGCCGTCGATCGCCGGCACCTCGACGTCCGCTCCCAGCGCCGCCTGGGTCATGCGCAAGGGCACGCGGCAGAAGATGTTGGCGCCGTCGCGCTGAAAGATCGGGTGGGCGCGGATGGAGACGTGGACATAGAGATCGCCGGGCTGGGCGCCCGGGCCGCCGGCCTCGCCCTCGCCTGCCAGGCGGATGCGGGTGCCGTCCTCGACGCCGGCCGGCACCGCCACCTGAAGGGTGCGCTCGCGCTGCACCGTGCCGGTGCCGCGGCAGATCCGGCAGGGGTTGCGGACCACCCTGCCCTGCCCGCCGCAGGTCGGGCAGGGCCGCTCGATCAGGAAGAAGCCCTGCTGGGCACGCACCTTGCCGGCGCCGTTACAGGTACCGCAGGTCTCGCTGCCGCGATCCCTGGTTTCCGATCCGGTGCCGGCGCAGGCCTCGCAGGCAACCCGAGTCGGCACGCGCAGTTG
>CAYWOW010000564.1:0-1614 GCA_964459005.1 uncultured Acetobacteraceae bacterium
CGCGCGCATAGGCGAGGATGTCGCCCGGCACGTCGCGGCCGGGGATGGTCACCACCTCGGCGCCCAGCCGCTCCGCCATGCGCATCGCATCGATGGTGCGGTTGCGCGCCGCCTCGGAATTCGCCTCGGACAGGCCGGGGCGGATCGCCGTCTCCACATACAGCGCCGTCCACGGGGCGCGCAGCCGCTCGGCCAGGCGGCGGGCATAGCGCACCAGCGCCGCCCCGCCGCCCGCCCCGGTGATGCACACCAGCACGCGCTCGCCGGCCGGCCAGGGTCCGGTGATGGCATGCGCCTGCATGTGGTCGAGCAGTTGCGCATCGACCCGCTGGGCGGTGCGCCGCAGCGCCAGCTCGCGCAGCGCGGTCAGGTTGCCCGACGAGAAATAGTGGCTGAGCGCGCGCGTCGCGGTGCGCGGCACGTAAACCTTGCCCTCGCGCAGCCGCTGCATGAGGTCGTCGGGGGTGATGTCCACCACCTCGATCTCGTCGGCGCGGTCGATCACGCCGTCCGGCACCGTCTCGCGCACGCGGATGCGGGTGATGCGGGCGACCACGTCGTTCAGGCTCTCGACGTGCTGAATGTTCAGCGTGGTCCAGACGTCGATGCCGGCCGCCAGCAATTCGTCGACGTCCATGTAGCGCTTCGGGTGGCGGCTGCCCGGGGCGTTGCTGTGCGCCAGTTCGTCGATCAGGGCGAGCCCGGGATGGCGGGCCAGCAGGGCGTCGAGATCCATCTCCTCCAACGGGCGGCCCTTGTAGTCCACCCGCTGGCGGGGCAGCACCTCCAGCCCTTCCAGCAGCGCCGCGGTCTCGGGCCGGCCGTGCGTCTCCACCAGGCCGACCACCACGTCGACGCCGTCGTGCCGGCGCGCCTGGGCGGCCGACAGCATTTCATAGGTCTTGCCCACGCCGGGGGCGGCGCCGAGAAAAATCTTAAGCCGCCCGCGACCGGAGTCGCGGGCGGCTTCCTTGAGCAGGGCTTCCGGCGAAGGGCGGACGTCACGGTCCGGCATGGGCCTACTTTAAGCGCCTATTTCAGCGCATCCAATGCCAGGTTCAGCGCCAGCACATTGACATGCGCCTCGCCGATCAGGCCAAGCAGGCGGCCCTCGGTGTGCCGCTCGACCAGCGCCCGCACGCTCTCCTCCGACAGGCCGCGCGCCGCCGCCACCCGCTTGACCTGAAACAACGCGGCCTCGGGCGAGATGTCGGGGTCCAGCCCGCTCGCCGAGGTGGTGACCAGATCGCCCGGGATCTGTGCCCCGGCGGCCTCGGGCTTCAGCGCCGTGACATCCGCAGCCACCCGGTCGGCCAGCGCCTTCGCCGTCGGCCCCAGGTTGGAGCCGCTCGAGTTGGACGCGTCGTACGGCGCCGGGATGGTCTTCGTCGCGTCGTTCGGGTCGGGGTCGGTGATCGCCGAGGGACGGGAGTGGAAATAGCGTTCCCCGGCAAAGGTCTGTCCGATCAGTGCCGAACCGATCACGTGGCCGTCGCGCTCGATCAGGCTGCCGTTGGCCTGGTGGGGGAAGATGGCCTGCGCGATGCCGGTCAACGCCAGCGGATAGGCGAGCCCGGTGATCACGGTCAGCGCCAGCATGATGACGATGGCGGG
>CAYWOW010000565.1:0-1611 GCA_964459005.1 uncultured Acetobacteraceae bacterium
GTGAGGAACATCTTCATCTGCACCGGCGTGGTGTTCTGCGCCTCGTCGAGGATGACGAAGGCATGCGCCAGCGTGCGCCCGCGCATGAACGCCAGTGGCGCCACCTCGATCTCGCCCGTACCCATCCGCCTCACCACCTGTTCGCCGGGCATCATATCATGCAACGCGTCGTACAGGGGGCGCAGGTAGGGGTCCACTTTCTCCTTCAGGTCGCCGGGCAGGAAGCCCAGCCGCTCGCCGGCCTCGACCGCCGGACGCGACAGCACGATGCGCTCCACGCGGCCGGTCTGCAGCATGGCGACGGCCTGGGCGACGGCAAGATAGGTCTTGCCGGTGCCGGCCGGTCCGACGCCGAACACCATCTCGCAGCGCGCCAGCGCGTCCATGTAGGCGGCCTGGCCGGCGCTGCGCGGGCCGACCGCGCCGCGGCGGGTGCGGATGGCCGGCACGTCGGACAGCGGCAGCCTCGGGTCGTCGATCTCGCTCATGCGGATAGCGGTGTCCACGTCGCTCGCGCCGATCGGCTCGCCGTGCTCCAGCCGCCGGTACAGCGTGGTCAGTGCCAGCTGGGCGGCATCCACCCGGCCGGCATCGCCGGTGATCGCCACGCGATTGCCCCGGCAGGACAATCGCACGCCCAGCCCCTGCTCCAGCCGGACCAGATGGCGGTCATGGTCGCCCAGCAGCAGCGGCAGCAGCGCGTTGTCGGCGAAGGTGAGGGTGACGGCCCTGCCGGATGGTATGGGGCTGGCCGGGGTGCGGTCTGACGTCGGGGTCGCGACGAACTGGCTCAAGCGCAGGCTCGCTCCTGTTGTGGCAGGGTTGCGGAAAGAGAATTGGTGTGGGCGGCCGCGATCTTCACCGGGGTCTCGGTGCCGATCAGCGTTGCGGGACCGGTTATGTGCACGGGATGCAGCCAGGGCGAGCGGCCCGCCACCTGACCGGGATGGCGGCCCGGCCCGGTGAACAGCACGGGCACAGTCAGCCCGACGCAGGACTGGTTGAACGCGGCCTGCTGCGCGCGCAGCAGCGCCTGCAGCTCGTGCAGCCGGTCGTCCTTCTCGGCCTCGTCCACCTGGCCGGGGGCCGCGGCCGCCGGGGTGCCGGGCCGGGCCGAGTATTTGAAGCTGAACGCCTGGGCGAATCCGGCCCGGCGCACCAGCGCCAGCGTGGCGGCGAAGTCCGCCGCCGTCTCGCCGGGGTGGCCGACGATGAAGTCGGTGGACAGCGCCAGATCGGGCCGCGCCGCGCGCAGGCGCCCGACGATGCGCAGGTAATCGGCCGCGGTGTGGCGCCGGTTCATCGCCGCCAGCACCCGGTCGGAGCCGGACTGCACGGGCAGATGCAGGAACGGCATGAGCTGCGCCACGTCGGCATGGGCGGCGATCAGGTCGTCGTCCATGTCGCGTGGGTGCGAGGTCATGTAGCGGATGCGCCACAAATCCGGAATCTCGGCGAGCGCGCGCACCAGCCGGCCCAGCGACGAGGGCGCGCCGTCGGCGCCGGCGCCGTGCCAGGCGTTGACGTTCTGGCCGAGCAGGGTGATCTCGCGCGTTCCCTGCGCCACCAGCCGGCGCGCCTCGGCCAGCACGGCGGCCTGCGGGCGGCTCT
>CAYWOW010000566.1:0-1604 GCA_964459005.1 uncultured Acetobacteraceae bacterium
TACGCCCTGGCGCGGCTGTCGCGCGAATCCAACCGGCTGACGCCGACGAACCGCCAGACCACGGCGGTGCCGATGCCGAGCAGCACCAGGCACGTCATCGGCACCAGCATCGGCGCCGAGGTGCTGCCCGTGACCCCGGCGACCCACGGCATCGCGTTCTGCGCCAGGAATCCGCCCACGCTCGATCCCGTGGCGATCACCGCCAGCGCGGCCGCGCCCGAGGCGCCCTTCAGGAACGCTTCCGGCAGCACCCGCGGCGGCACCGCCCAGAAACACGGGATCATCAGATAGAGCGTCGGTGCCCCCAGCACCAGCGCCGCGAACCGGACCGTATTGGACACCGGCAGCACGCTGATCAGGAACAGTGCGATGCCGCCGATGCAGGCCGCCATCGCCGCCCACAGCACCTTGCGCGGATTGGTCAGCCGGCGCGGCAGCACCAACAGCACCACCGAGGTCAGCCCCCAGGGCAGCATGTTCAGCAGCCCGTTGGTGCTGTTGCTCACCCCGAATCCCTTGACCAACGTCGGCAGCCAATAGGCCAGCCCGTAGATGGCGACCGCGATCGCCCCCCAGCCCGCGCTGAGCACGGCGACGGTCGCCACCGAACCGGCCGACCAGCGCGCCCCGCCCGCCAGCTTGTGCGCCGGCGGATCGCGTTGCAGGGCCGCCTTGATCGTGGCTTTCTCGGCCTCGCTCAGGAACCGCGCCGTATCCGGCCGGCTCGGCAGCCAGCCCCAGATCACCAGGGTCATCAGCACCGCCGGAACCCCGGTGGTGATGAACACCCATTGCCAGCCCTGCAATCCCGCCAGCCCATTGAGGTCGAGCGAGGCGCCGCCGATCGCCGAGCCGAACATGTTGCCCAGGCTGCTGCCCAGCGTCATGAACCCGATCAGCCCGGTGCGCTGTTTCTCGGGGAACCACAGCGCCAGGTAGCAGATGATGCCGGGATAGAGCCCGGCCTCGGCGGCGCCGAGAATGAAGCGGCAGGCCTCGAAGAACGTCACCCCCGGCGAGAACGCCAGCAGGATCGTGGTCAGCCCCCAGGTGAACATGATGCGCGAAATCCACGCCCGGGCGCCGAAGTAATTCATGGCGACGTTGCTCGGCACCTCGAAAAGCAGGTAGCCGATGAAGAACAGCGACGAGCCGAAGCCGTATTGCGCCTCGGTCAGGTGCAGGCTCGGCAGCATCGTCAGCTTGGCGAAGCCGATGTTCGCCCGGTCGATGTAGGCGATCAGGTAGACGATCGTCACCATCGGCACCAGCCGCCACGCCATGCGCGCCAGCAGCGCCTCTTCGGATTGATCTTGCATTTTCGTCCCGATAACCGCGCCGGCCGGCATGTCGGCCCCGGAAGTCGTTGGCATGGCGACATTCTCTCCCGCCTGCGCCGCCATCGAGGCCGGCGCCGGCATGCGGCGTTATCGTTGCATCGTCGGGAATTCCCGGCCGACGAACAGGTTGTAACAAGCGTAGCGCGCGTACGGCGGAAAAGCGAAGCGTATTCCGCCGTCGCAACGTTCGACCGCTCACAACTCTGCTGACGGCGGCAGGCGCTTCACGTCTCCGCCCTTGCAGCAGCCGGCGGCTGCGCGGGC
>CAYWOW010000567.1:0-1595 GCA_964459005.1 uncultured Acetobacteraceae bacterium
CGCATTCTCCCTATTCGCATGCCGTCGTCGCCAACGGTTTCGTGTTCGTGTCGGGCCAGATCCCCGTGCGGCCCGGCGGCGGCCCCACCGATATCGTCGGCGACACGATGGGCGAGCAGACACGCCAGGCCTTGCGCAACGTCGAAACCATCCTGAAAGCCGCCGGCAGCTCGCTCGACCGCGTGGTGAAGGTCACCGTGCTGCTGGCGCGGCCCGACCTCTACAGCGAGATGAACGAGGCGTACGCGGAGTTTTTTCCCGGAGCGAAGCCGGCGCGCTCGATGGCCCGCTTCGGCGCCGACATTTCTGGCGTGCTCGTCGCCATCGAGGCGATCGCGCTGGCCTGAGGCGCGCTCCGATCGGGCAACCCGACACAGCCGTCATGCCTGTCGGACGCATACAGCCTGCTTGCGATAAGGCAATGGATGGAAGCCGCCCGTCCGGCTATCCTGCGGCACGGCAACGTTGCAACGGCGGATGGCGCTGCGCCGATCCGCCCGACGTGAAAGGAGGCGCCCGTGCTCAGCGTCGATGAACTCGCCCAGATGATCGACCACTCCATCCTGTTGCCCCAGCAAACCGAAAAAGACCTTGAGGAGGGCGTGGCGCTGGCCCGGAAATACCGGGTCAAGTGCGTGGTGCCAAAAATCTTCCAGATTCCCCGCACCCGGGAACTATTGCAGGGCTCCGACGTCCGGCTCTGCGCCCCCATCGCCTTCCCGCAGGGACTGAACCCCCCCGAGGTCAAGCGCCGCGAGGCCGAATGGGCGCTCGACAACGGCGCCGTGGAACTCGACATGGTGATCAACATCAGCGCGCTGAAGTCGCGGCTCCATGACTTCGTGGAGCGCGACATCGCCGGCGTGGTCGAGGCGGCGAACCGGCATGGCGCCATCGTGAAAGTCATCCTCGAGACTTACTTCCTGACTGATGAGGAGAAAGTGGCGGCGTGCACCATCGCCGAGCGGGCGGGCGCGGCGTTCGTGAAAACATCGACGGCCACCCAGCCCGGCGGCGCCACCGTCGCGGACATCCGGCTGATGCGGGCCACGGTCGGGCCGAACGTCACGGTCAAGGCGTCGGCCTACGTCACCGACATCGACAAGACGCTGGCGCTCTACGACGCCGGCGCCCGGCGGTTCGGCACCGGGTTTACCGCGGTGATCCTCGAGGGGCTCAGGAAGAAGCTGGCGGGGGAACTTGCGGCCGTGCCGTAGGCTCGGGACCCGTTTGCCCAGGGCCGGGATCGCGGTCTAGGCTGCCTTCGGGGGTGGCGGACAGGCCGCCCAACGCCATACCAACCGCAACGGAGGGAAACGACCATGGAGCAGAACTACATCGACGGGCGGTTTCACGAGTCGCGCCATGCGGCCATCCCCGTCCTCAACCCCGCGACCGGACGGCCCATCGGCGAAATCCCGGACAGCGACGCCGGCGCCGTCAATGCGGCGGTGACCGCCGCGGCGGCGGCGCAACTGTCATGGGCGAAGCTGCCCGCCATCGAGCGGGCCGGCCACCTGCGCGCCATCGCCGCAAAAATCCGCGCCAACGAGGCGGCGCTGGCCCGCACCATCACCGAGGAACAGGGCAAGGTT
>CAYWOW010000568.1:0-1588 GCA_964459005.1 uncultured Acetobacteraceae bacterium
GTGCGCGCCGATGGCGTTCTGCTGACCTGCGAGCCGGCCGTCGTGCTGCCGATGGCGCAGCGCTACTTCCTGTTCTGATGCGCAGTTCCGCGATTCTTTCAGCCGGCGCCTGGGATCCGGCGACCGCGACCGATCGGGTGGCGCTGGATTTCGACGGCCGGCACCGCCGCCGCATCCTGTTGCGCACCGACGCCGGACACGATGTGCTGCTCGACCTGCCCCATGCCGCGCGGCTGCGCCACGGCGACGGGCTGGTGCTGGAAGCAGGCGGCGTGGTGTTCGTGCAGGCCCGCGCGGAAACCTTGGCCGAGATCCATGCCCATGACGCGGGCGACCTGCTGCGCATCGCCTGGCACCTGGGCAATCGCCACCTGCCGGTGCAACTGCTGCACGACCGCATCCGCATCCGCGCCGATGCCGTCATCGAGGCGATGGTGACGGGGCTGGGCGGCCACGTGGAGCGCATCGCGGCGCCGTTCGACCCCGAATCCGGCGCCTATGCCCACGGCCATGAACACAACCATGATTGACGCCGCCCTGTTGCGCCTGCTGGCGTGGCTGTCGCCGGCCTTTCCCACCGGCGGCTTCGCCTGGTCGCAGGGCGTGGAGTTCGCGGTGGAGACTGGCGACATCGCCGACGAAGCCGCGTTGCGAAGCTGGCTGGAGGACGTGCTGCGCCACGGTGCCGGCCGCGCCGACGCCATCCTGCTGCGCCACGCGCATGGCGCGCACGCCGACGCGGCGGCGCTCGCGGAGATCGCCCAATTCGCCCGCGCGATCCAGCCCGCACGTGAGCGCCTCGCCGAAACCCTGGGCCAGGGCAACGCTTTTGTCCTCGCCGCGGCGCCCTGGGGGGCGGCGGGCATTGCCGGGTTCCGTGATCTCCCCTATCCGGTCGCGGTCGGCGCGCTCGCCGGCGCGCACGCCATCGCCGCCGATTCCGCGTGCGCGGGATTCCTCCAGGCCGGGACTGCCAACATGATTTCCGCCGCGGTGCGTCTGGTGCCGCTCGGCCAGAGCGCGGGGCTGCGCGTGCTGGCCGCGCTGGAGCCGGTCTTTCTCGCCGTCGCCGAACAAACGCGCGGCGCCACGCTCGACGATGCGGGCGGCGCCTGCTGGCGGGCCGATCTCGCCGCCATGCGCCACGAAACCCAGTACACGAGGCTGTTCAGGTCATGAAATCTCCCAACGGCCCGCTGCGTGTGGGCGTCGGCGGACCCGTCGGCAGCGGCAAGACCGCGCTGATGGACGCGCTCTGCAAATCCCTGCGCGAGCGCTACAGCATCGCCGCCATCACCAACGACATCTATACGCGCGAGGACGCGGAATTCCTGACCCGTGCCGGTTCGCTGCCGCCCGAGCGCATTCTCGGCATCGAGACCGGCGGCTGCCCGCACACCGCGATTCGCGAGGACGCCTCCATCAACCTCGCCGGCGTCGCCGAGTTGCGCGAAAAATTCCCTGATCTGGACATCATCCTGATCGAGAGCGGCGGCGACAACCTGGCGGCGACGTTCAGCCCGGAACTGGCCGATCTGACGATCTATGTCATCGACGTCTCGGCCGGCGACAAGATCCCGCGCAAGGG
>CAYWOW010000569.1:0-1582 GCA_964459005.1 uncultured Acetobacteraceae bacterium
TTGATGCCTTCGCGGGTATCGACCACGGCGAGGTCCGGGCAGGTGGCGACGAAATCGTGGGTGATCCAGCGCCGGATCGGCCAGTCCTTCGGCGCCGTGCCGTCCTGTTTGGCCCGCCAGAGTTCGCCCTTCAGCGCCCACATCGAGTCGAAGCGGCTGGCCCAGGTGACCCCGGTGTTATTGACCACCGGGAAGCCCAGCGCGATCCACTCGGAGAAGGCGATGTAGGTCTTGGCGTTCTCGCGCTTGACCAGCCGTTCCAGTTTCACCTCGGTCGACAGGTTCGGCTCGACCGCCGCCGCCACCCAGCTTTGCAGGCGCGCGTAGTCGGACCAGGCGAATTCGCCGAGCGTGGCCAGCACCAGCAGCGCCGGAAGGACGAAGCGGAGGGTCAGCCGCGGCCGCTCGCGCAGCACCGCGGCCGTCCACAGCAGCAGCGCCAGCACGGCGACGGTGGAGGCGGGCAGGCTGTGATAGAACCAGTTCTTGCCTTGCAGGATGTAGGAAACAGTGGCCGCGAGGGCGAACGTGGCGAGCGCGACCAGCAGGGCGCGCAGGAAGGGCTGCTGCGGCAACGTGCGCCGCGCCTGCACGGCCAGCAGCACCGTCACCGCGACCCCGCCCAGCAGGATCTGGCTTTGCGCCAGGATCTCCCCGCACGGCGTATCGGTGGCGCCGTACAGCGCCAGCGCCAGCGGCACCGCGTTTTCCAGGAAGGCGGGGCAGAACACCAGCACGCCCATCCCGTACACGCCCAGCGTCGCCACCGCGGACAGCACGCAGAGGCGGGTGATCCGGGTGCCGCGCAGCCAGCCCACCAGTTCGATCAGCCCGAATGCCATCACGTAGCTCGGCTTCAGCGCGCAGCCCAGGGCCGCCAGCACGCCGACCAGCACGGCCGTTTGCCGCGGCTCGGGCTCGCCCTGCATTTCACGCGCCAACAGGGCGAGGTAGGGCAGGGCGGTGGCCACCAGCAGATGCTCGCGCTGGCCGAACTCGACCCCGGGCAGCAGCAGCAACACCGTGCCGATGGCGCCGAACACCGGCAGCCGGCGCTCGAACAGGGCCGCCCGGCCGTGTAGCAGGTGCGCCGTCCACCAGGCGCAGCCCAGCAGCAGGGCGGCGAACATCGGCTCCGAAACGGTTTTCGGCGACACCCCGAGCCAGCTCGAGACCATGGCGGGCAGGGCGTAGATCCACACGATCAGCGGCGGATTGACCTCGACGATGTCCTCGTAGAGCCGCTCCCCGCCCAGCCATTTGCGCGCGACATAGAGCAGCCAGGCAACGTCGTCCTTCAGCGGCGAGGTGATGGCGGTGGCGAGCACCAGCACGAGGGCAGCCAGCAGCACGGCCATGGCGATCGCGCTGGCGGGATCTATGCCGCTCCTGGGGGCGCCTGGGAGCGCTCGGTCCGTCCTGGTCTGCATCGGCGGGTCAGATCATCCGTTTTCCAGGGGCCACCCGCGCGCATATCCGGCGTCGGGTTCGTGCAGACCCGCATGCGTCGAGGCCAGGCGTAATTCCGAGAGCGTATCCATGGTCCCTGTTACGACAATGCGACCGTTTCGCCAAGATGGGG
>CAYWOW010000570.1:0-1577 GCA_964459005.1 uncultured Acetobacteraceae bacterium
CCGTCCAGCAGGGTGTCGGGCTGGACGTTCCAGGCCGCGTTGGGGGCCGCATCCGGCGAGGCCACGGTGGCGTCGTAGGCGCTCGCGATCTCGCCCCGCACCCGGTCGCGCTGGAAGCTGTGCATGTCGATCCGCGCGGCGAGGCGGCGCACCAGCGTGGGGTCGAGTCCGGTCAGCGCGACGACGCGGGCGGTCAGCCGATCGACGGCGGCCGTGTCGCGCGGTCCGCGCAGCAGGTCGGCGATGAATTCGGTGCTGGCGTATTGCTCGACCGCCGCCAGGTCCGGCTCCTTCCCGGCCGCCTCGGCGGCCACCGCCGCCATGCTGGGCAGCCGGCTCATCATCGACACCGGGTCGGTGCCCCAGGCCGGCCAGCCGAAGTCCAGCACCGGCGAGACCATCACCAGGGCGCCGACCCCCAGCCCTTCGTCGGTTTGCAGCGCGCGGACCAGCCGCGGGCCGCGGAAGCCGCCGTAACTCTCGCCCACGATCAGCCGCGGTGAGGCGACGCGGCCCTGCTTCACCGTCCAGCGCCGCACCACTTCGGCGAGCGGCGGGATGTCGCCGTCGACCGACCAGAATTTGTGGCGCAATTCCTCGGCCGCGGTGGCCAGTTGGCTGAACCCGGTGCCGGGCGGGTCGATGAACACCAGGTCGGTGAAGTCCAGCCAGGTGTCCGTGTTGGGCACCGGCGTCGGAGAGGCCGACGGCACCGGCGGGCTCGCCAGTTCCACCCGCCACGGGCCCATGGCGCCCAGTTGCAGCCAGGCCGAGGACGCCCCCGGTCCGCCGTTCACCGCGAAGGCCACCGGCCGGGTGCGCGGGTCGGCATCGTCGAGCGTGTAGGAGGTGTAGGCGATGTCGGCCTGGGGGTGGCCCTGCGCGTCGCTGAGGCGGAACGAGCCGGCGGTGGCGGTGAAGTGCAGGGTGCGGCCGGGGAGGGTCAGCGTGTGGTGCGTCACGCTGTCCGCCGGCAGCGGCGGGCGCACCGCGGCGGCTTCCGGTCGCGCCGCATCCGGGTGCGCCGCGTCCGGTCGCGCCGCGGGTTGGGCGAGGGCGGGGGAGGCCAGCGACAGCGCGGCCAGCAACAGGGAAATGCGCACGTGCGAACTCCGTCCCGATGAGTTGGCGGACTATATCGTCCGTCCGGCGCGGCTTGCCCAGGGGGCGGTCGGCTCGCACCGGCAGGCCAATTGTTTCGGCATGGCCGCTTTCCCGCTTGCCGGTGCCATGACCGCGGCGCGATAATGGACCGAAAGTTTAACGAAGTGGTCCATGGGAGGGATTGCATGTACCGGATGACGTTCGCATGTCTGCTCGCCGCTTCGGTCGCCTTGCCGGCGTGGGCGGACATGGCGGTTTCGGTCAACGACGGCCATACCCAGCTGGTCAACGGCGTGCAGGTCGCGACCGCCCCGGTGAAGCCGGACACGCTGAGCGTGATCGAGTTCGGCAAGGCGCCGCCGCGCGTGTTGTCCAGCATCGACGTGCCGGGCAGCGTGGTCGGGCCGCCGATGTCGGTGTGGGTGTCGCCGGACGAAAGCTGGGCGATCGCGACCTCGGCGACCAAGAATGAT
>CAYWOW010000571.1:0-1571 GCA_964459005.1 uncultured Acetobacteraceae bacterium
CGTAGGACAGCAGGAAGCCGATCACCAGCCAGCCCAGGATGATCTCGCCGGTGCGCACGCCCATGGCGAGCAGCACGGCCTTCTTGCCGTTGCGCAGAACATCCAGGACCGGCGCGGCCCGCTCGGCGCCCTTGCGCGTCAGTTCGCGGAACAACGGCGTTTCGTTGATGTGATTGCGGATGTAGAGGCCGACCGCCAGGACGATGATGCTGATCAGGAACGGGATCCGCCAGCCGCCCGCGAGCAGGCTGCTCCGCGGGATGGCGGCGAAGACGAGGGCGGAGGTGAACAGCCCGACGACGTTGCCGAGTTGCACGAAGGTGCCATAGAAGCCGCGCCGGTTCGCCGGCGCGTATTCGATGACCATCGCCGCCGCCCCGCCCCACTCGCCGCCGAGGGCGAATCCCTGGAGCAGGCGCAGAATGATCACGGCGATCGGCGCCCAGAAGCCGATCGTGGCGTAGCCCGGCACCAGCCCCATCGCGAAAGTGGCCAGGCCCATGACGAGCAGCGCCAGGATCAGCATCTTCTTGCGGCCATAGCGGTCGCCGTAGTGGCCAAACAGGACCGCGCCGATCGGGCGGGTCGTGAACGGGATCGCCAGCGTGGCATAGGCCGCCATGAGACCGTAGATGGGCGACAGCGTGGGGAAGAACACCTGCGGGAAAACCAGCGCCGCCGCCGTGCCGTAGATGAAGAAGTCGTAGAACTCGATCGTGGTGCCGATCATGCTCGACCCGACAACGACGGCGAGACTGGTTTCGGGCAGTTCGGCAGCAGGCGGTATGGCCCCGTCAACGGCCATGTTGGCTTTCATTTTCGTTCTCCCAGGAATTTCCGTTCGGATCCTCGCGTTGAGGCGGGGAACTCATGGCGCCGCCCCTTTTCCGCTGGCCGGATCGGAACGTTCCATATTGCGGCGTCGTTGCGCCGGCAAGCCCAGGGCAAGGGCCGGAGACACGCGTGGCGACGGGTGTCGTTGCGACGGGCCTGTTCACGGTGTCCTTGCCTGAAACCACGCCCGCTTGTTTACGACGCCGTCGCTGTCCCGTCAATCAGTCTGTTGTCCCGCATTATGGATCACATGAGCGGATTTGACCTTGCCAGCGCGTGATTGGCCCCGTAAGCTCCAGAAATCTGGGATCTGATCCCACAATTTCGTCCAAACATCGGCGCGACCGGGCTGGCCAGCCTGCCTTGGCGCCGACGCTGGCCAGGAGCAGGGCCGGCTGATATCGAGTCCCGGCGCCCTGAACAAGCAAGGTTCCGTCCGCATGCTCATCGACTGCCACGGCCATACCAGTGCCCCGCAACGCCTCTGGGCCTATCGCGCGCTGCTGCTCGCCAGCCGTGGCGTCGATGGGCCCAGCCCGCCCGATTTCACCGACGACGAAATCCGCGCCGCCCTGATGACCCCAGAGAGCGGGCCGCTCGGCCACGTCCCCTCGCTCGACGCCCACCGGATCGACCTGCAACTGCTGTCGCCGCGGCCGAACCACCTGATGCACAGCGAGCGGCCCGAAAAGATCATCCACTGGTTCATCGAGGCCGAGCACGACCTGATCCACCGC
>CAYWOW010000572.1:0-1554 GCA_964459005.1 uncultured Acetobacteraceae bacterium
CTGACGCTGGGCCTGATGATGGGCATGGCGCGGCTGTCGCGGTCGCGGCTGGTGAACGCGCCGGTGGTGGCGCTGACCGAGGTGTTCCGCTGCACGCCGCTGCTGGTGCAGATCGTGTGGTTCTACTATGCGCTGCCCGTGCTGATGGGCATCCAGATACCGGCGACGGTGGCGGCGGTGGCGGTGCTGTCGCTCTACACCGCCGCGTTCTATGCCGAGATTTTCAGGGGCGGCATCATTTCCATCGAGCGCGGCCAGTGGGACGCGGCGCGGGCGCTGGGGTTGCGCTGGTGGCCGATGATGCGCCGGGTGGTGCTGCCGCAGGCCGTCCGGCGGATGGTGCCGCCGTTCATGAACCAGTCCATCATCCAGTTGAAGAACACCTCGCTGGTGTCCACCATCGCGGTGCCCGACCTGCTCTATCAGGGCCAGCTGATCACCGCCGACACGTACCGGCCGCTGGAGACCTATACGATGGTGGCGGTGATCTATTTCCTCCTGCTGTTTCCAATGACGTTGCTGGCGCAGGAGTACGAGCGGCGGCTGGCGAAAGCGGTAGGGGGCGGCATGCCGCCCCCTGTCCAGTCAGCTACGTAGCGGCGTGAAGGCGGTCTCGCGCATCCTGAGGACGAAGATCAGCGTCAGGATGGCACAGCCGATCACGTAGAAAGTGGGCGACAGCGTGTTTCCCGTCGTGGAGACGAGCCAGGTGGCGATGAACGGCGCGAACCCGCCGAACACCAGCACCGCTGAGTTGTAGCCGACCGACAGGCCGGAATAGCGCACGCGGGTCGGGAAAATCTCGGCGTAGGTGGCCGGCACGCAGGCCGAATAGGTCGCGGTCAGCAGCACCAGGACGATCTGCACGGACAGCACGATGCCGAAGGTGGCCGTGCTGGCCAGCTTGTACAGCGGATAGCACAGCACGATGAAACCGACGCAGGACGTGATGAGCAGCGGCTTGCGCCCGATCCGGTCGGACAGCGCGCCGATGAAGGGGGTCGCGCAAACCAGGACCGCCAGCCCGATCGTGCTGACCAGCAGGGCCTGGCTCTGGGGCATCTTCGCGACCGAGGTCAGCCACGTCGGCATGTATTGCAGGGTGATGTAGTAGCTGACGGTGTTGTGAACCGTGATGCCGAACTGGGTGATCAGTTCGCGCCAATGCTCGGTGAACAGGTCGCGCAGCGGCTGTTTGGAAACGATGTGTTGCTGTTCGATCGCCACGAATTGGGGGGTGTCGGGCAACCGCAGACGGAAATAGATCGCGAAGCCGGCAACCGCGATGCCGCAGATGAAGGGGATGCGCCAGCCCCAGGCGGCCAGCGCTTCCTGACCGAGGAGATAGGCCAGGAAAGCCACGAAGCCCGAGCCGACGAGCAGGCCGGCGCCGACGCTGGCCTGCTGGTAGCTGCCGATGTAGCCGCGCCGGCCGGTGGGCGCGAATTCGACGAGGAAGGTGGCGGCCCCGCCCCATTCGCCGCCGGCGGCGAAGCCCTGGCACAGCCGCACCAGCGTCAGCAGGATGGGCGCCCAGATGCCGGCGGTGGCGTA
>CAYWOW010000573.1:0-1545 GCA_964459005.1 uncultured Acetobacteraceae bacterium
CGGCGCGCATGTCGACCAGCCCCGGGCACAGCACCGCGCCCGCGCCATCCACCGTGACGACCCCGTCCGGCCGGCCCAGCCCGGGGCCGAGGTCGACGATCTTCCCGTTGCGGATCAGCAGCTCGCCGGGCTGGTCCAACCCGTTCGCCGGGTCGAGCAGGCGGACATTCGTTATCAGCGTGTCAGTCATTGCGGCGCGCCTGGCGGGCCAGCAGATCGAGTACGGCCATGCGTACCGCCACTCCCATTTCCACCTGTTCCCTGATGAGGCTGCGTTCCGGGTCGTCGGCGACCGCGCTGTCGATCTCCACGCCGCGATTCATCGGGCCGGGATGCATGACCACCGCGTCCGGCTTGGCCCAGGCCAGCTTGGCCGCGTCCAGCCCGTAGAAGCGGAAGAACTCGCGCGCGCTGGGCACCAGCCCGCGCGCCATGCGCTCCTTCTGCAGGCGCAACGCCATCACCACGTCGGCGCCCGCCAGCCCGGCCTTCATGTCGTTGAACACCTCGACCCCGAGCCGCTCGACGGCGGGGGGGATCAGCGTGGGCGGGCCGATCACCCGCACCCGGCTGCCCATGGTGGTCAGCAGGTGGATGTTCGAGCGCGCCACCCGGCTGTGCAGCACGTCGCCGCAGATCGCCACCACCAGGCCCTCCAGCGCGCCCCGGTGGCGGCGGATGGTCAACGCGTCCAGCAGCGCCTGGGTCGGATGCTCATGGGTGCCGTCGCCGGCGTTGATGACCGCGGCGTCGACCTTCTGCGCCAGCAGCGCCGGCGCGCCGGACTGGTCGTGGCGCACCACCAGCAGGTCGCAATGCATGGCGTTCAGCGTCGCCGCGGTGTCCAGCAGCGTCTCACCCTTGTTCACGCTGCTGGTGGAGACCGACATGTTGATGACGTCGGCCCCCAGCCGCTTGCCGGCCAGCTCGAAACTGGTGCGGGTGCGGGTGGAATCCTCGAAAAACAGGTTGATGAGCGTGCGGCCCCGCAGCAGGTCACGCTGCGTCTTGCCGGAACGGTTCAGCAACACGTAGCTTTCCGCCAGATCCAGCATGGCGGCGATTTGCGGCGGAAGCAGGCCCTCGATCTGGAGCAGGTGGCGGGGCGGGTTGTTCAAGATCCGAGTCCCGGCTGTGTGCGGGGGAAACGTTAGCCGCCCAGACGAAACAAGGCCAGGGGCTCAGGCCACGGCCGCCTCGATCCGCGCCAGCGCCTCGTCGCGCCCCAGCGCCACCAGTACCGCCTCGATGCCGGGGCTCGCCGTGCTGCCGGTCAGCGCCGCGCGCAGGGGCTGCGCCACCGTGCCCAGCTTGCGGCCGGTGCGCTCGCTATAGGCGCGCAGCGCCGAGTCCAGCGCGGCCGGGGAGAAATCGGTCGCCGCCAGCGCCGCCGCCACCTCGCGCAGCATCAGCCGGTTTTCCCCGCCCAGCAGCGCGGCCGCCCTAGGGGTCATTGGCAGCGGCAGCGGGTGGGCAAGAAAACTTGCGGCTTCAGCGAGTTCCACCAGCGTCTTTGCCCGTTCCTTCAGCTCCGGCATGAGCGCG
>CAYWOW010000574.1:0-1530 GCA_964459005.1 uncultured Acetobacteraceae bacterium
CCTGCGAGGCGATGAACACCGGCCGCAACATCCCGAAATGGTGCAACCGCGCCTACAGCGACCTGGTCGCCCAGGCCAACGTCATCACCGATACCGACGCGCGGGCGAAACTGTATCAGCAGGCCCAGCAGGTCATTTTCGACGAGGTGCCGCTGATGCTGTTCGCCGACAGCCAGGTCTTCGTGCCGGTGCGCAGCAACGTGAAGGGGTTCAAGCTGCATTTCTTCGGCGGCCAGCCGTTCGGCGGCGTCTCGATCACACCATAGGGGGGAACGGAACATGCAACTCGCGCTGTGCACCTGGCATGAGGTGGAAGACTACCTGCGCGCTCAGACCGGCATCATCATCCCGATCGGCTCGGTCGAGCAGCACGGGCCGAACGGGCTGATCGGCACCGACCATCTGACCAGCGAGTTCGTCGCCCGGGGGGTGGGCGAGCGGATCGGCTGCATGGTGGCGCCGACGCTGGCCTACGGGATGTCGCAGCACCACCTGGCCTTCACCGGCTCGGCGACGCTCAGGCCCTCGACGCTGATGCTGGTGGTGTGCGACGTGGTGCAGTCGCTCGCCGTGCACGGGTTCCGCCGGTTCTTCTTCATCAACGGCCATGGCGGCAACGTCGCCAGCGTGACCGCCGCGTTCAGCGAGCTCTACGCGAAGCACTCGTTCGGCGAGGTGGAGGCCAGGGTGCGCTGCCGGATGACATTCTGGTCGGGGCCGCGCACGCACGCGCTGACGCAGGAGCTCTACGGCGATGCCGAGGGCAGCCACGCCACCTGTTCGGAAGTGTCGCTGGCGCAGTACTACCAGCCGCAGGCGATCAAGCAGGCGCAGATGTCGCCGCACGTGGCGCCGAAGTCGGGCGGGTTCTTCGAGGCGGGCGATTTCCGGATCCGTTTCCCGGATGGGCGTATCGGTTCGGCGCCGTCGCTGTCCTCGCCCGAGCACGGCAAGCGGATATACGAAACCGCCGTCGAGGACATGATCGAGGCGTACCAGGCGTTTCTGGTATACTGACGCTGCCGTCGTTGTCGGTGACGCTGGTGCTCGATCCCTGTCCGTTCAGCCTGTTTGCCAACCCGCGTGCCGGCGTGCCGGACAGTGTCGTCCTGCCCGCGAGCGGATTTCGCCAGGCCCGCGAGACGATCACGTCCTGGCCGGGCTATGCGCCGACGCCGCTGCGCGACCTGCCCGCCATCGCCCAGCGGGCGGGCGTGACGGCGGTGCGGCTGAAGGACGAGGCGGAGCGCTTCGGGCTCGGCAGCTTCAAGGCGCTGGGCGGCGCCTATGCGGTGGCGCGACTGCTGCGCGGGCGGGCGCCGCGGGCGGTGACGGTGACCTGCGCCACCGACGGCAATCACGGCCGCGCCGTGGCCTGGGGGGCGCAGCGGTTCGGTTGCCGGTGCGTGATCTTCATCCACCAGGCCGTCAGCCCCGGCCGGGCCGAGGCCATCGCGCGCTACGGGGCCGAGGTGCGGCGGGTCGCCGGCACCTATGACGACGCGGTGCGCGAGGCGGCGCGGGTGGCCG
>CAYWOW010000575.1:0-1529 GCA_964459005.1 uncultured Acetobacteraceae bacterium
TCCTCCAGGATGTCGCCCACCGTCATGCGCGGGTTGAGGCTGGCGAAGGGGTCCTGGAAGACGATCTGCATGCGCCGGCGCAGGCGGCGCAGCGGCGCGCCGGAGAGCGTGGTGATGTCGACGCCCTCGAACCGCACGGTGCCGGCGGTGGGCTCGATCAGGCGCAGCACCAGCCGCGCCGTGGTCGACTTGCCGCAGCCCGATTCGCCCACCAGCGCCAGCGTTTCGCCCCGTTGCAGGCTGAACGAGATGCCATCGACGGCGCGCACCGTGCCCACCGTCCTGGCCAGCACCAGGCCGCGCTTGACCGGGTAGTGCTTGGCGAGGTTCTCGACTTCAAGCAGGGGAATCATGCCGCGACCTCCCCGGCGACGGCCAGTTCGACCGGGGCGCGGATGCAGGCGGCGAAATGGTGGGGCGAGACTTCTTGCAACCCCGGATCGACCTCGGCGCAGCGCGGCAGCGCGAACACGCAGCGCGGGTTGAACCGGCAGCCCGCGGGCAAGGCGAACGGCGCCGGCACCGCTCCCTCGATGGCCAGCAGGCGTTCCCGCGTTTCCTCCAGCTTGGGAATGCTGCCGAGCAGCCCGAGCGTGTAGGGGTGCTGCGGATCGTCGAAAATCGCCGCCCCCGAGGCGCGCTCGACCACCCTGCCCGCGTACATCACCGCCACCTCGTTGGCCATTTCGGCCACCACGCCGAGGTCGTGGGTGATCAGGATGATCGCCATGCCGCTCTGCGCCTGCAACTCGCGCAGCAGGTCGAGGATCTGCGCCTGCACCGTCACGTCGAGCGCCGTGGTGGGCTCGTCGGCGATCAGCAGGTCGGGGTCGCAGGCCAGCGCCATGGCGATCATCACGCGCTGGCGCATGCCGCCCGACATCTGGTGCGGGTATTCGTCGAAGCGGCGCGCCGGCGCCGGGATGCGGACGCGGCCGAGCGCCTCGATCGCCTTCGCCTTCAGCGCCGCCGAGGAGGAGGAACGGTCGTGCGCGCGCATCGCCTCGGTGATCTGGTCGCCGACCGTGAACACCGGGTTCAGGCTGGTCATCGGCTCCTGGAAGATCATGGCGATGCGCGCGCCGCGGATCTGGCGCATGTCGGCCATCGGCAGACCCAGCAGGTCGCGCCCGTCGAACATCACCCGCCCCGCGGCGACCCGCCCGGGGCTGGGCACCAGCCGCATGATGGACAGCGACAGCACGGACTTGCCGCAGCCGCTTTCGCCGACGATACCCAGCGTGCGCCCCTTCGCCACCGCCAGCGACACGCCATCCACGGCGGCGACCTCGCCCGATCCGGTGCGAAAGACGGTGCGGAGGCCTTCGATGGCGAGGAGGTCTGTCATGCTGTCCTGAACGTCGGGGAAGATCGTCGCGATAACCCTGCCAGTCGATGGTCCGCAAGGGGGTCGCGTCAACCCCTTCCGGCCGCCGGGTGTATCATGTTCCCTCGACCGCCGCCGCTGTCCAATGCCGTGCGGACGGCCTGGGCCAGCTCCTTGAGGCTGTACGGCTTGTCGAGCAGGC
>CAYWOW010000576.1:0-1522 GCA_964459005.1 uncultured Acetobacteraceae bacterium
CGGGCAGCGCGTAGTTGATCATGCTGACCAACTCCAGCGCCTGGCCGCCGCGCACGCGCCCGACCAGGCTGCCGACCAGGACACCGTACAACCCGCCCAGCGGCATGGCAATCGCAGCGATGATCAGCGTGTCGCGAATCGCTGGCAGGCCCTGGGTGAAGACGACGCGATAGTTGGCCAGCGTTGGCGTTCCGTTGGCGCCGAAGGCGCGCACGGCCGAGGCGTAGGCGAGCAATCCATAGAGATAGAAGATGAACAGCACGACAAGCATGCAGCCGATTACCAGCAACCCGCGCAATTTCGGCGTGACGCTGTCGCCGGCGCTGGCGCGCCCCCCCTTGCCGCCCAGCGTCACGTAACTGCGCCGCGCGACCAGCCGCCGTTGCAGCAGGAACACCAGCAGGGCGGGAACCAGCAGCAGCAGCGACAGCACGGCGCCGCCCTTCAGGTCGAACATGCCGGTGATCTGCAGATAGGCCTCGGTCGGCAGAACCGGCAGATCGTTGCCGGCCAAAATCAACGGCGTGGCGAAGTCGGCCAAGGAAGCAGCGAACAGCAGCAGGAACGCGTTTGCCAGGCCCGGCACGGTCAGCTTCAGCGTCACCGTTCGGAACGCGCGCCAGCGGCTGCTGCCGAGGCTGAACGCCATTTCCTCCAGGTTGCCGCCGATCGCGGTGAGCATCGGCCGCAGCGCCATGTAGGCCAGCGGAAAATAGGTCAGGGCCTCGGCCACCAGCGTGCTGCGCAGTCCATAGACCTGGGCATTGTCCCAGCCCAGCACGCCGTGCGTGATGAAGCCGCGCGGGCCGAACGAAAAGACGAAGGCGATGGATGTCGTGAAGGGCGGCGAGATCAGCGGCAGCAGCGTCGCGGTGTCGAGCAGCCACGCCATCACGCGTCCGATCCGCGCGCGGGCAACGGTGAAGGCGAACAGGAAGCCGAGCGCCGTGCCGAGCACACCGACCAGGGTGGCCAGCAGCAGGCTGTTGAGGAAAGCGCGCAGCGTGTTGGCCTGGCGCAGGGCATTAATCGCCGGCATCAGGTCGAACGTACCATTGTCGGTCGCTGCGCGGATTCCGAGCATCAGCAGCGGAAACACCACGAACAGCGCGAGCAGCAGCCAGATCAGGCCGAGCACGGCTGTTCGCAGCGGATCGGCTGCCCGGATGGAACGTAAGCTCACCGCGGTATCAGGAATTCAGGACCTCGGCGACCCAGCGGGCGACGATACGCTCGCGGTTGGCGCCAGCCCAGTTGTCGTCGATCTCCAGCACCTTGGCGTTTTTCAGCATGTCCACCATGGTCGGGTCCGGCTGCACCTTTGCGTTAGCCGGCAGGAAGTTGATCTTCTCCTTGACGTAGAGCGACTGCATGGCGGGGCTGGTCGCCCAGTCGATCAGTTTCTTGGCTGGCTCCGGATTGCGGGCGCCCTGCAACAGGGCGATGCACTCGGCCGCCGAACCGATACCCTCGCGCGGGAAGCTGATCTGCACATCGTAGCCCTGCTGGCGCGTGTAGAGCG
>CAYWOW010000577.1:0-1519 GCA_964459005.1 uncultured Acetobacteraceae bacterium
GGACGACGCGGGCGCCGCGGGCGCGCAGCAGGGGCGCGTAGCGGACGAATTGCAGCGTGTCGCCCAGCCCCTGCTCGGCGTGCAGCAGGATCGTGCGTCCCGCCACCGGTTCCTCGCCGCGCCAGGCCGGCTGCTCGAAGCGGTGCTCGTCGCCGGTGAAGGCGGGGTCGAGCCAGCGCGCGTCGTATGCCTCCCAGCCCTCGCGGAAGGCGCCCTGGGTCAGCAGCGCCAGCGCCAGGCCGAAGCGGGCCTGATGGAGCCCGGGATCGCTCCGGACCGCGAGGCGGAACCAGCCGGCCGCCTCCGGCGCCTGGTCTAGGGCCAGCAGCACGCCGCCCAGGTTGTTGCAGGCTTCCGCGTCGTCGGGGGCGAGCCGGGCCGCCGTGCGCAGAGATGTCAGTGCTTCGTCGGCACGGCCGAGCGCCAGCAGGACCGAGCCGATGTTGCCCTGCACTCCGGGCAGGTCGGGTCGCACGGCGGCGGCGCGACGGTAGTGGTCCAGCGCCTCGGCCGGCCGGCCCTGCTGGCGGAGCACGCTGCCCAGGTTGTTCAGCGCCGCGGCATAGTCCGGGCGCAGCGCCAGCGCGGCCCGGAAACCGGCCACCGCGTCGTCCAGGCGGCCGGCGGTGAGCCAGGCGCAGCCCAGGTTGAAGTGCGCCGTGGCGTCGTCGGGCCGCGCGGCGAGCACCGTCCGGTAGTGTGCCGCCGCCGCCTCGACCTGGCCCAGGGCCACCAGGACGTTGCCGAGGTTGGTGGCCGCTTCCAGACAACCGCGATCGGCCTCGACGGCCTGTTGCAGCAGGGCCATGCCTTCGTCGCGCTGACCGGACCACCACAGCGCGGTGCCCAGCGCGCAGAGGGCCGCCGCGTCGCCGGGCCGGGCGGCAAGCTGCCGGCGCAGCCCGGCGATCCGGGCATAGGTCACGCGGGATTCGGTCATCGCCCGCTTCATCGGCCGGCGCCGGACCGAATGAGGTGGCGCAGCGCTTGGGCCGCCGCGTCGACCACCCCGGCCCAATCGTGCGGACGCGCCTGGCGGAACAGCCGTGCCGAGGGGTACCAGGGCGTATCGGCACGGTCCAGCAGCCAGCGGAAATCGGCGGCGTGGGGAAGCAGAATCCACACCGGTTTGCCCAGCGTGCCGGCCAGATGGGCCATCGCGGTGTCCACCGAGATCACCACGTCCATCAGACCGGCCAGCGCGGCGGCGTCGGCGAAGTCGGCGATGTCGGGGTGGGCGCGGATGCGCTTGTCGGCCGGCCGCGCCTTGGGTTGCAGGGCATGCGCCTCGACGCCGGGCACGCCGAGCAGCGGCGCCAGCGCGTCCGGCGGCAGCGAGCGCAGCGCGTCGAGCGGATGCTCGGCGTTGCCGGTCCAGGCCAGCCCGACCCGCAGCCCCCGGCGCGGGCCGAGCCGGCGGCGCCAGACACGCAGGCCGGCGGGGTTGGCGGCGAGGGGGGCGGCGGGGGGAACCGTCTCCGGCGTGGTGGCGAAAGCGCGCGGCAGGCTCATCAGCGGG
>CAYWOW010000578.1:0-1512 GCA_964459005.1 uncultured Acetobacteraceae bacterium
GGGTGCAGGACGCCAATCCCGCCGAGACGAGCAGGAGCGCGCCGACCACGTGCCAGGTCCGCTCGCCCGTGAGGTCGGAATGCCAGCCCCAGAAGAGCATCGCCGCGAAAGCGAACAGGTAGGGCACCGCGCTGACCGGTCCGATCCAGTCGGTGGGCACGCCGAGTCCCTTGACGATCAGCGGCATGAAGAACACCAGCCCGTAGCCCGCCACCTGATGGCCGAACTCGGCCGCCGTCAGCAGCCACATCTTCGGGTTGCTGAACGCCTGGCCAAGCGAGAATTTTCGGATCGCCTCGCGCTGCGCGCGTTCGGAATCCAGCCGCTCGGCGAGCCAGGTCCGCTGGTCCGGCTGGAGCCAGGCAGCGTCGGCCGGCTTGTCGGTCAGCAGGTGCCACATCACGAAGCACATGACGATCGGCGGCAATGCCTCGACGATGAACAGCCACTGCCAGCCCGCCAGTCCCGACACCCCGTTGAGACGCAGCAACAGCCCCCCGGCCAGCGGCCCGACGATCAGCGAGATCGTCGCGGCCGACATGAACAGCGCCGTCGCCCGGCTGCGATAATAGGAAGGGAACCACCAGGTCAGATACAGCAGCACGCCCGGGTAGAAGCCGGCCTCGGCCAGGCCGAGGAGCAGGCGGACGCCGTAGAAACTCCAGTCGTTCCACACGAAAGCGGTCAGCCCGGAGATGATGCCCCAGGTCACCAGGATGCGGGCGATCCAGCGCCGCGCTCCGATCTTGTTGAGGAACAGGTTGCTCGGGATCTCGGCCAGCAGGTAGCCGAAGAAGAACAGGCCGGCGCCGAAGCCGAACACCGCGTTCGAGAACCCCAGATCGGGGCTCATGGTGGCGGCGGCCATGCCGACGTTCGAGCGGTCGAGGGCGGCACAGAAATAGCCGAGCACGAGCAGCGGCAGCAGCCGCCAGCCCACCCGCTTGATGGTTTCCCGTTCGATCGGCTCGACTTTGTCCAGCGTCGGCGCGTTTGCGTCCATGTCGGTTTCCTGCCCGTTGCACACCGGCCGCCGGCGACGGCGGCAGTGCCCTGGGGAGGAGCCGGGGACAAAACCCCCTGCCCTTCCCAATGAGTCTTGCTACATGCGCGGCGGCATGCGTTCCAGCCGGCGGTCGTGGCCCGCCGTGATGATCGCGATCGCGGCGATGACCGGCCCCAACGCCAGGCAGAGCAGCCCAAGACTGGTGCTGCCCGTCGCATCCTTCACCAGGCCGTAGACCCACGGGCCAAGCCAGCCGCCCAGATTGCCGATCGAGTTGATCATGGCGATGCCGCCCGCCGCGGCGGTGCCGGTCAGCATGGCGGTGGGGAGCGAATAAAACACGGGGCCGACGGATTGGCTGCCCATCACCGCGAGGATCAGCGCGATCATCGTCACCACCGGATGGCCGACGCCGATCAGGGTGCAGACCGACAGCCCGGACGCGGCCAAAAGGAGCGCGCCGACCACGTGCCACGTCCGCTCGCCGGTGAGATCGGAATGCCAGC
>CAYWOW010000579.1:0-1512 GCA_964459005.1 uncultured Acetobacteraceae bacterium
AGGAAGTGCCGCGCATCAAGGTGCAGGACTGGCAGCGCCGGACCTGAGCGTGCCGCGGCTGCTGCGGCCGCTGGCTGACCCGGTGCTGGCCCTGCTGTGGGCGGGGCTGGCCACCTCGGCGCTCGGCGACCAGCTGTTTGCCGTCGTGCTGAGCTGGGTGGCCGTCGGCCTGTTCGGCACCGCCGCCGGTTATCTTTCCGCGCTGCAGGCCGGCGTGCTGATGGCGGTCACCCTGCTGGCGGGAAGCTGGGCGGACCGGCGCGGCCAGATGAGCGTCATGATCGGCGCCGACCTTTTCCGGGCGGCGGCACTCCTGATGATGGTGGCGGCGTGGCTGGCGGCGGGCCGGCCGCCGGGCTTCGGCCTGGTGGCCTGCGTGCTGGTGCTGGCCGGCGGCATGGCGCTGTTCCGCCCCGCGCTACAGTCCAGCCTGCCCCACCTGGCGCGCGACCCCGCCCTGCTGCCCGCCGCCAATGCCCTGCTCGACACCACCGAACGTATCGCCCGCCTGCTCGGCCCGGCGCTGGTGGGGCTGACCGCGTCGCTGTTTCCGCTGGTCCACTTCGTCACCCTGGATGCCGTCACGTTCCTGCTCTCGGCGGCGGCCGTCGTCTCGATCGCGCGGCTGCGCCCCGCCGCGCCGGTGCTGCCGCGGCGCGAGGGGGCGCTCACCGCGGTGCGCCGTGGCTTCGCCGCGGTGCGCGGCCACCGGCTGCTGTCGTTCAACCTGTGCTTCACCGGGGTGATCAACGGCGCCTGGTCCGCCGCCTATTTCCTCGGCCTGCCCTTGATGATCGCGCGCGCCGGCATCACCGGACCCGGCGGCACCGGGCTCGGCGCCTACGGGCTGGTGATCTCGGCCTATGGCTGCACCAACCTGCTGGGCACGCTGGTGGTGGGCAACCTGGCGATGCCGCCCCGCCCGGCCCGGCTGATTTTTGCCGGCAACTGCCTGGGCGGGCTGGGGGTGGTGCTGCTGGGCGCCGCCGGGCTGCTGGTGCCGCCGGCCTGGCGCCTGCCGGCGTTCTGCGCCGCCGCCGCCATCGGCGCCTTCGGCGGCCCGATGCAGGACATCATGGTGGCCACCATGCGCCAGACCGAACTGCCGCGCGCGGACATCGCCGCCGCCGTCCGCGCCTTCATCCTCGTCAACAACTTTGGACTTCTGGTCACGCTGGCGGTGATGCCAACCTTTTTCAATGCCGCCGGCGTGGCGCCGGCAGTGCTGCTGTGCGGCGCCGTCTACGCCGGCGTCGGCGTGATCGGGCTGGTGCGCGTGCGATAGGAAGGCCCGGTCAGGCGGGAGCCGGCCCGGCCTGCCGCTTCTCCGGTCCAGCCTTCCTGGTCAGGGGTTTCTGCTCGGCCGCGGCTTCGCGCTCGGCGATCAGGTCTTCCAACCTTTCTTTCTGGCGAACCAGCTCCTCCAGCGTCATCGAGCCGGCGTCGCTCGCACTGGTGCCGGGAAAATGGATGCCCTGGCTTTCCAGCCAGGCATCCACCTCCTTCTGGTTC
>CAYWOW010000580.1:0-1509 GCA_964459005.1 uncultured Acetobacteraceae bacterium
AAGACCATGATCTCGCGGATCATCTTCTGCTCGGCCCAGGCATCGACGATGCGCCTGGCCCGAACCTCGCCGATCCCGTCCACCTCGCGCAGGCGGTGCGGCGCGCCCTCGATGATGTCGAACACCGCCTCGCCGAAGCCGCGAACCAGCTTGCCGGCGTAGACCGGCCCGATGCCGCGGATCATGCCGGAGGCAAGATAGCGCTCGATCCCCTCGGCCGTGGTGGGTGCGGACGTTTTCAGGAACCGGGCCTTGAATTGCTGACCATGGGTTCGGTCGTTGACCCACTCGCCGGTGACGGTGATCCATTCGCCGGCGGCGATCGCGGCGGTATGGCCAACGATGGTGACGAGGTCGCCATGCCCGCGCGCCTTCACCCGCAGCACGGCAAAACCGGTTTCGGCGTTGTGGAACGTCACCCGCTCGACTATGCCCGCGAGCACTTCGCTCTCGGGCCGCGGGGTTGGGGGCTGGGTCATGGCCGGTGCGGCCGTCAGTCGGCTGTCGGGGCGAGCGGAGCAGCGCCGGCGTTCGCCCGCCGCCTCACCAGTGCGCCGACCCGCCAGACCTGCAGCACGTCCTCGACCACCGGGTGGAGCATACTGGTGTAGCGGGCGCACATCGTCAGAGCACCACGGAATCAATGCACCGTCGGTCGCCGCGCCGGCAGCGTCGGCATCATCTGCCGTCGCGCGCGGGTACAGGACAACACCACTTCGTGCATTTCATGCTCGGCGATCCGGGTCATTTCCCGGAAGTGGTGGAGCGTCACCGCCATCTCGCCTGGCTCTGCGGGCTTACTTGTGTCATCGGCCAGTACCCGGGTGGCTTCCACCATGGCGCGCAATTGAGCAAGCGCGTCCAGCGCCTTGGCCGCCCGCTCCGGCACGTCGAGCCTCTCCTGATCGCCGAACAACCCATCCACGAAACCATCCAGCTCTTCCCGGCGCAGCCGTGCGAGGGCTACCAATCCCTCGCGTGAGGCCGGAACATTCATGCGTGTCAGCCGGAAGGGCGCCGAGCGCTCCTGGTGGCGCGTGAGTCGGTTCCACAGCCCCATCACCAGGGCACCGATCAGTTCATTCGCGGCATCGAGGTTGTCGAAGGCCGGTAACGTGCCGCCCCACAGGGCTTGCACCAGCTTGATCGGAGACGCATCCGGACCTGGCGAGGCGATGCTGCCGAGGAAACGGGTACGCACGACATGAAACGGCACGGGGCAGCGATAGCGGTCGAGCAGCGCGAGCACCTCGTCGTCGCTCGCGGTGGGCGGTAGGGCTCGCCTGGCCATCGCTCTGTCATCCCTTCCGATCGAACTGCCCCCAGAACCCGTATTTCCGGCCATGCACCTTCCTGAGCCGCGCCACAAACGTAGCGTGCGACTCGATCGTCTCGGAAGCCGGCAATCGGGGTGCGAGACGCGCGCAGGACGCAAAGTCCCGCGCGGCATAGGGATATTGCTTCGACGCGCCGCGGTCGAGCACGCTCTCAACCATGCGCCGGTAGAGC
>CAYWOW010000581.1:0-1506 GCA_964459005.1 uncultured Acetobacteraceae bacterium
GCGTATTCGGGCGAGAAATCGGCGGTGCCGAACAGCATGTCCCACCACGGCAGCACCGAGCCGTAGTTCACGCTCCGCCGGCCCGCCGCGGTGGTCGCGTGATGCGCCCGGTGGAAGCGCGGCGAGATCAGCAGACGCTCGCCCAGCCAGCCGAAATTGATCCGCGCATTGGCGTGGCTCATGCTTTCCAGCAGGCGCACCAGCAGCACGAGAAGCGGGAACTGCATGGGCGGAATGCCGATCAGCAGCGCCACCGCCATGAACCAGAGGAAGGAAAGCACCTCGTCCAGCACGTGGTTGCGGTCGTCCGACCAGAACGTCATCTGCCGCTGGGCGTGGTGCAGGGCATGCAGCGAGTACCACCAGCCGAATATGTGGCTGAGCCGGTGGCGCCAGTACTCCGAGAAATCGAGGATGACGACATAGATGCAGAACGTGAGCACGGGCCGGCCGAGCAGGAACGGAACCAGCCGCTCCAGCATCGGCGGCACCCAGCCCTGGTCGGCGAGCCAGCCGTCCAGCGTCACCTGCGCCTGGTAGAACAGGACAAACGTGACCAGCGGCAGCAGGCCGATGCGCGCGATCAAGGTGTAGAGCACATCGACGCCGACCGCTCGCGTATCCGGCCAACGCTCCACCGGGCGCCAGTGCTCCAGCGGCAGGCAGACCGCGTAGCTCACCGCCACCTGGGCCGCGCCGTAGAGGGAGAACAGCACCCAACCGAAGGAGATGTCCTCCCACTGCATCATGCCGAGCGCATAGAGCAGCGGCAGCACCGCATGCTGCTGCAGCCAGCCCGCCGCGAGGTCGAACGGGGCCATCATCGGCTCAGCGCGCCGCCACCGAGACCGGCAGCACCGCCCGCGGATTGATGAAGATGCCGTGCGGCGAACGGCCCACGTCGATGAACTCGCTCTGGCCGCTGTCGGGGTCGAGCACCGCCACCTTGTTGGTGATCCGCAGCGTGAGCCACAGCTTACCATCCGGCGCGAAGGCGGTGTCATCGACACCGCCGGGCACCTTGTACCGCCGCACCACGGCCAGCGTGGTGGCATCGAGCGCGATCACGCTGTCGACTTCGAGCCGGATGTTCACGTAGACGCGCTTGCGGTCCGGGCTGAGGAAAAGCTGGTGCGCGCCCTTGCCCGCATGGACGAGGCGCTCCACCCGCCCGTCGGCCGGGTTGACCACGGCAACATCGGCGCTGCCCATGTTGGCCACCAGCACCCGGCCGTTCAGCCACAGCACCCCGGCCGGCGTGAGGCCCACCTCGGTGGTCCACAACACGTCCATCGCGCGCAGATCGATGGCGGCGAGCCTGCCTGAGCCTTGCAGCGACACATAGACGGTGGCGCCGTCCGGCGCGAAGGCGAAGTGGCTGGGCATGTACGACAACGGGAAGCGCTTCAGCAGCCGGTAGGTGCCGGGCTCGTAAACATCGACCTGGGCGCGGTGAAGCGCATTCACCACCAGGAACTTGCCGTCCGGACTGAAGCCGAACTGGTA
>CAYWOW010000582.1:0-1503 GCA_964459005.1 uncultured Acetobacteraceae bacterium
GCAGCCGCTTCGCCAACAAGGTGGCGGACTGGCTGCTCGACAAGCCGCGCGGCCTGTATCTGTCATCGTTCCGCTGCATGTCGGCGCTGGTGGTGCATTCCGTCACCCGCTACCGCGGCCCCTATCCCTATGTGGACGGGCTGATCATGCAGGTGACACAGCACATCGACAGCATCGAGGTGCGCCACCTGCCGCGGGCCACGGGCCAGTCCAACTACAACCTGAGGCGGCTGATCCGGCTGTGGCTCAACCTCGCCACCAGTTTTTCCCTCGCGCCGCTGCGCCTGGCCATCTTCGCCGGAGTGGCGATGGCGGCGCTGGGCATGGTGGGTGCCGCCGCCACCATCTTCGAGGCGTTGTTCACCCATGCCACGCCGAGCGGCTGGGCCTCGACCATGACCGTCATCCTGCTGGTTTCCGGGGTGCAGTCGATGGTGCTGGGGGTGATGGGCGAGTACGTCGGCCGCACCTTCCTGTCCGCCAACGGCAAGCCGCAGGGCACGGTGCGGCTGATCGAGCGCAGCACGGATGCCGCCGTGCGGCGGGACGCGGCGTGATGTACTGGGCCGTGTTGCTGGCGGCGATCGCCACCAGCATGGGCGGGCAGACCCTGCTGAAGGCCGGGGCCGGCGCGCCTGATTTCGTCACCCAGTTGCTGGACTGGCGCACCATCCTGGGGCTGGTGCTGTACGGCGGGGCGGCGATGCTCTACATCATCGCGTTGCGGCGCATCCCGATGTCGGTGGCGCTGCCGTTCACCGCGATCTCCTACATCGCCGCCGCGCTGATCGGCCACTTCGCGTTCCACGAGCCGCTGACCATGATGCACCTGACCGCGATCGGCCTGATCATGGCGGGCGTCATCACCCTCGCGCTGGCGTAAGCGCCCCGATCGCCTCGCAAACCTGGGCGACCTCGGCGTCGGACAGTTCTGGATACATCGGCAGGCTCAGCACCTCCGCCGCGGCACGCTCGCTGGCGCGGCAGACCGCCGGTCCCAGCGCCACCCGTCCGCGATAGGCGGGCTGCAGATGCACCGGCACCGGATAGTGCACGCCGCTACCGATGCCCCGGGCGCGCAACGCCGCCTGCGCGTCGGCGCGGTTGGGCACGCGCAGCACGTACTGGTGGAACACGTGGACGCCACCAGGTCGCCGTGCCGGCGGCGCGATGCCGCCGCCCGCGAGCGCCGCGTCGTAGCGGGCCGCGATGGCGCCGCGGCGTGCGTTCTGGGCGTCGAGATGCGGCAATTTGGCGCGCAGGATGGCGGCCTGCAGTTCGTCCAGCCGGCTGTTCACGCCGACCGCGTCGGAAACGTAGTGCCGATACCAGCCGTACTGCCGCAGCGCCGCCAGCCGTTCGGCCAGCGCCGCATTTCCGGTCGCGATCGCGCCGCCATCGCCCAGCGCGCCGAGATTCTTGGTCGGATAGAAGGAAAAACAGGCGACGTCGCCCAGCGTGCCGAGGCGCTTACCGCCCAGCGTCGCGCCGTGCGCCTGGGCG